>NZ_CP183886.1:3305000-3605000 GCF_048572955.1 Pristimantibacillus sp. PTI5
AAAGAGTGCGTAATAGCTCACTGGTCGAGTGACTCTGCGCCGAAAATGTAACGGGGCTAAACACACCACCGAAGCTATGACATGTACCATTAGGTACTTGGGTAGGGGAGCGTTGAATACGGATTGAAGTTGGACCGTGAGGACTGGTGGACTGTATTCAAGTGAGAATGCCGGTATGAGTAACGAAAAGACAAGTGAGAATCTTGTCCGCCGAAAGCCTAAGGGTTCCTGAGGAAGGCTCGTCCTCTCAGGGTAAGTCGGGACCTAACGCGAGGCCGAAAGGCGTAGTGGATGGACAACAGGTTGAAATTCCTGTACCACCGTAAACCGTTATGAGCAATGGGGTGACACAGAAGGGCAGTGACGCGGGCTGATGGAATAGCCCGTCCAAGCAGTGAGGCTAGTGTGTAGGCAAATCCGCACACTGTTAGGCTGGGCTGTGATGGGGAGCGAAAATTTTAGTAGCGAAGGTCATGTACTCCGGCTGTCAAGAAAAGCCTCTAGCCAGGTGAAGGTGCCCGTACCGCAAACCGACACAGGTAGGCGAGCAGAGCATGCTAAGGCGCGCGGAAGAACTCTCGTTAAGGAACTCGGCAAAATGACCCCGTAACTTCGGGAGAAGGGGTGCCTCGGTAGGGTTTATAGCCCGAGGGGGCCGCAGTGAAAAGGCCCAAGCGACTGTTTAGCAAAAACACAGGTCTGTGCGAAGCCGTAAGGCGAAGTATACGGGCTGACGCCTGCCCGGTGCTGGAAGGTTAAGGGGAGCGGTTAGGGGTTAAACCCGAAGCTGTGAACCGAAGCCCCAGTAAACGGCGGCCGTAACTATAACGGTCCTAAGGTAGCGAAATTCCTTGTCAGGTAAATTCTGACCCGCACGAATGGCGTAACGACTTGGGCGCTGTCTCAACGAGAGATCCGGTGAAATTTTAATACCTGTGAAGATGCAGGTTACCCGCGACAAGACGGAAAGACCCCATGGAGCTTTACTGTAACTTGATATTGGACTTTGGTACGATCTGTACAGGATAGGTGGGAGCCTGAGAAGCATGAGCGCCAGCTTGTGTGGAGGCGACGTTGGGATACCACCCTGATCGTATCGGAGTTCTAACCTGCTGCCGTGAAACCGGCAGAGGGACCGTGTCAGGTGGACAGTTTGACTGGGGCGGTCGCCTCCTAAAATGTAACGGAGGCGCCCAAAGGTTCCCTCAGAATGGTTGGAAATCATTCGAAGAGTGCAAAGGCATAAGGGAGCTTGACTGCGAGACCTACAAGTCGAGCAGGGACGAAAGTCGGGCTTAGTGATCCGGTGGTACCGAATGGAAGGGCCATCGCTCAACGGATAAAAGCTACCCTGGGGATAACAGGCTTATCTCCCCCAAGAGTCCACATCGACGGGGAGGTTTGGCACCTCGATGTCGGCTCATCGCATCCTGGGGCTGAAGTAGGTCCCAAGGGTTGGGCTGTTCGCCCATTAAAGCGGTACGCGAGCTGGGTTCAGAACGTCGTGAGACAGTTCGGTCCCTATCTGTCGCGGGCGCAGGAAATTTGAGAGGAGCTGTCCTTAGTACGAGAGGACCGGGATGGACGTACCGCTGGTGTACCAGTTGTTCCGCCAGGAGCACCGCTGGGTAGCCAAGTACGGACGGGATAAGCGCTGAAAGCATCTAAGCGTGAAGCCCCCCTCAAGATGAGATTTCCCAGTATGTAAGACCCCTTGAAGACGACGAGGTTGATAGGTTCGGGGTGGAAGCACAGCAATGTGTGCAGCTGACGAATACTAATCGGTCGAGGGCTTATCCTAAAACGTTTGCATGGACCCATACATCCGGCAGACAGCAGCTAAAAAGGTTTCAGCAAACCTAATCTTTCGTATCCAGTTTTCAGGGCGTAATGTTCTGACTTTGCATGTGTCCCCGAACGCTGCAAACGACAATTATTCGGGGGACAAGCGTGGCGGTGTAGCTCAGCTGGCTAGAGCGTACGGTTCATACCCGTGAGGTCGGGGGTTCGATCCCCTTCGCCGCTACCATTACCTTTTTAACGTAACATCTGGAGGATTAGCTCAGCTGGGAGAGCATCTGCCTTACAAGCAGAGGGTCGGCGGTTCGATCCCGTCATCCTCCACCATATTTTCTTATTCGGTTTGATGACCGGATCCACTTGGAGCTGTGGTGTAGTGGCCCAACATGCCTGCCTGTCACGCAGGAGACCGCGGGTTCGAATCCCGTCAGCTCCGCCATTTTTCTTTAAAGTAAGGCTCGGTAGCTCAGTCGGTAGAGCAGAGGACTGAAAATCCTCGTGTCGGCGGTTCGATTCCGTCCCGAGCCACCACTTTATTTTTCGTTAATACGGAAAATAGGTAATAGCATGGAGGATTAGTGAAGTGGCTAAACACGGCAGACTGTAAATCTGCTCTCTCTGAGTTCGGTGGTTCGAATCCATCATCCTCCACCAGTTTTTTACACATCATGAGTCATTAGCTCAGTTGGTAGAGCACCTGACTTTTAATCAGGGTGTCGTAGGTTCGAATCCTACATGACTCACCATTTTTTTCTAACAATGACATCGTAACCGGGGATTCCAGGATTCTCGGTTTTTTTGATTTTATCGAACACAAAATAAAAGGTGCATGCGATTAGGGACAGAAATTGTCTCAAGCATGCACCTTTTTTTAATTATCAAAGTTATTTACTGCGGAGAGTAAGCTCGCGTGCGAGTTCATTTACCGTTTCGTTTAATCGAAGCGTAAGTTCTTCATTAATTTCAAAGACGGGTTCTTCATTCGGCTCTTGGGTACGATTAATTTGGGAATCGACCGCATAAACGCCGCTTACATATATTTTGGCGCCCATGGATGCGAGTACCGGCTTAAGGGAATAGTCAATAGAGAGAAGATGCGCGATGGTACCGCCGATAAACAATGGGGCAATTATTTTGCCGTCTAGCCCTTTTTGCGGAAGCAGATCCAAGAACGTTTTCAGAACGCCGGTAAAGGAAGCTTTGTAAACGGGGCTGGCAATGATAACAGCATCGGCATTCTCAACTAATTTGTTGGCCTCTACTATTGCGGGACTGCCAAACCTTGCATGAATAAGATCTTCAGCGGGCAGGGATACGACCGTAATAAGATCTACGGCAATATTTTTCTCAATAAGCTGCTGTTCAACATACTGCGTGATTCCGTTTAAACGTGATGAAGCATTTGGGCTTCCGGAAATAATAACGATATTCGGCATGTGCGCACTCCTCTTTCGACTACATAATGGTGAGAGTAAATAATACATTAATCCGATAAGTAAACTATGAATAAATATTACCATGAATGCCGATTTCGGTCAAATAGGTATGATTTGTTTCTTGTATTTTATCGATATAAGGGAACAATGTATACACAAGGTAATTAAACAGAAAAAGGGGTAGTTGCAATGGTATATGGACTGGCGGCTTTGATTAGCTTTGCGATTGTATTTGCAAGCGTACCTCCGCTTCGGGTCTTTGCGCTGCGTCTTGGCTTTGTAGATCGTCCAAATCAAAGGAAGATACATAATAAGCCGATTCCTCTGATGGGGGGAGCGGCTATTTTTGTTGGCTGCGTAATTGCTATGTTTATTTTTATAGGCTTCACTCCTCTGACCTGGACCATTGTTTCCGGAGGATCATTGCTTGTTGTCGTCGGACTCCTAGATGATGCCTTTAAAGCAAAGGGGAAAGACTTTCCGGTATGGCCGCGTGTGATTCTTTATATGGGTGCGGCATCGATACCGACCTTTTTTCACATCAAAATTGCGGGTATCGCGAATCCGTTTACCAGTTTGTTTTTATCGTTTCCGGACTGGCTCTCCTGGCTCACGACAATGCTCTGGGTGTTTGCCTTGATCAATATGATTAATTTTATAGACGGAGTTGATGGACTTGCTTCGGGCGTATGCACGTTATCCGCGCTTACGCTTTTGACCGTGGCCTTAATCAAAGGGCAGCCGAGTACCGCCATTCTTGCCATAATCGTTGCAGGCGCATGCTTTGGTTTTTTGGTGCACAATTTTTATCCTGCCCGGATATTTATGGGGGATGCAGGCGCGACTTTTTTGGGTTATACACTAGCGGTCATTGCGGTTGACGGGACGTTCAAAAGAGCGACGTTCATCACTTTGCTTGTTCCGCTCCTTGCGCTTGGATTGCCAATCTTCGATACCGTTTACGTTATGCTGCGAAGGCTGATAAGCGGCAAGGGTTTACATCGCGCGGACAAGCTGCATACGCATCATCTTTTGATGAAATGGGGTCTTAGCCAGGTACAAACGGTCTCGTTTCTATATCTGATTGCCGCGCTGTTTGCGCTGCTGTCGATCATTCTTTTATTAGCTATAAGCTGAATTAACAAGGCTCATATGGTACAATGACGGAAAAAAGCGATATTCTATACCGATAGGATATATGCTTTTTAATCATTAATCCGCTTATATGAAGCTGCTAATTGTCAATTGCGCGGATTCAGTATGTGGTCCGCGCACAGCCGCTCGCTTACGGAGATTGGAGATAGAGAAATGAGCACGACAGACTGGTTGAAGCCGCTGGAGCACATTTTGAACTGTCCGGTGCATGCTGTATCGAAATCAATAGCGGAGTGGAACGATTTAATAAGCAATGCCGATGAGGTGTGGTTAGGCGATAACACGGTATCTTCTCCTATAGAAGGACAACGTGTAGAAAAAGAAAGCAAAACGTGGATTGTCATTTCGTCCAGCGATTATGAAGTAGACCTGCTGGAGCTCGAGGGGTCCTCCCTTCAAGCCACTGAAAAAGAGCTGATCAGTTGGACGCTGCGGCTTAACCGGGGAACGCTTGCCGAGAAAAAAAGCGCGGCGCTCTCTGAAACGGAGAGACAAGCCCTTAAGCTGGGCGATTGGATCCAGAAACAGCTGGAATCAGACGAGCCTGCTTATTCATTACCGGACCATCTTACGGTCGGCAGCCGCTTATTCAATGAAATGATTCCTTTTCTGCTCGTAACGGAACAGCAGGGTACCCTGCAAGCTACTTATTCGGGGCTGGAAAAGCTGCTTCGGTCATTTATGTCCGATGATATTTTGCTCATACCTTTGAAAAGCCAGGAATGGCTCATATGGGGCTCAATCTCCTTGTTAAGAGATGAGGATTCGGATGCCTTTGACGAACAGGAAGAGGAGTCGCTAGAGGAAAGTCTTGCTTCGATCGGTCTCGGACTGCACGAGATGCTGGCAAGCGAATGGATAGGCGAGTGCCACTTAGCGGTGGCGCACCCGACATCGCCGGCTAAGGGAATGATCGAAACAACCATGCTGCTGAGGGAAACCATTAATCTTGGACGTAAATTCCATGTAGGCACAAACATACATCTGCCATGGATGCTTCAGCTGGAGCGGCTGCTTAATTCGATTCCGGATGCACAGCGCGCCAAATATTTAGAGCAGTCCTTAAAAAGAGCGGATCTGTTCGTGGAATCGGAAATGCTAAGCACGCTGGATACATTTTTCACACTGGACTGCAATGTAAGTGAGACCGCAAAGAAATTATATATACATCGTAATACGTTATTATATCGCTTGGATAAGCTTAAACAAGAGACTGGGCTTGATGTTCGTCAGTTCAGAGATGCTGTTCTAGTCAAAATTATATTACTATTGTACAAAGTTACGAAAAGAAATTAGTTTTTTTGTAAAGTATGTGCATAGTCACAAGCTCCTGCGTGGGATAAGATATAGGCATATCGAAATTTCTTTCTAGGGGGAAAATTATCATGGCAGGCGTACGTTTAGAAGGCATTTACAAAAAATACCCGGGTACTGACAAAGCATCGGTTACTGACGTTAACTTAGATATTAAGGACAAAGAGTTTCTCGTATTGGTCGGACCATCCGGTTGCGGTAAATCGACAACTCTTCGTATGATTGCAGGCCTTGAAGAAATTTCCGAAGGCAAATTGTTCATCGGCGACCGCCTTGTGAACGATGTTGCTCCTAAAGACCGCGACATCGCGATGGTATTCCAATCCTACGCGTTGTACCCGCACATGAACGTTTACCAAAACATGGCTTTCGGCCTTAAACTTCGTAAATTCAAAAAAGCAGACATCGACAAACGCGTTCGTGAAGCTGCTAAAATTCTTGATATCGAGCATTTGCTTGACCGTAAACCAAAAGCTCTTTCCGGTGGTCAACGTCAACGTGTCGCTCTAGGGCGCGCAATCGTTCGTGAGCCGCAAGTATTCTTGATGGATGAGCCGCTTTCCAACTTGGACGCGAAACTTCGTGGACAAATGCGTGCTGAAATCAGCAAGCTTACAAAACGTCTTGAAACAACAACGATCTACGTAACGCATGACCAAATCGAAGCAATGACAATGGGTGACCGTATCGTTGTTATGAAAGACGGTTTCATTCAACAAACAGCTTCTCCTGAAGAGCTCTACAACCACCCTGTAAACATCTTCGTTGCTGGTTTTATCGGTGCTCCATCGATGAACTTCATCAGCGGATCCCTTACAGAACAAGGCGGCGCGCTTCGTTTCAAAGCAAGCGGCGTTGATGTAGTTGTTCCTGAAGGCAAAGCAGCAATTCTTCGCTCGAAAGGGTACATCGGCAAAGAAGTGATTCTAGGCATTCGTCCAGAGGATCTTCACGAAGAGCCAGTATTCTTGGAAGCTTCACCGCAAACAATCGTAAACGCAAATGTAGAGGTTGCTGAGAACCTTGGTCACGAAATGTACTTGTACCTGAACGGTATCGGCACTGACACAGTTATCGCTCGTGTTGATGGCCGCTCCGGTCTACGTGATGGCACAAGCGTTAAGCTTGCGCTTGATATGAACAAAGTACACTTGTTCGACAAAGCGACAGAACTTAACATTTTCGAAGCTTAATAAATAGTATGGAGAAAGAACGGCCGGATTATCCGGCCGTTCTTTTTTTGTAAAATGATCGAATGCCTATTGCCGGCATCTCAAATCTTGAAGCGAAAGAAAGCCGCTTGGCAGCGGAGCAAACGTTGCGTTTGGCGCCTTTTTCCTTTACGATGAAGACATTAGAAAAAAACTTACATACACAAAAGCAGTTGCCATATGAGGGAGGCCCTACGATGCCGAAGAAAGTGAAAGTATCTGAGCTCGTCAAACAATTTCAGCTCGAAATTATAGCTGGCGAGGACGGAATGAAGCGTGCGATTACGGTAGATGACTTGTATCGACCGGGTCTTGAAATGGCAGGTTATTTCCACTACCATCCAAGCGAGCGGGTACAACTGCTTGGCCGAACGGAAATCTCGTTCTTGAATATGCTAGGCAGTGAAGAACGCAAGGATCGCATGGTTCGCCTCTGTAATGAGGATACGCCATGCATTATTTTGACACGGGGATTGGAAGCGCCTCAAGAGCTTGTCGAGCAATGCAACGAGATGCAGATCCCATTGCTGCGGAGCAATATTGCTACGACAATTTTGTCGAGCCGTATAACTGATTTCTTAGAGCGGAAGCTCGCTCCGACTGCAACGATTCACGGCGTTCTTGTAGACGTATATGGCGTAGGGATGCTCATTACCGGAGGAAGCGGCATTGGCAAAAGCGAGACGGCATTAGAGCTTGTCAAACGCGGCCATAGGCTTGTTGCGGATGACGCGGTAGAGATTATGCAAACCTCGGATGCGCAGCTGCACGGCAGCGCGCCTGAGCTGATCCGTCACCTGCTCGAAATTAGGGGACTAGGGATCATTAATGTCATGACGCTGTTCGGGGCAGGGGCAGTACGTACGCAAAAGCGTATCGGCCTCGTTATTAAGCTTGAAAATTGGCAGCAGGATAAGCAATATGACCGCCTTGGTCTGGATGAGGAAACGACGCGAATTATCGAGACAGACGTTACGCTCGTTACTGTACCCGTACGTCCAGGACGGAACTTGGCCGTCATTATCGAGGTAGCAGCGATGAATTTCCGTTTGAAACGGATGGGCTACAATGCGGCGCTGCAATTCACGAATAAGCTGACGGAAACGATTGCCGACGATATGGATGAATACGATTGAACCTAAAGGGGATATAAAAGAATGAAGACATTGATACTCAATCCAATTGCCTTCTCGTTAGGTGCAATCGAAGTGCATTGGTATGGCATTATTTTGGGAGCGGCGGCATTAGTAGGCCTGCTGTTTTGCGTGCAGGAAGGAAAGAGGTTCGGCATAAAGCCGGATTTCTTTATGGACTTGCTCCTGATCGGCGTTCCTTCCGCAATTATTTGCGCCCGAATTTATTATGTAGCTTTCAAATGGGAAGATTACAAAGGTAATTTTGTAGATGTATTCAAGATATGGAATGGCGGAATCGCCATTTATGGCGCGATTATTGGGGCATTTATTTGCGGGTTCTTTTATTTCCGCTATAAGGGCTATAGCTTTTGGCGTTTGGTGGATATTTGCGTACCCGGGCTGCTCGCGGGCCAAATGATCGGACGCTGGGGCAACTTCATGAACCAAGAGGCTTACGGCGGAGAAGTTTCGGAGTCCTTCCTGCGCAATACGCTTCACCTGCCATCCTTTATCGTGGATCAGATGCTGGTTCAAGGCGCATATCGCCACCCTGCGTTTCTATATGAATCGGTGTGGAGCTTAGTCGGCATTATCATTCTGCTTATCCTGCGCCGTCAAAAGTTTCTGCGTGCAGGCGAGCTGATGGCCAGCTATTTTATCTGGTATTCGATCGGCCGCTTCTTCATTGAAGCGCTGCGTACCGACAGCTTGGCCTTTAGAGGGCCATCTTGGCTGGCTTCTTTCATTAATGGTCTATGGACGCCGATGGAGGTCTTGTTTAAACAAGGTTATTTGGACCCGGCTTACGGCAACATTAGGATTTCACAGGTATTGGCCTTGCTCTTAATTATCGGAGCAATCGCGCTTATTATCGTACGCCGCAAGACCGGCCTCGCAACTGCGCGCTATCTTGATCCCATTACGACAACCAAGCCGGAGCGTAATGGCGGCAGCGATACAGCATCCGTTAATGCAGTCCACAATGCAAGCTCCAGTAAAGAAGACGAAGTTAGCAAGCGTTAGCGCAATCTAGGGAGGTTTACCAATGACGGATACGATCAAAACAATGCTGTTCGATTTGGACGGCACCATTCTCGACACCAATGAGCTTATTATCCGCTCGTTTATTGAATCTTTGCAGGGCGTAGCACCCGAAGGCTTTGGAAGAGAACACATTATTCCGAGTATGGGAGAGCCTTTAACGGATCAGATGAAACGGTTCTCAGGACTCGAGGATGTCACCGATCTTGTGGCAGCCTATCGAGAAGTGAATTTACGGCTGCATGATAATTATGTGAAATCATTCGATTATGTGAATAAAGTCATAGCAAGACTGCATGGACAAGGCATCCAAATCGGAATCGTGACGACCAAAATGCGGTTGACCACGGAGCGCGGCTTGAAATACGTGGGATTGTTCGACTATGTCGATGCCATTGTAACGATTGATGATGTTGTTAATCCTAAACCGCATGCGGAACCCGTGAGCAAAGCCATCGGCCTGCTCGGCGCAGATCCGGTAACGACGATGATGGTAGGCGACAGCGTGGTGGATATTGAATCCGCGATTGCCGCGGGCGCCATAGCCGTAGGCGTAGCTTGGTCGCTTAAGGGCGAGCAAAGGCTGATGGAGGCGGGAGCTCATCATGTTATCCATGACATGCGTGATCTTTATACGTTTGTAGGATTGGAGCGGGAGACGCTTGCGCAAAGTTGAACGATATCCAGTGGAAGGACCAAACGCGCTTTGGCAGGTGTATTCGACGGTAAGCCGATTCAAGTCCGTCCGTAATTTCATCTTTATCCAGCTTGCGCGGTACTGCCCGGTCCTTCCGCTAAAAAATTGGATTTACCGCCGATTGCTCGGCATGAAGGTCGGAGAGCATACCGCATTTGCGCTTATGGTGATGGTCGATGTCTTCTTTCCAGAGCGCATATCGGTTGGAGATAATACGATTATTGGATATAATACAACGATTCTGACCCATGAATATTTGATCAAGGAATACCGTCTCGGCAACGTCATCATTGGCTCTCATGTTATGATTGGCGCGAATACGACCATATTGCCGGGCGTAACGATCGGCGATCATGCGATCGTGGCCGCGGGCTCGGTTATTCATAAGGATGTCCCCGCTTATGCGTTTGTAGGCGGCAATCCGATGCGGGAAATCAGACGCAGCGAGATGGTTATGCCAAATGAGCATGACGAGAGTGTGCGCAATATTTTAAACTAATGGACTTTTAAATGCTTCGTCCGCGCGAGTTCGTTTCGCAGCCGGCCGGGGCTTTCTTTTTGGGCAAAGGCGGACGGCAGCCAGCTTGACGAAAATAAGCTTTTCATGCTAATATTACGACTAAACTCTTTATTTTGTTAGTATGGTAACATGGTATCGCTTTAAACCACTAAAGTAAACGAAGGTGAAATTATATGTCTAAACCAAAAGTATTCGAGAAGCCGATAGGCGTTAAAGATTATCTGCCTGGCGCGGTTGCAAAGCTGCGTCATATTGAACGCCAGGTTCTGGCCTGCATGCAGGGCTGGGGCTATGAGCAAATTATTACACCGACAATGGAATACTACGATACGGTGGGCGTAGCGAGTTCGACCTCGGACCAAAAGCTGTTTAAGCTTCTAAATAACCGCGGAACGACGCTGGTTCTCCGTTCGGATATGACGGCGCCAATCGCGCGCGTAGTCTCATCCTTATTGAAGCAAGCGGATTTCCCGCAGCGCTTGTCCTACCATTCCAATGTGTTCCGGGCCATTGAAGAGGAAGCAGGCCGCGAGGCTGAATTTTTCCAAACGGGCGTGGAGCTTGTTGGAGATTCGTCGGCTGAAGCCGACGCGGAGGTTGTTGCGCTTGCGATCGCATCGCTTAAGGCAGCCGGCGTCGAGCGCTTTAAAATTGCGATTGGGCATGTCGGCTTCCTTAACGGGTTGATGGAGGAATCGCTGCCAGGCCGTAAGGATGCGCAAGAGCAGCTGAAGAGCTGCCTGCTGGGCCGCGATTTCGTAGGCTACCGCGAGCAGCTGCGCATGCTTTCACTGGATGAATCCGTAAAGAACGAGCTTGAAGGCGTTTTGCGCTTGCGCGGAGGCCAAGAGATTTGCGATCAAGCGCTGCAGCTGAGCGTGGATGATCAAGCCCGGAAGTCGATTCGCCATTTATGCGAGATTTGGGATGTGCTGAAGGCGTACGGCGTTTGCGAGCATGTGCTTATTGACCTGACGATGATCGGCGATTTTTCATATTATACCGGCATGACCTTTGAAGGTTATGCAGCGGATCTTGGATTCCCGGTTGTAAGCGGCGGACGTTATGACAATTTGCTGGCACAGTTCGGCAGACCGGCGCCGGCAACGGGCTTTGCGCTTAAGACAACGCGTATTTTGGAGCTGTTGGGCGATAAGGGCGAGAGCGAAACCGGGCGGACGCTGATCGTTTATGATACGCAGGGACGCGGCGAGGCGCTTGTCAAAGCACAGGAGCTGCGTGCGCAGGGCATTAGCGTTGTAACGGAGCGTTTGGATGACGGCAGCAGCCTGTTAGATGCCGTGAAGAATAAGGGTGAGGAACCTTTCACGTATAAAGGTATATCGTACACGGCTTTGCAGTCGTTTAACGGCAACGGAATCAAAGGAGGCAGCGCCACATGAGCGGACAAACAAAGGATATTTTGAAAGTGGCGATGCCGAAGGGCCGCATCTACAAGGTGGCGTCGAAGCTGTTCCGCGAGGCAGGACTGCCGATTCCGAGTGATTTTGATGATACGCGCAAGCTGATCATCGAGCTGCCTGAGGTCGGAATGGAGTTCATTATGGCGAAGCCCGTAGACGTTCCTACCTATGTGGAATACGGTGTGGCAGATATCGGTATCGTCGGAAAAGACGTGCTGATGGAGGAAAATAAGGACGTTTACGAGCTGCTGGACCTTGGCATCGCAAAATGCAGGATGTCTGTTATCGGCATGCCGGATTGGAAACCAACGATGAATCCGCGGGTAGCGACCAAGTACCCGAATGTAGCTTCTGCGTATTTCCGTGAATTAGGCCAGCAGGTGGAGGTCATTAAGCTTAACGGCTCGATTGAGCTAGCGCCAATGATCGGACTTGCGGACCGGATCGTCGATATGGTGGAAACGGGCCAAACGCTGCGCGAGAACGGGCTTGTCGAGATGGAGTCGATCTTCGGCATAACGAGCCGCTTGATTGCGAACCGGGTAAGCTACCGGATGAAAAACGATGTAATCCAAGGCCTATGCGACCGATTGCAGGAGACGCTGGCTAAACGGAATCTAGAGGCGGTTAACGATGATTCCAAGCGCTAAAGCAGAAAGCTAAAGCAGAAAGCTAAAGCAGGATGCTAAAGCAGAAAGCTAAGGTGCTAAGGCATGGGATGGCGGATATTGCATGCTGTATTTTGCAGATAGCTAAGCAGCACGGGAAAAGCATGCTGGATAGCGCGCTTAGGCAAAGTATCGGACCTAAAAGGATAATTAGAATGATAAAGCATGGAGAGTCATTGGAAGGAGCGGATAATATGCGGATTATGCGAGCGGAGCAGTTTGGATTGAAGCGCGAGGTGGAGTATGGAACACCTGAGCAAAATGAGTCGGCCTTAAGGATCGTCGCGGACGTAAAGGCCGAGGGGGATGCGGCGCTGCTGAGGTATACGGAGCAGCATGACCGGGTTAAGCTGGATGCGGCATCGCTGCGCGTGACGCAGGAGGAGATTCAGGCGGCGTATGAGCGGGTCGACGCCGATTTTCTCACGGCGATTCGCGAAGCGGCCGTGAATGTCCGTGTATTCCACGAGAAGCAAATGCGGACCTCGTGGATGGATCTGCAGCAGGACGGAACGCTGCTCGGGCAAATTATGCGGCCCCTTAAGCGGGTCGGCGTATACGTGCCCGGAGGCAAGGCGGCTTATCCGTCGTCCGTGCTGATGAATGTCATTCCGGCGCAGGTAGCCGGCGTGCCGGAGATTGTCATGGTGACGCCGCCTGCAACCGGCGGCACTGCGGGCATCGACCCGTATATTCTCGTTGCCGCCGCGGAAGCGGGCGTCAAGGAGATGTACCGGGTCGGCGGGGCTCAGGCCATTGCCGCGCTTGCGTACGGCACGGCCAGCATTGCTCCGGTCGATAAAATTTGCGGACCGGGCAACATTTACGTGGCGCTGGCGAAGCGCGCCGTATTCGGTGCCGTCGATATCGACAGTATCGCCGGACCAAGTGAAATCGTCGTGCTTGCCGACGATTCGGCCGATCCCGCGTACATCGCCGCGGATCTGTTGTCGCAGGCAGAGCATGACGAGATGGCTTCGGCGATATTGGTTACGCCGTCGCAGCAGCTTGCGGAAGCTGTTGCAGCGGAGGTAGAGCGGCAGCTGTCGACGCTGCCGCGCCAGGACATCGCCCGCAGCTCCATTGACAGCTACGGCGCCGTATTGC
Source organism: Pristimantibacillus sp. PTI5 (assembly GCF_048572955.1). GTDB lineage: Bacteria > Bacillota > Bacilli > Paenibacillales > Paenibacillaceae > Pristimantibacillus. The sequence continues at coordinate 3,318,510 of NZ_CP183886.1, forward strand.
TCGTCGACTCGATTGAAGCGGGTATCGACGTCGTCAATCAGCTTGCGCCTGAGCACCTGGAGGTGCTGACGGTTGATCCGATGCGCCTGCTCGGTTATATCCAAAATGCCGGCGCGATTTTCCTCGGGCCTTACAGCTCGGAGCCGGTTGGGGATTATTTTGCGGGACCGAATCACATCATCCCGACAAACGGCACGGCCCGTTTCTCATCGCCGGTTAACGTCGACGATTTCTTGAAGAAGTCGAGCTTGATTTACTACAGCAAAGAAGCGCTGCTTGCCAATGGCGAAAAAATCATGACGCTTGCCCGTCACGAAGGACTGGAAGGGCATGCGCGCGCAATCGAGATTCGCCTGGAGAAGGAACGCGGTTAATGGAGGAAGGTTGCTGAAAGGCGCCATCCTCAATGACCTATGATGACCTATTTCCGCTGCAGCCTTTCTAAGCTTCGATTAGCTGGTGTGCATTACAGCGGTGACATAAATCAAATGAGGCTAACCGAATTAACGGGTTCGATCTGCCCGGCACAGCCACTCGAGGTTATGCCGTGAACGATATACTACAATAGGAAGAAGGAATAAAAGTGTCGGAAAATCGGGTACGTGAAGCATCGGTGGCACGCAAGACGAATGAAACGGACATTAAGCTTACATTTGCAGTAGACGGAACAGGCGAAACGAAAATTGATACGGATGTGCCTTTCCTTAACCATATGCTTGACTTGTTTACAAAGCACGGCCAGTTCAACCTAGAGCTGGAAGCGCGCGGCGATATCGACATTGATGATCACCACACGGTAGAGGATATCGGCATTTGCATCGGTCAAACCCTCCGCGAGGCGCTGGGCGACAAACGCGGCATCAAACGTTACGCCAGCGTATTCGTTCCGATGGATGAGGCGCTTGCGCAGGTTATCATCGACGTCAGCAACCGTCCGCATTTCGAATACCGCGCTGAATATCCTTCCGCGCAAGTAGGCAGCTTCTCGACGGAGCTTGTTCACGAGTTTCTGTGGAAGCTGGCGCTGGAGTCGCGCATCACGCTTCACGTCATCGTACACTACGGCAAAAACACGCATCACATGATTGAAGCGGTGTTCAAGGCGCTTGGACGTGCGCTGGATGAAGCAACGAGCATTGATCCTCGCGTACAAGGAGTGCCTTCGACGAAAGGAGTGCTGTAGCATGATCGCTATCATCGATTACGGCATGGGCAACCTGCACAGCGTAAGCAAAGCGGTTGAGCGGCTTGGCTACGAGGCGGTCATTACCGATGACCCGCAGACGATTGCTGCCGCGGCTGGAGCGATCCTGCCCGGCGTTGGCGCTTTTGGCGATGCGATGCAAAACCTGCGCGAGACAAAGCTGGATGAGGTAACCAAAGCCTATGCGGCCTCCGGCAAGCCGATGCTGGGCATTTGCCTAGGCATGCAGCTGCTGTTCACGGAAAGCGAGGAGTACGGCACCAACGAGGGCCTGAACCTGCTTCCGGGCAAAGTGGTCCGTTTCTCCGGCGATTACAAAATTCCGCACATGGGCTGGAATAAGCTATCGTTCCTGCAGGAGCAGTCGCCGCTGTTCAGCGGCCTGACCGAGGGGCATGTGTATTTCGTGCACTCCTTCCATGCGAAGCCGGAGCAGGCATCCGACCTGCTTGCGACGACCGACTATCACCAGCAGGTGACGGCGATCGTCGGACGCGGCAACGTATTCGGGATGCAGTTCCATCCGGAAAAAAGCGGAGAGCTCGGCATGCAGCTGCTGGGCAGCTTCCTTGCGCTTACCGAAAACAAACAATCTTAGCATTCATAAAATATAAGAAAGTATAAATTTTAGACTTATACGATGCTTATATTTGACCGCGAAACGAGCTTCTGCCGCTAAAGACGGCATCAGCCGTTTACGCTAATAGAGCAGATTTACAGATCGAGCTCGGCTAACGGGCATAAAGGAGAGGGAAACATGCTGGCAAAACGTATCATTCCATGCCTGGACGTAAAGGACGGCCGCGTTGTGAAAGGCGTGAACTTCGTTAACCTGCGCGATGCGGGAGACCCCGTCGAACTAGCGGCTACCTATGACCAGGAAGGCGCGGATGAGCTGGTGTTTCTGGACATTTCGGCTTCGGTCGAGGGGCGCGCGACGATGATAGAGGTCGTGAAGCGGACGGCTGGAGAAATTACGATTCCGTTTACTGTAGGCGGCGGCATTTCCCATGTGGATGACATGAAGCGGCTGCTCCGCGCCGGAGCGGACAAAATCGGCATCAATACGGCGGCTGTATTGAATCCTGCGCTTGTGCAGGAAGGCTCACGCAAGTTCGGCTCGCAGTGCATCGTAGTGGCCATAGATGCCAAGTTCAATGCAGAGTGGGGCGAGTGGGAGGTCTATACGCATGGCGGCCGCAAGACGACGGGCATTAAGGCGCTGGAGTGGGCGCGCGAAGTGGAACGTCTCGGCGCCGGCGAAATTTTGCTGACGAGCATGGATGCGGACGGTACGAAGGACGGCTTCGACATTAAGCTTACACAGGCCGTTTCCGACTCGCTGGGCATCCCCGTTATCGCTTCAGGCGGAGCGGGCAGAATCGAACATTTTAACGATGTGTTTCAGCAGGCCCATGCGGATGCGGCGCTGGCTGCGACTATTTTTCACTATAAAGAAATGACGATCCGGGAAGTGAAAGACGATTTGCGGTTGAAGGGGGTAGAGGTACGATGACGGAAAATAACCAGAGCGGTCTTATCTCGAAAATCAAATGGGACGACGCGGGGCTTGTTCCTGCCGTCGTGCAGGATGCGCAAAGCAAAGAAGTGCTGATGATGGCTTATATGAATAAGGAATCGCTGCAGCTTTCGGTGGAGTCGGGCGTAACCTGGTTCTGGAGCCGCTCGCGGAACGAGCTGTGGAACAAAGGCGCGACAAGCGGCCATACGCAGCGCATCGTTTCTTTGGCGTATGATTGCGACGGCGACACGCTGCTCGTGAAGGTGGAGCAAAAGGGACCGGCCTGCCACACGGGCCGTTACAGCTGCTTCTTCAATGCGGTTGAAGTGAGCGGAAACGAAAATGCATCCTCACAAGCTGTGCCATCCTCTGCTGACCGCTTTGCGACGCTTGGGCAATTGGAGAGCATTATCGCTGAACGTTACGCTGAGCGCCCTGAGGGGTCTTATACATCGTATCTATTCGACAAAGGCGTGGATAAAATTTTGAAAAAGGTTGGCGAAGAAGCGTCCGAGGTTATTATTGCGGCTAAAAACAAAGATAACGACGAACTTCGGAGCGAAACCGGCGATTTGATTTTCCACCTGATGGTGCTGCTGCGCGAGAGAGGGCTTCCGCTGGACGACGTGATCAGCGAAATCAACAGCCGCCATGGAAAACCAACCACCAACAAAATGAGATAGGCTGACACTTGTCTCAAAATTCATGATAGAAAGGCCGGTACGCACATGTTTATCGATTACCATACCCATCATACTCGCTGCGGTCATGCAGTCGGCGAACTGGAGGAATACGTACGGAAGGGAATTGAGATCGGACTCGTGCAGCTCGGCCTTTCCGATCATATGCCGCTGCTGCATGTGGATCCCGCCTCTTATTACCCGGAGATGGCGATGCCCATGGATGAGCTTCCCCGTTATGTGGAGGAATGCCTCGAGCTCAAGGAAAAGTACAAGGGACAGATCGACATTCGCGTAGGACTGGAGGGCGATTACATCGAGGGATGCGAAGAACAAATCGAAGCCATCGTGAAAGCTTATCCATGGGACTACGTGATCGGTTCCGTACATTTCCTGGGGGAATGGGATATTACGGATTTCCGCCAAACGGCAGGCTGGGAAGGCCGCGACCGCATGGCGGTTTACGAGCAATATTATGAAGCCATCGGAAAAGCGGCGGCATCCGGCTTTTATGACTATATCGGCCATATTGACGTGGTCAAGCGTTTTGGCTTTCAGCCGGAAGGCGATGTCACTCATTTGGAGAACGCTGCCCTTGAAGCGGTGAAGCGTCACGGCCTCGCCATTGAACTCAACGCTTCCGGACTCCGCACGCCTGCCGCCGAGATGTTTCCCAGCCGCAGAATGCTGGAATATGCAAGGGATTTAGGCATTCCGCTGACGGTTGGATCGGACGCTCACCAGCCGGAAAGACTAGGTCAATACTTGGATCAAGCCTATGCTGCACTCAAGGAAGCGGGATTTACGCAGCTTGCGACATTTAATTGTCGAAAATTAGTGATGATTGATTTTTGAAATATCGTAAATTCCATGTATAATATAGAAGATCAAACAAGCTTTGTCGAATGATCCGACAAGGACGAGTACTAGTTTCGTAAAATTAATTGGTTTTAACGCTCAGGAGGGTATCATGTTAAGCGACAAGGTGCGTATTTTTTCGGGTTCGTCTAATCCGGTATTGGCTCAGAAAATCAGTGCAGAGCTTGGTCTGACGCTAGGCGCGATCAAGATGTCCCGTTTCAAAAGCGGTGAGATTTACGTGCACTATGAGGAAACGATTCGGAATTGCGACGTTTTCCTCGTACAATCATTCTCGCATCCAATCAACGAGCATTTTGTCGAATTGCTTGTTATGATTGATGCGGCGAAGCGTGCGTCCGCGAGAACGGTCAACATCATCATGCCGTATTACGGTTATGCGCGTCAGGAACGCAAAGCAGCACCGCGGGAGCCGATCTCAGCGAAAATGCTGGCGGATGTGCTCACGACTGTTGGAGCGAACCGCGTAATCACAATCGACCTCCATGCTCCAGCTATTCAAGGCTTCTTCAATATTCCGGTCGATCATATGACTGCGCTTGATCTTATCAGCGATTACTTGAAGTCGAAAAACATCAAGAACCCGGTTGTCGTTTCGCCGGATGCAGGACGTGCCTCAACTGCCGAGAAGCTTGCGAACTACTTGGATACATCGTTTGCGATTATGATTAAGAAACGCCCTGCGCACAATGAATCGGTTATCACACACGTTATCGGGGATGTCGAAGGTCAGACGCCAATCATTATCGAGGATCTGATCGACACGGGCTCTACGATTGTAAACGTTGTGGAGGGCTTGAAGGAGCGCGGCGCTGAGGATGTATACGTATGCGCAACGCACCCGTTATTCTCCGGCTCGGCCATTGAGCGTTTGGATCATCCCAATATTAAAGAAGTTATCGTTACAGACTCGATCAGCTTGCCGGAATCAACGCCGGAACGCTTCAAAGTGCTTTCCGTTGCCCCTCTGCTTGCAGAAGCAACGCGCATCATTTTGGAGGGCGGCTCCATCAGCACCTTGTTCAAAAGCAATGGCGTATAAGCCTTATTCTGAATGCTGAGCACATGAATTGAATAGCAATGACGCGGGAAATCGCGGGCGGCGTAATTGCTGTCCGCGATTTTGCCACATATTCTTTCATGTTCTCGCGTGTATGGCTATGGTATAATCGTAGAAAATCGGAAGTAACGGGAGGTGCCTTGCCAGTGAAGGAGAAGAAACGTGTTGCCGTAGATCAACAGACGAAAGTCATACCGGTTCAATGGGACGCGACGTTTTTTTTCGAACGTGCGGTTCGGTCACTAGATCGATTCCATTATGACAAGGCACTTAAATATTTTCGTCGCGCCGTGGAATACGAGCCGGAAAATCCGGTAAACCATTGCAATATGGCCGGCATTCTTTCTGAAATGGGCAATTATGAGGAGTCGAACCGGATTTTAGGCTGGATTGTGGATGAGCTTGATCCGACGATGACGGAATGCCATTTCTATATGGCGAACAATTTTGCCAATATGGAGCAATATGAAGCGGCCGAGAGCTCGCTTATTCGATATTTAGAAGAGGACTCGGAAGGACAGTTTCTTGATGAAGCGGAGGATATGATGGATCTTCTGCATTACGAGCTTGAACGGCCTACGCGTCTGACAAATATTAAATCGCGCGAGGGGATGGTCGAGCATGATTTGGCTCGCACCTTGTTGGAAGAAGGCAAATTCACAGAGGCTGTGCGCATTTTAGAAAAAATTATTGAAAGCCAGCCTGATTTCCTCGCTGCGCGCAATAATTTGGCCTTGGCCTATTATTATATGGGTATGTTCGATAAGGCGATGGATACGATTCATGAGGTGTTGGAGCTTGAAGCGGGCAATCTGCATGCGCTTTGCAACCTTGCTATATTCTATCAGCACAAGAATGATGAACAAAGCCTGCGGCCCCTAGTGGAGCTGCTTGCGAAGACAGTGCCGTTCCACCAGGAGCATGTGTTTAAACTGGCAACCACTATGGGCATCTTAGGAGAGCATGGGGCTGCATACAAGCATTTCATCCGTCTTCTCAAAGATTCCGAGCTGACGCAGGACCCTAGTTTGTACCATTATGCGGCTGTTGCGGCATGCAATATCGGACGCTTGCAGGAAGCGGAGCGGCTGTGGAAGCAGACGATTAAGCTGGATCCGAAATCGGGCATTCCTCATTATTATATGGAGCAGCTTGAGCTTGTCCGCAGCGGAGAGCAGACGGCATCCATCAGCTATCATTACCATCTGCCGTTTGAAGAGCAGTTCAAGCTATGGGAAAAGTCCTCGGACGGCATTCCCGATCATCTCAAGCGTGACCCGCTTGTTCGTTCCTCCTTCTTCTGGGCGCTGCGCCATGGCGACCAGCACACGAAGCTGCAGGTCATTCAGGCGTTAGGCATGATTGCCGACAGCGAGGTAAAGGACGTGCTGCAATCCTTTTTGATGGAGCGCGATGAGGATGATTATTTAAAGAGGATTGCGATCTTCGTGCTTCGTACCATGGGCGTTCAAGAGCCGCTGCATATCGTGCTTGAAGGGAAAGAAACGGTCATTGAACCGAATCGCGTGCCTTCAAGGCTTCCGGTCTGGGAGGATAAATGGCAGGCTGTTGTCGAGTCGGCGCTCGGACGCATGAGCAAGCAATACGATTTGGTCCAGCAGCATGATTTGATGACCTTATGGGTAGAGTTCTTGTCACGCGTTTACCCGGACGTTCCGAAGCTGGCAAAGCCCGAGGGCTGGGCAGCTGCGTTAGAATATTTGACAGCTAAGATGCATCGGCGATCCATTTCGTACCATGAGGTTTCGGTACGGTACGGGACTTCGATTGCTACTGTAAGCAAGAACGTTAAGTTCATTGACGAGGTTTGCGGCATCAAAGACAAGATGAAATCGATGAGCTCCGTCTTTTTCAAGCAGGAATTGCAGGACGAATAAACTTTTACGAGGTGAATGTCGATGTACAAATCCATTATTATCGGTACCGGCCCTGCCGGACTTACAGCAGCAATTTACTTGGCACGCGCCAACATGAATCCGTTGATTATTGAAGGCCCCGAGCCGGGCGGACAATTGACGACAACGACAGAAGTCGAGAACTTTCCTGGTTTCCCAGAAGGCATCATGGGCCCTGAGCTTATGGAAAACATGCGTAAGCAAGCGGAGCGCTTTGGCGCTAAGTTTATTACCGGTTGGGTAAACAGCGTGGATATGTCGGAACGTCCTTTCAAGCTTCAAGTGGAAGGCCACGGAGAATTGGTTGGCGAGAGCATTATCATCTCTACGGGTGCATCGGCTAGATACCTGGGCATTCCGGGCGAGAAAGAAAACGTCGGAAAAGGCGTAAGCACTTGCGCAACATGCGACGGATTCTTCTTCCGCGGCAAGAAAATTATCGTTGTCGGCGGCGGCGACTCGGCGATGGAGGAAGCAAGCTTTCTTACGCGCTTCGCAACTAACGTTGAGCTGGTTAATCGCCGCGACGAGCTGCGCGCTTCCAAAATTATGCAGGACCGTGCGCGCGAAAACGAAAAAATTAGCTGGAGCCTAAACCGTACACCGGTTGAAGTGGTTGCTACCGGCATGGGTGTTACGGGCCTTAAAGTCCGCGACAATACAACGGGCGAAGAAGATGTTATCGAGACGGACGGTATCTTTATCGCAATCGGCCATACGCCGAACACGAAATTCCTTGCCGGTCAAATCGATACGGACGATCACGGTTATATTCTTGTGAAGCCGGGCACAACCGAAACAAACGTACCGGGCGTATTCGCTTGCGGCGATGTGCAGGACAGCAAATACCGCCAGGCGATTACGGCAGCGGGCAGCGGATGCATGGCGGCGCTGGATTGCGAAAGATTCCTGGAAGGCGCAGTGACGCATGATTGGAGCAAATCGCTTTAATACTTGGCGAGGAGCATCATAAGATAGAGAAAGGGGCTATACCAGCAGAGCGATATGCTTGACGGTATAGCCTTTTCGATAGCCGGAATTGGCACATTTACCAGTATTCAGCTATCTTGACCAGAGGATAAAGGTCGCTTATAGTGTTACAGAGAAGATTAACATATTGATGAGGTGGACTAGTGATGTCTGAAAAGATTTACGTTGGAGTCGATGTCGGCGGAACTGCTATTAAAGTAGGCATTTGCAATGCGGATGGACAATTGCTCCGGACGTATGAGGGGCCGACGGAAGCGAGTAAAGGAACGGACACTATCCTTCAAAATATTGCAAAATATTCAAAGCAAATCGTAACCGAATCGGATTATGATTGGGAGCAGGTTGACGGGGTAGGCGTTGGTATTGCAGGCTTCCTGGATATTCCGAACGGAATCGTAAAATTTGCGCCGAACCTGAAGATTGAGAACGTTAATCTAAAAGGTTATTTGGAGCAAGAACTGAACAAGACCGTTAAAGTTAACAATGACGCAAATGTTGCGGCACTAGGCGAAGCATGGGGCGGAGCAGGCAAAGGCATCGCGCACTGCGTATGCTATACGCTCGGAACCGGCGTAGGCGGCGGCATTATCATAGAGGGTAAAATCGTTGAGGGCTATATGGGCATGGCGGGCGAGCTGGGCCATATGGCGATTGTGCCTGATCTTGAGGCGATCCAATGCGGATGCGGCAAAATAGGCTGCTTGGAAACGGTATCTTCGGCGACCGGCATTATTCGTATGGCTAAGGATGCGGTGGAACGCGGTGACCGCACTTCGCTTTCGATGGTAGAAGACATCATGGCGAAGGATGTTCTTGATGCAGCGAAAGCAGGCGATGAAGTAGCGACCCGTATCGTGAACCGTGCTGCTTATTATTTGGGTAAATCCATGGCAATGATTGCGATCATCTTGAATCCGCAATACTTTATCATCGGCGGCGGCGTATCGAAAGCGGGAGATTTCTTATTCGACCAAATTCGCGAAGTATTTGAGAAATACACGCAGGAACAAGCGAAGGAAAATGTGAAAATCGTGGCAGCAACGCTTGGAAACAATGCGGGCGTAGTCGGCGCGGCTGGACTTATTCTAAGAGGTTAATTTTATTCGGAAATTATTAACGAAGTGACTTTGCTAACGAAAAGTCTAAGCATATCCTTACGAAGTGACTTTGCTAACGCAAAGTCTAAGCATATCCTTACGAAGTGACTTTGCTAACGCAAAGTCTAAGCATATCCTTACGAAGTGACTTTGCTAACGCAAAGTCTTTAGGAGGTTTGATCATGGAAACGGCAGCAACAGTAGCGAAGCTTGTCATTATAACCGGGATGTCTGGCGCGGGCAAAACCATTGCTGTCCAAAGCCTGGAGGACCTCGGTTTCTTCTGCGTCGATAATTTACCGCCCGTTCTAATCCCTAAATTTGCGGAGCTGATCGAACAATCGAACGGAAAAATCGGCAATGTGGCGCTGGTTATTGATTTGCGCGGAAGAGAATTTTTTACGGCGCTCTCGGAATCGCTGGCTTATATCAAGGAGCATTACACGATAAGCTGCGAAATCTTATTTTTGGATGCTACGGACGGCGTGCTTGTACAGCGTTATAAGGAGAGCCGCCGCCGCCATCCCCTTGCTCCGGAAGGAATGCCGCTTGAGGGCATTAAGAATGAACGCCGCCTGCTTGAGGATTTGAAAGGCTGGGCCTCTCAGGTCATCGATACGAGCATCTTGAAGCCGGCTCATTTGAAGGAACGTATTATTTCACATTTTACGAATCTCGAGCAAAATAGTCTATCGATTAACGTGACCTCGTTTGGATTTAAATATGGGATTCCTATCGATGCGGATTTGATTTACGACGTTCGTTTCTTGCCTAACCCGCATTATATCGAGCATCTTCGCCCAAATACCGGCCAAACTCCCGAAGTATATGAATATGTAATGAAGTGGCCTGAAACACAGCAGTTCCTGACAAAGCTGTTAGACATGCTGCAATTTCTTATTCCGCTCTATCGCAAGGAAGGGAAAAGCCAGGTAGTTATCGGTATTGGCTGCACCGGCGGAAAGCATCGTTCCGTTGCCATAGCTGAATATTTGGGACGCATGCTCGGCAGCAGCGATACGGAACGTGTGCGTGTCAGCCATCGCGATGCCGAACGTGACAAGCATTGACGGGGTGAGAGAATGCAAAGTAGGCATAAGATACTAAGAAGACCGAAGATCGTTGTCATTGGCGGCGGTACAGGTCTCTCTGTCATGCTGCGAGGGCTTAAAGAGAAGCCGCTCGATATTACGGCTATTGTTACGGTTGCCGACGATGGAGGCAGCTCCGGCATTTTACGCAACGAGCTTCAAATTCCTCCTCCAGGTGATATTCGCAACGTGCTTATGGCACTTGCCGATGCGGAGCCGCTTTTGACAGAGGTATTGCAGTACCGTTTCAAAACCGTGCCGGGTTTAGCCGGACATAGTCTGGGTAATCTTATGCTGGCGGCCATGACGGATATATCCGGCGACTTTGTTACGGGTATCCGCGAGCTAAGCCGCGTTCTCGCCGTTCGGGGGCGGGTGCTTCCCGCAGCGGGCAAAGCGATTGTGCTAAAGGCTGAAATGGCCGATGGAACGATTGTTACCGGTGAGTCCATGATTCCGAAGGCTGGCAAGGTCATTAAGCGTGTGTTTTTGGAACCACTGGATGTGGAACCGCTGCAAGAGGCTGTAGAAGCCATCGAGCAGGCCGACGCAATCTTAATTGGGCCAGGCAGCTTGTATACCAGTATTATTCCGAATTTGCTCGTTCCGAAGCTGGCGAACGCCATCGTGGAATCCGAGGCGGTAAAACTTTTTGTCTGTAATGTTATGACGCAGCCAGGCGAAACCGATAATTATTCGGTAGGGGATCATTTGGATGCCATTCATGCGCATATCGGCCATCATCTGTTTGATTACGTAATTGTGAACGACGGCGAGATTCCGCCCCAAATCGAGAGCAAGTATGCGGAGAAGGGTGCGAAAGCCGTTCATTTGGATTTAGATGCGGTAACGCAAAAGGGCTATGAGGTCATTGCGGACCGCCTTGTTTTATTCCGTACTTTTTTGAGGCATGACGCCGAACGCTTAAGCCATCATATTTATAAACTGGTCGAGAACTGGATGTTACGAAAGAGGTGATACACAATGTCATTTGCGGCGCAAACAAAGAAAGAGCTGACACTAATTGAGGCTGACAACTGTTGTGAGAGAGCGGAATTATCCGCGCTTATACGGATGAATGGTTCGGTTAGCGTATCGAGCCGCAAAGTCGTTTTGGACATCTCAACGGAAAATGCCGCGATTGCCAGAAGAATTTACTCCCTGCTCAAAAAACATTATGAAATACACGTGGAGCTGCTCGTCCGCAAGAAGATGAGGCTTAAGAAAAATAATGTCTATATTGTCCGTATCCCGGCAGGGGTGCAGGAGATACTGAGTGAGCTCAAGATTGTATCCGAAGGTTTTATGTTCAACCTTGGCATCGACAAGGAAATGATTCGCAAGCCCTGTTGCAAGCGTTCGTATTTGCGGGGGGCGTTTCTCGCGGGAGGCTCGGTCAACAATCCGGAGGGATCTTCGTATCATTTGGAGATTTCCTCGATGTACCAAGAGCACTGCGAGGCTTTGGTTGACCTTGCGAACAAATTTGATCTAAACGCTAGATGCATTGAACGGAAAAAGGGTTTTATCTTCTATATCAAAGAGGGCGAGAAAATTATCGAGTTCCTCAATATTATTGGCGCGCATCAAGCCTTATTCAAGTTTGAAGATGTTCGAATCATGCGCGACATGCGCAATTCAGTCAACCGGATCGTGAACTGCGAAACGGCGAATCTGAATAAAACAATTGGAGCGGCAGTCCGGCAGATTGAGAATATCAAGCTGCTGCAGCGAGAAGTGGGTCTGGAGAGCTTGCCTGAGAAGCTGAAGGAAGTAGCGGAAATTAGGCTCCAGCATCCGGATATGAATCTGACAGAAGTCGGCGAAATGCTCGGAGGAAAGGTCAGTAAGTCAGGCGTAAACCATCGTTTGCGCAAAATTGACGAACTTGCGGAAAAAATCCGTGGGGTATGAACTTTCATCCTAGTGTATCAGCTGGTATAATGATATAATAATTCAAAATGGCTTTATTTATGAAGATAAGAATGCAAAGCGAACAAGCCATTGCATTTTTGTCTTTGACCGGGAAAAGAGCTTTTGCAGCCAGTAGACGGCGATAGAGCCGTATAAGCTTGTGCCGCATGCTAATGCTTAAGTAAAATATAGGGGGTATGGTTTCCATGACAAGGCTTCCGGTTGTTGTTCGTCTTAAGACAGGACTACATGCAAGACCAGCAGCATTATTCGTACAAGAAGCGAACAAATTTTCCTCCGAAGTATTTGTAGAGAAAGACGACAAAAAAGTGAATGCTAAATCCATAATGGGGATTATGAGCTTGGCAATCAGCTCGGGCACTGAAGTATCCATAAGTGCTGAGGGTTCGGATGCAGAGCAGGCTGTAAACGCTTTAGTCGCTTTGGTAAGCAAAGAAGAGCTGGAAAACCAATAATTCATCAAAATTAAATAAAAGCCGTCCTAGGTCTGATGACCGAGGAAGGCTTTTTTTAATGTGAAGATCAATAACTAAGAAGAACGTATGACCTATTTTATGAACATGAATTTCTCTTGCTAATTCGAATGGCGTACAGCCGCATTAAAAAAACAGGGCTATCCCTTAGGTCCATGCAGACCAGTAGGGATAGCCCCGTTCTGTAAAATGAATGATCTCTTGCTATTAAGCGAGCTTCTCAATAACTTTATCGACAAGGCCGTATTCTTTGGCTTCAACTGCGCTCATGAAGTAATCGCGGTCCGTATCCTTCTCGATGCGCTCAAGCGTTTGACCGCTGCGCTCTGCGAGAATGCCGTTCAGCTTGTCGCGCATACCGATAATGCGCTTCGCGCGAATAGCGATATCGCTGGCTTGGCCTTCCGCGCCGCCTAGCGGCTGGTGAATCATGACTTCGCTGTTCGGAAGCGCATAACGTTTGCCGATAGCGCCTGCGGTAAGCAAGAAGGCTCCCATGGAAGCAGCCATGCCGACACAGATCGTAGATACATCCGGTTTAATGTATTGCATCGTATCATAAATAGCCATGCCTGCCGTAATCGAACCGCCTGGGCTGTTAATATAAAGTGAGATGTCTTTCTCTGGGTCGTCTGCCGCCAGGAAAAGCAATTGAGCGATGATGGAGTTGGCCACCACGTCATTTACACCGGATCCTAGAAAAATAATGCGGTCTTTCAATAGGCGAGAGTAAATATCATACGCACGCTCACCTCGATTGTTTTGCTCAATAACCATAGGAACGAAATTCATATCCAACGTAAGCCCCCTCCTCGAAAAAACAATGAATGGTTAAATCGTATTCTCATAATAACGGATGAAAAAGCAAAAGTCAAAGATAGTCAAACAAGTCCTGTCTTGCCTTTCGGGAGATCAAATTAAAACGGTGTTAGTTGGCGCTTTGAAAGGAAAATACAGTGCTGTCCGGGTCATATTTCTGAGGCTGAGGGTGGAAGTTTGCCGCATGGAATCGACTTTCGCGGAAGCACAAAAAAACCGCCCCATGTATAGGAACGGTTAGTCTGTATCATTATAGGTGTTGCAAGCCTTAATGGCTGAAATGTCGTAGTGGCGCGCCCGCAAGGAATCGAACCTAGATCTCAGCCTTCGGAGGGCTGCGTCATATCCATTGGACCACGGGCGCATTTGAAAATTGTCGCAAAAATTATTATATGATATTCAGGGTTTTAAAGCAAGGGGCGTTCAAAAATTAAATTTGTTAAAAATGTGTCGGAAACCGTTTTCAAAACAAAAACGACTATTGCTACAAATGAAAATTTCCGATAAACTAAAGGTGGGACTTGAAACGATACCGCGGGACGTAATGAGTCCAACGTATTTGAACCGAATACGCTATAGGCCGATGGAGTGAAGGATGAGAGATGCGTCAGATCGTTGAACTGCAGCAGCAGCTTGTACCGGATCTGCTCGACGTCATGAAGAAACGGTATTCGATTTTGCATCGGGTGATGCTGTCGGATTTAATCGGGCGCCGAACGTTGGCGTCGGCATTATCGATGACGGAGCGGATGCTTCGGGCGGAGACCGATTTTCTGAAATCGCAGGGGCTGCTCGAGATTCATTCGGGAGGCATGCGGATTAGCGATTCAGGCAAGCTTTTATTAGAGCAGCTTGAGCCATTCTACAAGACGATGTTCGGACTATCCGAGCTGGAAGAAACGATACGCAGCCATTACGGGTTATCGCAGGTCGTTATTGTCGCCGGCGATTCGGAGATTTCTGCCCAGACAAAACGTGAGCTTGGCCGCGCAGGCAGCCAGGTGCTGATCAAAGTTATGCAGCCAAACGATGTCGTGGCGGTAACGGGCGGAACAACCATTGCGCAAATATCGAATCAACTGATGAGTTCCTCGCAACTTAAGACGAACTGGTTCGTACCGGCTAGAGGCGGTCTTGGAGAGAGCTTGGACTACCAAGCGAATACAATTGCTTCGATGATGGCCAAACGCACAGGAGCGCATTACAGGCTTCTACACGTGCCTGATCATCTCGGCGAGGAAGCGTTCGCGTCCATTATGCAGGAACCGAACATTAAGGAAATCGTGGATGTCATCCGCAGTGCTCGCATCGTTGTACACGGAATCGGAGATGCTATGGTCATGGCGAGACGCCGGCGTTTGGATCGTGAGATCATTGACGCTATGGAAGCTGAAGGAGCTTTGGCGGAGTCATTCGGATTTTATTTTGACCGCAAAGGCGCTGTCGTGCACAAAATGCAAACGGTAGGGTTACGGCTCGAGGATATTGTGAAGACTGAAGTTGTTATAGGCGTTGCCGGCGGTAAGAGCAAAGGCGAGGCTATAGCGGCGATTATGCGGTTTGGTCACAATGACGTACTTGTTACCGATGAAGCGGCTGCACTTGAAATCGTCGCGTTGATCGAGCAGGAGAAGGATTAAGCTTTTAACGGAATTGAAGGAATCATGATGATTTGCAAGTGGCCTTCGGCCGCGCGCAAAACATCTTGAAATATATTTTAATATCTTTTAAAAACGCTTAGGAGGAAATAAAAATGGTTAAAGTTGGTATTAATGGTTTTGGTCGCATCGGCCGTAACGTATTCCGCGCAGCACTGAACAACCCTGATGTTCAAATCGTGGCAGTAAACGATCTTACGGATACTGCAACACTGGCACATCTTCTGAAATACGATACTACACACGGTCAACTTGACGGTACTGTTGAAGCAAAAGAAGGCGCGCTTATCGTAAACGGTCGCGAAATCAAAGTATTCGCAGAGCGTAACCCAGCTGATCTTCCTTGGGGATCTGTTGGCGTTGAAATCGTAGTTGAATCAACTGGTATTTTCACAGCGAAAGAAAAAGCTGAGCTTCACTTGCAAGGCGGCGCTAAAAAAGTTATCATTTCCGCTCCAGCAACGAACGAAGATATTACAGTGGTTATCGGCGTTAACGAAGATAAATACGACGCTGCGGCACATACCATTATTTCCAACGCTTCTTGTACAACGAACTGCCTAGCACCATTCGCAAAAGTATTGAACGACAAATTCGGAATCGTTAAAGGTATGATGACTACTATTCACTCATACACAAACGATCAATCCGTGCTTGACGTTCCTCACAAAGACTTGCGCCGTGCTCGCGCAGCTGCCGAGAACATCATTCCTTCCTCCACTGGCGCTGCAAAAGCTGTAGCACTTGTTCTTCCTGAGCTTAAAGGTAAATTGAACGGTATGGCAATGCGCGTTCCTACGCCAAACGTATCCGTAACTGACCTTGTTGCTGAGCTTAAAGTTAACGTAACAGTAGAAGAAGTTAACGCAGCATTGAAAGAAGCTTCTGAAGGTCCACTTAAAGGCATCTTGAACTACAACGAATTGCCGCTTGTATCGAGCGACTACAATAGCGACCCTGCTTCTTCCACAATCGATGGTCTTTCGACTATGGTTGTTGAAGGCAACATGGTTAAAGTTATTTCATGGTACGACAACGAGTGGGGTTACTCGAACCGCGTAGTTGATCTTGCTGCTTACATCGCAAGCAAAGGTCTGTAAGCAAAGAAGGCGGACGGACCCGCGGCTTTCGCGCATGCGGAGCACAGGTCTTTGATTTGCGGCTTCTAGGAGACGTAAATCATGGGGGCGTTTCTTCTTTGAAGGAACGCCCTTCTTTTTTTTGTGGTTCAACAGCCATACCTTTCCATAACACATTTTCGGGAGGTTTCATTGATGAATAAGAAAAGTGTACGTGATGTAGCAGAGCTAGCTGGTAAACGGGTATTTGTTCGCGTTGATTTCAACGTGCCGCTTGAGGATGGCAAGATTACGGATGACAAGCGTATTCGTGAAACGCTTCCTACGATTAACTTCCTAATCGAAAAAGGCGCAAAAGTAATTCTTGCAAGCCACCTCGGCCGTCCAAACGGTCAAGTGGTAGAAGAGCTTCGCCACACGGCTTCCGCAGCGCGTTTGTCCGAGCTTCTTGGCAAGCAAGTAACAAAAGCGGATGAAGCTATCGGCGAAGCAGTTGAAGCACAGGTTGCCGCTTTGAACAACGGCGATGTATTGCTGCTTGAAAATGTTCGTTTCTACGAAGGCGAAGAGAAAAACGATCCGGAACTCGCTAAAGCATTCGCTAAGCTTGCTGACCTGTTCGTCAACGACGCTTTCGGCGCCGCTCACCGCGCTCACGCTTCAACAGAAGGCATCGCGCATATCCTGCCAGCCGTATCGGGTCTGCTTATGGAGAGAGAGCTTGAAGTACTAGGCAAAGCGTTGAATAACCCGGAGCGTCCATTCACAGCTATCGTTGGCGGTTCAAAAGTAAAAGATAAAATCGCGGTTATCGATAAAATGCTAGAAATTGCCGACAACGTTCTTATCGGCGGCGGCTTGTCTTATACATTCTTTAAAGCGCAAGGCCATGAAATCGGCAAATCGCTCGTGGATAACAGCAAGCTGGATTTGGCGCTTGAGTTCATGGAGAAAGCAAAAAAACTCGGCAAAAACTTTTTGATCCCGGTAGATATCGTCGTTACTGACGATTTCAGCGCGAACGCTAACACGCAAATCGTAGACGTTGACAGCATTCCTGCGGATTGGGAAGGCATTGACATCGGTCCGAAAACACGCGAGCTTTATGCTGATGTTATCAAAAACTCGAAATTGGTTGTATGGAACGGACCAATGGGCGTATTTGAAATCGAGCCTTTCTCCCACGGTACAATAGCAGTTGCTAACGCATGCGCAGAGACAACTGGCTACTCCGTAATCGGCGGCGGCGACTCTGCTGCGGCAGCTGAAAAATTCGGCCTTGCCGACAAAATGGATTTCATCTCGACAGGCGGCGGCGCTTCCCTAGAGTTTATGGAAGGCAAAGTGCTTCCAGGCGTTGTAGCTCTTAACGATAAATAATAGATTTTACAAAAATAAAATGATATGAGGAGGATTACGCATGAGCAACAGAAAACCGATTATCGCAGGTAACTGGAAAATGTTCAAAACGGTATCCGAAGCTGTAACATTTTTCTCCGAAATTAAAGGCAAGGCTGAGGTTGACGGTGTAGAGAGCGTGATTTGCGCGCCATATACGACGCTTCCCGCGCTTGTTGAAGCAGCAAAAGGCACTTCGATCGCAATTGGAGCGCAAAACGTCCACTTTGAGGACAACGGTGCATTCACGGGTGAAATCAGCGGCGTAATGCTGAAGGATCTTGGCGTGAAATACGTGATTATCGGCCACTCCGAGCGTCGCGCTTATTTTGCGGAAACGGATGAGATCGTCAACAAGAAGGTTCATGCTTCCTTCAAAAACGGCCTGCTTCCTATCGTTTGCGTAGGCGAGAAGCTGGAAGAGCGTGAAGCTGGACAAACGAAGGACGTATGCAAAGTGCAAACGGAAGCGGCTTTCCAAGGCGTATCCGCGGCACAAGCAGCTGAAATCGTTATCGCATACGAGCCAATCTGGGCAATCGGAACAGGCAAATCCTCTACTTCCGAGGACGCACAGGACGTTATCGGATACATCCGCGGCGTGGTTGCAGGTCTTTATGATCAAGCGACTGCAGATGCGGTTCGCATCCAATACGGCGGCAGCGTGAAGCCTAACAACGTTGCTGAATACATGGGTCAAGCGGACATCGACGGCGCACTTGTCGGCGGCGCGAGCCTTGAGCCTGCATCCTATATCGCACTGGTCGAGGGGGCCAAGTAAGATGGCTGCTCCAAAACCTGTTGCGCTCATTATTCTCGACGGCTTCGGCTTGCGCGATGATGTTACAGGCAACGCCGTTGCACAAGCTAACAAGCCAAATTACGACCGTTATTGGTCGACATATCCGCATACGACACTAACGGCATCCGGCGAAGCGGTCGGATTGCCGGAAGGCCAAATGGGCAACTCCGAGGTTGGCCACTTGAATATCGGCGCGGGCCGTATCGTATATCAGGATTTAACCCGTATCAGCAAATCAATCCGCGACGGCGAGTTTTACGAGAATGAAACCATTCTTGGCGCTGTACGCCATGTAAAAACAAACAGCAAGAAGCTTCATCTGTACGGCTTGCTTTCGGACGGCGGCGTGCACAGCCATATTGAGCATTTGTTCGCTTTGCTGGATCTGGCGAAGAAGGAAGAGCTCGAGGATGTTTACATCCATGCATTCTTGGACGGACGCGATGTGTCTCCGGACAGCGCGAAAGGTTACCTCGAACGCCTGCAGGCGAAGATCGAAGAGGTTGGCGTAGGCCGTATCGCAACGGTTCAAGGCCGTTATTATGCGATGGACCGCGACAAACGCTGGGAGCGTACTGAGAAGTCTTACCGCGCAATGGTTTACGGCGAAGGCCCTCAATATTACGATCCGATTCAAGCAGTAGTTGAATCCTACGAGAAATCGGTTTATGATGAATTCGTTATGCCAACGGTTATTGTGGATGGAGAAAACAAGCCTGTCGGTCTTGTAGAATCCGAGGACGCCGTTATTTTCTTCAATTTCCGTCCTGACCGCGCGATTCAATTGTCGCAGGTATTCACAAACGAGGACTTCCGAGGCTTTGACCGCGGCGTAAGTCACCCGGTTAATCTGTATTTCGTTTGTTTGACGTTGTTCAGTGAAACCGTAGGCGGATTCGTTGCGTATTCACCAAAGAACCTTGATAATACGCTGGGCGAAGTACTCGTGCAAAACAACAAGACACAGCTGCGCACTGCAGAAACCGAAAAGTATCCGCATGTTACGTTTTTCTTCAGCGGCGGACGCGACCATGAGCTTCCTGGCGAAACCCGCGTGCTTATTAATTCCCCTAAGGTCGCAACATACGACCTGAAGCCGGAAATGAGCGCTTACGAGCTTGCCGAATCCACGGTACGCGAAATTGAATCAGACAAGCATGACGCGATTATCCTAAACTTCGCTAACCCTGATATGGTAGGGCACTCCGGCATGCTGGAGCCTACGATTAAAGCGGTTGAAGCGACGGACGAATGCCTTGGCAAAGTAGTGGAAGCGGTACTGGCCAAAGGCGGCGTTTGCATCATCACGGCTGACCATGGTAATGCTGATATGGTATTTGACGAGAATGGCCGTCCGTTTACGGCGCATACGACGAATCCTGTTCCGCTTATCGTAACGAAAGCAGGCGAGACGCTTCGCGAGGGCGGCATTCTTGCCGACATCGCACCGACGCTTCTTGATCTTCTAGAACTCGCTAAGCCGACTGAAATGACAGGCGTTACTTTAATCAACAAGCGTTAAAAATAAAACTTTAAAAGGAGTGTTTTCTCACATGTCAATTATCGTTGATGTATATGCACGCGAAGTGCTGGATTCCCGCGGGAATCCAACTGTAGAAGTAGAGGTTTCCCTAGAGTCCGGCGGCAAAGGCCGCGCAATCGTTCCATCCGGCGCTTCCACTGGCGCATACGAGGCTGTTGAGCTTCGCGACGGCGACAAATCCCGTTACCTGGGTAAAGGCGTTCTGAAAGCCGTTGAAAATGTTAACACTGAAATCGCTCCTGAAATCATCGGTTTGGATGCTCTTGACCAAGTAGCAATCGACCGTAAAATGATCGAGCTTGACGGTACGCCTAACAAAGCCAAGCTGGGCGCTAACGCGATTCTAGCGGTATCGATGGCAGTCGCTCGCGCAGCTGCTGACGCGCTTGATGTGCCTCTTTACACTTACCTTGGCGGATTCAACGCTAAAGTGCTTCCAGTTCCAATGATGAACATCATCAACGGCGGCGAGCACGCTGACAACAACATCGACGTTCAAGAATTCATGGTTCTTCCTGTCGGTGCTGAAAGCTTCAAAGAAGCGCTTCGTATCGGTGCTGAAATCTTCCACAACCTGAAAGCTGTATTGCATGACAAAGGCCTTAACACAGCTGTTGGCGACGAAGGCGGCTTCGCTCCTAACCTTGGTTCAAACGAAGAAGCAATTACAACAATCATTTCCGCGATCGAGCGCGCAGGCTACAAGCCAGGCGTTGACGTATTCCTCGGTATGGACGTTGCTTCCACTGAGTTCTTCAAAGACGGTAAATACGTGCTTGCAGGCGAAGGCAAATCGTTCACACCTGCTGAGTTCGTTGACCTTCTTGCTTCATGGGCTGACAAATACCCAATCATTACAATCGAAGACGGCTGCTCCGAAGACGATTGGGATGGTTGGAAATTGCTTACCGAGAAGCTTGGCGGTAAAGTACAGCTTGTTGGTGACGACTTGTTCGTTACGAACACTGAGCGCCTTGCTGACGGTATCGACAAAGGCGTGGGCAACTCGATCCTGGTTAAAGTTAACCAAATCGGTTCGCTTACTGAAACTTTCGATGCAATCGAAATGGCAAAACGCGCAGGCTACACAGCTGTTATCTCTCACCGTTCAGGCGAGAGCGAAGACAGCACAATCGCTGACATCGCTGTAGCGACAAATGCTGGCCAAATCAAAACAGGCGCACCGTCCCGTACGGACCGCGTTGCAAAATACAACCAATTGCTTCGCATTGAAGACCAATTGGGTTCAACGGCTCAATATGCTGGTAAATCAGCATTCTACAACTTGAAAAACTTCAAATAAGACGCCTTTAGCGGCTTATGAAGAAGGGTATGCCCACTCGGGCATGCCCTTCTTTTTTTTGACGAATAGACCGTTTACGCAGATGGGACATAATAATCAGGAAAAGTATCATGCGATTAGGCGGTGTATGAAGTGGCAAAACCGGGTATTGGCATTCAAATGTATTCACTTAGGGATCAGACCGAAATTGATTTCCTGGGCACGCTCGAGAAAGCAGCCAAAATAGGTTACACAGCTGTCGAATTTGCCGGTTATTTCAAAACGCCGGCTAAGGAGTTGAAAAGTAAGCTGGAGGAGCTCGGGCTAAAAGCTCCCTCTGTCCACGTTCCTTTAAACTTTAGCGATTCCAAGCATATGGAGTCGGATTTTGCCGGACAAATCGAATATGCCAAGGAGCTTGGCGTGTCCTACATTATTACGCCTTGGGCGCCGCTCCCGGAACTGCCAACGATGGACAACGTGAAGTACTTAATTGATGTGTTTACGAAATGCGCGCAGCAGGTAAGGGCGGCCGGCATGCAGTATGGGTATCACAATCATGAGTTCGAATTTAAATTAGTGGAAAAAAAGCCCATTATTGATCACATATTGTCGGGCATGCCGACAGAGCTTATGATCATGGAATTCGATCTGGGTTGGCTCCACGTGGCGGGATATAAACCTGTGGACTACTTGAGGAAATACAAAGGCCGCATTCCGGTAGTCCATTTGAAGGATTTCAACAAAGGGCTGAAAGATGCGGAAATCGGCAAAGGCGAAGTTGGCTATGCACAGCTTCTAAGCGAACTCGAGCCGGCAGGCGTAGACTTTATGTTTGTTGAACAGGAGCAGTTCGAATCGAGCTCGCTTGATAGCGCAGCCAATAATTATCAATTTCTAAAAGATCACGGGTTTGCATAAAAGGCTGTGCCATGGGGTTGTACTATTGTATTTTGTGCCCAGCTATGGTACACTCGATTTACGTGTTTTTACGGAGCTCCTATGCTGGAGGTGGAATGAATGGATATCTTATTGAAGATCGTGCTCGTTATATTTTCTGTCGGCCTGATTGCTGTAGTATTGCTGCAAAAGGGTAAGAGTGCAGGCTTGTCCGGAGCGATTACGGGCGGCGCTGAGCACCTGTTCGGCAAACAGAAAGCGCGCGGTTTGGATTTGTTCTTGCAGCGTTTGACAGTAGTTCTGGCAGCTGGTTTCTTCATATTAGCGCTTGTTGTATCTTACTTCGTAAAACAATAACGAACACACACGCAGAAAGCGAGGATATTCCTCGCTTTTTTTGTATTTTCATCATAATCACGGATGCGCGGCTTCCATTTCGTGTATACTACATGGTATATGATAATCTATCAACCTGTGGCAAGCGAAGCTAGTATCATGAGCAGGTTTATGAGGAGAATAAATACTAATGGCCAACTACGAGCAGGAATTGCTTGATTTTATGAAAGAAACGGCTTATAAGCCGATGACTTACCAAGAGCTTGAGAAGCATTTTGGCATTGAGGGCGCTGTGGAATTCAAGGAATTCCTTAAGCTGCTGAACAAGCTGGAGGATGAGGGGAAAATCATCCGCACGCCTAATGACCATTACGGCGTGCCGGAACGAATGAACCTGTTGCGCGGGAAGCTTCAGTCGCATGCGAAGGGCTTCGGCTTCTTGATTCCGGATGAGAAAGACCATGGCGACGTATATCTTCATGCGAATGATTTGAAGAGCGCAATGAACGGGGATATTATTCTCGTTCGAGTCACTTCAAGGAGCGAGCATGGCGGACGGATGGAGGGCGAGGTAGTCCGGATCGTCGAGCGCGCCGTCACGCAAATCGTCGGAACATTCGAGGATCACGAGGTTTATGCTTTCGTTGTGCCGGATGACAAACGGATTAACCGCGATATTTTCATACCTAAGGGAGGCTACCAAGGGGCTGTTTCCGGCCAAAAGGTCGTCGTAAAAATTGTATCGTATCCCGAAGGGCGTTCTGCGGCCGAAGGGGAAATTGTCGAAATTTTAGGACATAAGAACGATCCGGGCGTCGACATTTTGTCGATTATCCGCAAGCATCAGCTGCCGGAGGGTTTTCCCGACGAAGTCATGGCTGAGGCGGAGGCAGCGCCGGATTCGATCACGGATGAAGAAATCGTGCAGCAGGGCAGGCGAGATCTGCGCGGAGAGGTCATTGTTACCATCGACGGCGAGGACGCAAAGGATCTTGATGATGCCGTGCACGTGAAGCGGCTGGAGAACGGCAACTATTTGCTAGGCGTGCATATTGCCGACGTGGGCTACTATGTTACAGAAAACTCAGAGCTTGACCAAGAGGCATACCGCAGGGGCTGCAGCGTTTATTTGGTCGACCGCGTGATTCCGATGCTTCCGCATCGTTTGTCGAATGGGATCTGCTCACTTAATCCGAAGGTTGATCGTCTGACGCTTTCATGCGAGATGGAGTTTGACGCGGAGACGCTGAAGCGTGTTCGTCATGATGTATTTACGAGCGTCATCCGTACCAAAGAGCGAATGACCTATACGAATGTAAAAAAAGTATTGACGGCAACAGAGGAAGAACCGCAAACCGAACTCAAGGAACGTTATGCGGATTTGCTGGATATGTTCGGCCTTATGGAGGACTTGGCGATGCGCCTTCGTTCCAAACGGATGAAGCGCGGCTCGATTGATTTTGATTTCCAGGAATCGAAGGTCATCGTAGATGAGAACGGCAAAGCGATTGATATCATCAAGCGTGAGCGTTCGGTAGCCGAGCAAATCATTGAAGAATTTATGCTTGTGGCGAATGAAACGGTAGCCGAGCATTTCCACTGGCTGCGCGTTCCGTTCCTTTACCGGATCCATGAGGATCCGTCGCAGGAGAAGCTGCTGAATTTCGTGCAGTTCGCAGCGAACTTCGGTTATGCCGTGAAGGGCAAGGGTAATTCGATCCATCCCAAAGCGCTGCAGACCTTACTTGAAGATATCCGTGGCACGAAAGAAGCAACCGTCATTTCGACGGTCATGCTCCGCTCCATGAAGCAGGCTAAATATGATGCGGAGAGCCTAGGACATTTTGGGCTTGCGGCAGAGTTTTATTCCCATTTCACATCGCCGATACGCCGTTATCCCGATTTGGTCATTCACCGCGTAATCCGCGAGGTGCTGAATGGCGGGGGCCAATTGACGGAGGCGCGCCATGAAGCGTTGACGGCGCGCATGCCGGATATTGCGCAGCATTCGTCGGAGCGCGAGCGGGTGGCGGTCGATGCGGAGCGCGATACGGAGCAGCTGAAGAAATGCGAATACATGCTCGATAAAGTCGGCGAGGAATTCGAAGGCATCATTAGCAGCGTAACGAGCTTCGGTATGTTTATCGAGCTGGATAATTCGGTTGAAGGCTTGATTCGTCTGAGCGACATGTCGGATGACTACTACAATTTCCATGAGCAGCATATGATCCTCGTCGGCGAGCGGACATCTAAAATATACCGGATCGGCGATGAAGTGAAGATACGCGTTACACGCGTAAGCATGACGGAGCATACGATCGACTTCGAGCTTGTGGATATGAAGCCGCGCAGCGGTAAAGGCATTCCAAGCAGTTTCGGCGGTGAGCGTGGCGGCAAAAAACGCGGCGGCTTCGGCGATCGCGCCGGAAGCGTCGATCGCGGGCGCGGCGGTAAAGACCGCGGCGGAGCGGGCGAAGGCAGCCGCGGAGGAAAAGGCGACGGAGCAGGCGCGGGCGGCAGAGGACGCGGTGGAGCTAGCGAAGGAAACCGCGGCGGACGAGGCGGCGCGGCTGGCCCAGGCGGAGCAGGCGAGAGCAAGCGCGGCGGAAAAGGCCGCGGTGGCAAAGGCGGCGGACGCGGATATGGCGGCGGCGAGGATCGCAGCGTAGTCGGCATTGTCGAGCAAGCCAATCCGTGGCGGATCGATGCGCCTGACAGCGGACGAGGCGGCAAGCGGCGCGGCCGGGGCGGCGACGGCGAAGCCGGAGCCGGCGTGAACGACGGCGGGAATTCGCCGGCGGGGCGCGGGCCTGGGCAAGAGGCGGATATGCCGCCGGGCCAAGGCAGGGAGCAGTCGCGCGGAAGCGGAAGCGGCTCGCGGACGGATATGTGGGGCCTGCCCATCCGCGGCGGCGGCGGGCCAGGCGGCAATGGCCGAGGCGGAGCTGCCGGGAAACGGCGGAGCGAAGGCAGCGGTGAGGCGGCGAGGCGGAAGAATACGTCGCCGAGCGGCGTGTTTAATGGCGAGCGGAGTGCGGATGCGGTAAGCGCGGAAGGCAGCGGCGCTCCGGTGAAGAGCAAGCGGAAGAAGAAAAACGGAGGCGGCGGAAACGCAACAGCTGCGTTCGTTCGCAAAAATCGCAAGTAAAAAACAGGGGCGGCGATTTCCGATCTATGGCATAAATGGGAGTCGCCGTGTTCTGGGCAATTTGGGAAAATATATTTAAGATCCTCGCTTGCTTTTTAATTCTGGGTATAGTACACTCAAATCAATCGATAATATGAACCTGAATTCACATATTGAAAAGGGTGTCATTATAGTCATGAAACCCTTTCCAATGTGTGAATTTTTTGTTTAAAGACAAACCAGGCGCATATTAATATTATTTTTTTGGAGGTTTTTACACATGCAACAAGGTACAGTTAAATGGTTTAACGCAGAAAAAGGTTTCGGCTTTATCGAAGTTGAAGGCGGCAACGATGTATTCGTACATTTCTCCGCAATCACTGGCGAAGGCTTCAAAACTCTTGAAGAAGGACAACGCGTAGAATTTAACGTTGTTCAAGGCAACCGTGGACCACAAGCAGAAAACGTTGTAAAGCTGTAATAGCTTACGAACGTTGATAAAACCGCCTTTAACCCTATGGGTTGAAGGCGGTTTTTTTGTATGTAAATAAGCTTGTGTTTTATTGAATAGAGGCTGTTTATTAGCGGTTTTGATCTAGAATTTGACGTGCTGTCCGGACAAGTGAGCCATCGATGGGAGCCGTGACTCCGCCGTTTCTTACACCTGTACCAAGGTGTACGGCTTGCGATTTTGTTGCAGCCATGAAAGCTGGCAAGGAGGCAATGGAAATTCCACTTCCTGGCATGATAGTTATAGCATGTCCATAACTTTGTTCATTCAACCTGATGATTTGATCGACGGCATCAAGCACGCTTGGTTTTCCTCCTGAGGTGAGCAGCCATTTAATTTGCGGGTATTCCATTAGCGTCGACAATGCCTCTTCTTGGTCGGCAATCTCATCGAAAGCACGGTGAAAAGTGACAGGAAGATCTCCCGCTGCATCCAGCAGACGTTCTAAAGCTTCGGTATCGATTTTTCCGTCTGTGCGCAGTGTTCCTAGAACGAAAGCATGAATGCCTAAGCTTCGCATACTTTCCATATACGTAATCATGTCACGTAAATCAGCTTCATCGTACACAAAAGATTGGCTGTGAGGCCGCACCATGACATGTACTGGAGTGGTTTTGGGAAAAGGCGTGCTGTTTGATTGTTCGAGTCGTTTAAGGGCTTCAACTACCGCAAGGGTTATGTCTTTCGCCGGACTTAAACCGCCTTGATCAAAGGCAGAGATAAGCTCTATGCGGTCCGCGCCGTGCAATGAGGCTGTAACCGCTTCATCGGCTGTCATAGCAATGATTTCGAGCAGCATGGGAATTCTCCTTTTTTGGCAGGG
This sequence comes from Pristimantibacillus sp. PTI5, assembly GCF_048572955.1. Lineage (GTDB taxonomy): Bacteria > Bacillota > Bacilli > Paenibacillales > Paenibacillaceae > Pristimantibacillus. Next base: position 3,345,635 of record NZ_CP183886.1, read on the forward strand.
CACGAGAGAAGTTAACTTAACCGCCGCCTTGATTTCCGTTCCTAAAGTTGTTACAATGAACACCAGAATACGTGCACCACTATTTTAGCTTAAATAAGTCGAGGTGACTAGCATGGGTAAGAAGAGTGACGGCAAGCAGCTCGCCCAGAACAAGAAGGCTTCCCATGACTATTTCATTGAGGAAACATTCGAAGCGGGCATGGTGCTGCTCGGTACAGAAATCAAATCGCTCCGCAACGGCAGGGCGAACATCAGTGACGCTTTTGCAACGATTCGTAACGGCGAGCTGTTCATCAACAATATGCACATTAGCCCGTTCGAACAAGGGAATATGCATAATCCCACAGATCCAACGCGTGCTCGCAAGCTTTTGATGCACAAGTCTCAGATTCACAAGCTTTTGGGCTTGTCGAAGCAAGAAGGATACGCCATTGTTCCTTTGAAGATCTATGTGCGCAATGGTTACGCGAAGCTGTTGATTGGTCTGGGTAAAGGTAAGAAGCAATACGATAAGCGGGATACGGCGGCTAAGCGTGACGCTCAGCGCGATATCCAGCGTGCCTTGCGCGAGAAACAGAAGGTCGCTCGATAAGCTGTTATTTCCATGGAAGCAAGCAGCCATTACTGCCAATAACAAATATGCACGGACGCTGCTCATTCGTGTTATACTAAAGCAGTAGCAACGGCAAGACAAACAAAGTAAGTAACGAAGCAAGTGCATTCGTGCTAGACAATCGGAACGGCCTGCCAGATGATGAGTCTGACGGTGACTGCTCCTTAATCCTAAAGCTTCAATCGAGCTAAACGTTAGTGTCGAACCTATATGGAACTGCAGCTAACCGTTTATGCAAAATTGGGGGCGTTTATGGATTCGACGGGGATTGTACGAGCGCGGGTTGCGGGTAGCAGGGAGTCGTCTGCTTCATCAACGCTAAAGCCTATTAAACGGCAAACAACAAACAAACTACGCTTTCGCAGCCTAAGAAACTGTGTGCGTGCTTCTACCCAGCATCGTCCATGTGACTGGATTAGGGGCTAACAAGTAGTGGAATACGCTGTCTCATCTCCGCCTGCGGTGAGCTGAAGAAGACAATCAGGCTGACCCAAAGTATAGCCGGTTACGGGGCGATACTCGGGTGACATCAAAACTGTGACTACACCCGTAGAAGCCTGTGTGGCGTGATCTTCGGACAGGGGTTCAAATCCCCTCGCCTCCACCATCATTAACACCATCCGCGTGAGGATGGTGTTTTTGTTTTTTTTAAGTGCTTAAAGATACTTTACTCCTGCAGCATTTCATTTAACGGCGATTATTTAGAATGAAATTGAAAAAGACTTTCCCTTATTCGTTCCAAATGATCAAATCGATCTCTAGGAATGGTTCAAGGAAAGAAGGTAAGACAACATGATGGAAAGTGGTGAAATAACCGAAAAAGGAGGTAAGGTTGGAAATGTAATGGAAGAGAGCTGCGATTCAGAAATTTACTTTTAATAGTATGCTAATGCATGTAATTTGGCGTTGATATTTGAAATTGAAGTTATCTTTTGAAGTTGTAATTGGAGTTGAATGAAAATCGAAGTTACAGTTCTAATGCTTCCTTAGTAATCTTTTTGATATCAACAGGACAATTGGAGCTTTCCTTAACGATATCAGGTAACACATGCTTTAAAAAATAATCAACGCAATGCAGCTTTATTTTTTTGATTTTGATAAGCGCTTCGCGATACATGACTACAAATTCTTTCTCCCTGTTGCCTCTTTGCAATTCAGTAAGTGCCTCGTACACTTGATCAAGTTTATCAGCCACTTCAAGTATGAGACCTTCGACGGAATCATCCTTGCCTTCGCGCAGTTGTCTGCGGAAAATAGGCTTGAACTCCTCTGGAATGTTCTCCTCTATAAAAAGAGCAATCATGCCCTCCTCTACTTGCTGCAGCATACCGCGCAGTTCTAGCGAGTAGTGTTTAACGGGTGTTTTAATATCTCCTATAAATATTTCACCATAATCATGGCTGCTCGTAATCTCATATAACTTCTTCCAATCTATCGAGACGCCATTGCTTTCCTCAATATCCGCCAATGTTTTAGCGTATTGAACAACCTTCCAGGAATGAGCGGCAACGCTGTGCTCTTCAAATTTAAACTTACCGGGACAACGAATAATACGTTCGAGATCATTAAGTGATTGGAAATACGTATGAATCCCCATGGCATGCAATTCCCTTCCTTATTCAATTTACTATGTGATGCATTACAGTAAGTATAAAGATTATTTGTTAATGGATGATTAATTAAATTTAGGAATTTATGAGAATAAAAAATCCGACCGCATTAGGTCGGGTTTTTGCTTTGTCTCGATATTAACTTCAGTATGAGCTCACTCTTAGTGGATGCTCTACTTTTCTATTAGATCTATGAAAAAATATACTATTGGTCTTAATGAGTTTGTCCATACCATTTAAAATTATTTTCATAGAATAGATTATCCCTAGTAGAAGGAGTGAAGCAAAATGCCAAAAAGAAGCAGTGGTAATCGTACTGGAGGAAACCGCACGGGAGGAAACCGTACTGGAGGAAACCGCACGAGAGGAAACCGTACTGGAGGAAACCGTACTGGAGGAAATCGCACTGGTGGAAACGTCGGAGGAAGTTCAGCAGCAGCATTCCTTCGCAGTCTAGCCCCAGGCACACCCAACGTGAATATTCAATTTGACGGCGGTGGCGTCAGTGGAGTTTTCGTTGGAACTTTTCAAGGAACAGATAGTAGAGGAAACTTCTTATTTACCAACTTAGCTAGCCGGACTACTAACGTTGTTCTTCCTGGCATAACAAGAATTGCTGCTGATCAGATCAATGCCGCAAGCATTTAATGTTTGCCAAAAAGAGCATCCCTGCATAATAAGCAGGTGATGCTCTTTTTGCTTTAAAGCCCCGCTCGGATTTGAGCGGGGCTTTGTTAAGTGCTGTCGCAATGCTTATTTATAGTAGGATGTCGTCAATGGGATGAAGATGCTCCCGCCGTCCTTGAGGTTTGAGTGTACAAAGAGTGTTTCAACGCCGCTAATGTCAATCTCGAATGTAATCAATCCCTCTGACACATCAATCGTATCGATTTCAAGCTTAGCATCGGTGTCACTATCTTGGACGAAGAATTCCTCGATATCTTCGCCCACTGCTGCTACCTGAAGGTACAATTTTTGATATTTTCCCTTAGGATAAAGCATAAATCCGCTTGAACGGTTTCCGTCGGCGTTATTGAAGAAAACATCTTTATAGTCTTTGCCATTATAACTCGTTAACTGGGGATCCTTAGTCCGAAAATTGCTGTCGAAACCATCAGCAATCGAGACGCCAACACCTTTTTCACCGAGAAAGATGGTATTGGTTTTATTATCATATTCTATTGCAACGCCGAGTGCCTTGGACATTGCACGTACTGGAAGATATGTACTGCCGTTATATGAGATTGGTGCAATAACCGCACCTTTGTCGTTTTGCGGTTGAAACGGTTTTCCATTCACCTGAAATTTCATGGAAAGATTTAAATATGCTTTAATCTGCTGCAGATTTGAGCCCGCATATACACCAGCGCTGGTACTCATTAGCAAAATACCAGCGGCTCCAGCCGCATGCAATGGGAAATTTTTCTATGTATAGAATAGATATACGCTATAATAACCAAATAGAGTTTTATTTGATGACTGACTATTTTAAATGGGCAGTATGACGAATGAAGGAGATCGAAGAAATGGCGGATGAATTTACTAAAGCGGGAGATCGGATTTACCGGTACGAAGATAAAGAAACGAATTGGCAGCCGCCAACTTATGGGGAAGAAGGATGGAGCGAGAAAATCGAAGACCATATGCAGAGATATTTTGGTGAAGTTGAATCTGTTCTGCATGAAGTCGTTTCTGATTTAATTCACATTGATGTGCATCATATTAAACCGACCGAGCGGCATCCATATCATGTGTTGTTCACAACGGGAATGAGTTATCTGCCAATGAATACGCCAGAAGGCAGGGAAGATTACCGGTATGCAGAACTAATGGTCTTTCTACCGCCTGACTGGCCGATATCGGACGAAGCGTTCAAAGATTTTAATCGATATTGGCCGATCTACTGGTTGAAAATGCTGGCAAGATTGCCTCATGAACACAATACATGGTTGGGCGAAGGGCATACCATTCCAAACGGAGATCCGGCTGAAGCTCTATCTAATCATACGAAAATGAATGGAATTATCCTTTTTTATCCAAACCATATGAATCAAGAATTTCATACACTTAGAATGGACAGCGAACGTAGTGTGCATTTTTACTGTCTTGTTCCTCTATTCGACGAAGAGATGAAATTTAAGTTACATGAAGGTGTTGAAGCTCTTACAATGAAGTTTGCTAAGAATCAAATAAACGAAGTGATAGATTTAGATAGAAAAAACACCTGTAAGCCGTCTTTTTTCTCGAAATGGAAAAGATAATCGCTGCTGGATATGGCGTGAGTTCTGAAGGGGCTTCATCCCCGCCCTCGCCTTGAACATATGAAACCCCGACCTCGAGAGGTTGGGGTTTTTACTGTCTTATAGGCTCCATCCAGATCTTAACTAAGCTGGCTCATAATCTTGAGAGTTGAAGAACGGGGGCCTTCCGAAGCTTTCGCCCGGCTTTTGCGGTGAAAACAGGTTTTAATGCCAAGGAGCGAATGAGCTCCTTTTGCGTGAACGGTTTCTTTCTGCCCCATTGCCGGACTCGAACCATAAAGGGGCTTTCAGGATTTTTCATATGATAGAAGCCCGGTAACCGCATGACTCTTGATAGATTCGTTATCATGGGATCCGAGCCGAATTTTTGGGCTAAAGCTTTTTGGATAGGAACAAAATGGTTGATAGATCCGCCTTGAAGGACCCAATAAATGTGAAACCCGTTTTTTGTTTCGATAATCATCGTATTCTTAATGCGTCTTTTATGTTTTTGCATAAACTCTTTTTTCAAAGCTGCGACTCTCTCTTTGGTTCGCAGGGCTAAAAGATGGTAAAGGCCTTGTTTATTTCTTTTAATTGTGATGGATAGCAGCTTCTCTGTAGGATCGGATTGAAGTGATCTCATCCTCTCCTGGACTTGGTCATTGGTGTGTAAATGCTCTGAAATCTTATTGAGGTCAACATCGATGAATTGTGCTCTTATTTTCTTGAAATCACTTTTCCTTGTTTCGCGGTAGTTAATTTCCATAAAAACCGCATACCCTTTTATATTTTGGCTGAATACATGGATTAGATAGTTATTTTTGGAAAAGAGAGTGATTCGAGGTGCGAGTCTTTCAAGTAAATATAGAGGTTTATGCAGCGTCATTGCTGGATAATTGGAAGAATGGCTATAAGCTTGGTTTTTGTGCTCAGCGTCATGGACTAAGGTGAAATGCAGTTGTTCGTTCTTCTTGCAGCCAAGCTTTCTTATGAAATTACGTGCGTGGCTGGAATACCTTTGTGTCATTGAACCACATCCCCTCCTATGCTTGCGATACACGTTGGATTTATTTCTAAACAATCATATTCGTGTAAGCTGCGACAAGTGTAAACGACGGTACCCAATTTTCTTTCTGACATTTGTCATATGCACTTTGTGACATCCCGCAATAATTGAATCCACGGGTTCTCCGCTAAGCAGCGAGCTGCAGGATTCATTTGGATATTCAAGAAGGAGCCTTGCTTTCCTTAGAAGAGGATATTGAGGTAGTACGTAATGATATATCGGAAGCGATTGCTATTGCGCGCGGAAAGGGATGGTTAGAATAAGCAAGCCCCCGCCGTGAGGGCGAGGGATTATTCATCATTCATGCAGCCGGCATGGCGGAGTGCGGTTTTAGATAACCATGCTTCATAGCTATTGCCTTTGTTGAACCTTAACTCCCTTAATCAGAAGCCAAAAAGCTAACGATAGTTCTCCGACCACACCAGGTATGGCTACAATCAGCAAAAATACCGTTTGGTAGTCGGAGTAGTTGGGCAGAAGAAACTGTGCAATACTATCGGTTAAATATCCGGCAGCCGAAAGGACCAAGAAAATTCCAATCAGCTTTGGCAAATAGCCTCTAGACTTGATGATTAAATAACCCACGACCAATAAATGAAGTCCGAAAAATACCAATCCAATAAGCCATCCATTGTTGAATGCATCAATCAGTAACAACACCTGAGCATGTAACTGCTCTGTCGTGAAGACCGTTAAATATTCAGCGCCGCTTAGAAGCTGCAGAACACTCAAAAAATGCTGCAAGGCGATTCCAAAGACCGCGGTGTATACCAACCTAAACAATGCCGCGAGCAATGCAAGATTCTTATTAACGGGTTTGAGCAGAACATAAAGTGCCCAAGTTACCAGTACATCGAGAATAAGCACGAGGACAAAGCATAAAAATCCACTCCGAAACAACATCTCATTGGTTATGATGTTATTAGCCGTCGTTGCGGCATCATCCGCTACAATAAGACCTTCAAGAACGGTGAAATTAGAAAACATGGCAAGTATGGCCATAAGCAGAAGCCCGAAGCCCGCTATTCGGGCATAATAAAGCGGTGAATCTGCGGCTTTGGCGTTAAGGTTTGTCATTTCTAACCCCTCCTAATTTTCCTCAAAAGAGAATACCTCTTCCAACGTTAACCCAAAGACGCGGGCTATACGAAAAGCCAATTCCAGGGATGGCGAGTAATTTCCTTTCTCGATTGCAACGATGGTTTGCCGTGTTACTCCCGCTTTATCTGCTAATTGCTGTTGAGTCATTTCATCATGGTTAAAGCGCAAGGTCCGAATGTTGTTGCTAATATGCCATTTGCCCATCTTAGATACCTCTCCGATAAAGATACAGCTGCGTAATGCTTCCAACCAACTCCGACAATAACCCTGAACCAATAAGCAGGATGAACATGACATAAGGCGGTTGATCCATGACCAGCGGTATCATGGATAGTAGAAAACCGATGATAAAGACATAATGGGAGTTTCTCGTGGATTTCAAATAAATCAAACGGTCCAGCTCATCCGTAATGAGTGGTTCTTTTTCTTTTGTTGCGATGGTGTTAATTATGCTGAATATGATATGGATGATCACTTTCGCTATGATCGACACCGGAATTAAGATGAGGATGAAGGCTCCCCAGAAGCGGTATTCATTCGATGTATGAAAGCTCCCTTCTTGGTACTTTTGAAACACATACAGACTATACATGGTGAAAATCAGCAAAGTGGATAGTAAAGATACAAGGTTTCTCTTTTCTTGAAAGGACATAATCATCTTTCCTTTTTTGCTAATTTTTATAAAAAAGTAAATGATTGTATACACAGTGTATTGAATACTATACTTAGTGTCAAGTATTCTTTACATCAAAATGCAAAATAGGGCTGTGGTTCCAGCCCGTGATTCTATTTAGCTATTGGAATACCTGCTCTTATCATGACGAAGATCGCCTGATGGCTAAGAGCGGTTTCATATCCTTCCATACTTTACGCATCAATTTCCAATCGGAGAGGGATTGGCCAGACTCGGGCTTCAACAGCGTTTGATGAATTTGCAGAATGCGGTATTTAACCCCGTTTGCTGTATTCAGCCGGGTTGACCAGGTAGGGATGAGGTTGGATTCCGTCACGGCAACCCTTCCGTCGGTTTCTTTTTTGACCGTTAATTGCAGGACGACGCCGCAGTTGGTTGCTGGTTTACGGTAGAGGCGGGTAGAGATGAAATTGCCAAGCGAGTAGATAGCAAAGCGATCGTCCTTGGTGGCAAAGGCCGGTTGAATAACATGCGGATGATGGCCGAGAATGATATGCGCACCGTTAGCCATCAGCAAATTCACCAAGCGTTGTGAATGCTTCAAAGGGATATGGCGGCACTCCTTTCCAATGTGGAGACAGACCACGACAACATCGGCAAGGCTGGCGAGCCTGCGTACATGCTCGGCGGTTTTCTTATGATTCGAGGGATCGATTTGGTTGACCATCCATGCTTTATCCGAAGGCAAGGGGATTTTATTCGTTCCTTTCGAATAGCTGGCGATCCCCACCTTGATGCCTTTTACGTCCAGAATCAGATGGTTATCGGCTCCGGGATTGGATGAATACGTACCGGTGTGTGCAAGCCCGTGGCCATCCAGAACCTCCAGCGTGCGGACGAGGCCTTTCGTGCCGCGATCCATGCAATGGTTGTTGGCTGTTGTCAAGACGTGAAAGCCCGATTCTTTTAAAGCGGGGGCCAATTCGTCGGGGCAATTGAACATCGTAAAGCCTGTGCGAGGATTCGGCTGCGTATAACGGGCTTCCGGCCCTGCGAGCGGTGTCTCCAGATTGCCTATTACCAGATCGGCTTGTTTGAACAAAGGATTGACATTTTGAAACACGGATTCAAATGAATAGCTGTTTTTATTCAAATGTTTGGCTGATTTCAGGAGAGGGCCTATCATCAAAATATCTCCGGTGGCGGCAAGCTTGAATTCTGTGGACAAGGTAGTTGTATCCTTTCCCAAAAAAGTTTTTGCCTCATTTTATGATGAGCCGGTATACCAGGTGCTTAGCCCCTAAGAAATGAAAGGGCAGTCAAATTGGTCATACAACCAACTCGTTCTTTGTTTTCTTAACATAAAATATAACGCGGCAAAATGAAAAGAAGATATTATGCGTTTTAGGGGGCAGTATTTTGGGGCAAATAATCAAGCGGCAAAGGCCCGTCATCGCGGTTACAGGAAGTGCCGGCAAGACGACTGCCAAAGAAATGATTGCAGCCGTATTGAAAAGGCGTTGGAAAATATTTAAGTCGCCTAGCAATCACAATGCACCCAGCGCGACAAGAAGGCATGCACGGCTGCTTCGGCCTTTTCACCGGGCTGTGGTGGTCGAGTACGGGATGCAGTTTTATGGAAACATCAAAAGGCATTGTCAGTATCTACAACCGCATATCGGAGTGATTACTAATGTAGGCAGGGCTCACGTAGGCAACTTTGGCGGTCGCGTTAGCGGGGTAGCCAAGGCAAAATCGGAGCTGATCCGTTACATGAAGCCGAGCGGCACATTATTGTTGAACGCAGACGATCCTTCTTCCGCATTGCTCCATACCAAAGGGTTCAAAGGTAAAATTATTACGGTAGGCATACGGAATAAAGCGGATTTAAAAGCCACTCATGTCCATTATAAAAATGGCGGGATGAGCTTCAATGTAGAGCTGGACGGCATCCGGCATTCCTTTTATATTCCAATTCTCGGAGAGCATAATATTTACAACGCGCTGTTTGCCGTAGCGATTGCCCATGGTTTGGGAATTTCGACGCAGCAAATCCGAGTCGGGCTAAAAACGTTTGTGCGATCGAAGAGCCGGTTAGTCGTCTATCGTCTGGGCAGAAACGTAAAGGTCATCGATGATGCTTACAGCTCAAACCCCGATGCTGCCAAAGCAGCTATCGATGTGTTATCGACCATTGGTACGAATACGAAAATAGCGGTACTCGGTTCTATGCTTGAATTAGGCAAGCATACATCCAAGGGCCATCAAGAGGTTGGAAGGTATGCCGCCGCTAAAAATGTCAGTCATCTGTATACTCTGGGAAGTACCGCCAAACTGATTGCGGCAGGCGCCCGGGGAGCGGGTTTTCCTGCGAATAGAATAAAGAGCTTCGCGAGCAGGCCTCAGCTGCAAAAGGCTTTGCTTCAGAAGATGGAGCCGGGCACCACGATTTTGATCAAAGGGTCAAACCAATTACGTATGAGTTCGATAGCAAAGTACTTGAAACGTAACGCGGGAAAGAGAAAATAACGATAGATTATTCCATAGCGGCCTGTGAAACAGCGTGCTTCCTCGCGAAGCCGCGGATCACAGGCCTTTTTTTATTGCAGATTTCAGGTTCTTCTAAAGTTGAACGTGAACAAACTCATGCTATAATACCCTCTAAGAAAACACGGAAGACGAGAAACCGATTGCGGGGCGAGGGAGACATCATGAACAAAGTCATTTTATTTCTGCGGCACAATTTTCTAGACCGAACGATCATGCGCACGATACTGATATCGTACCTGCTTGTTAATGTGCTTTTATTGCTGCTGCTGGGCTATTTGTCCATTCGGGATTCCACGAAAATGATTACCGATGAAATCGTAAACTCCAGCAATAAGGTCATGGAACAGGCGGCGCTCGGCCTTAGCTTTAATCTGGAGGAATCGAAGCGTTCGCTCGTCATGCTTGCCGGGAACTATTCGGTGATCACGATGATGAAGGAGCATCATACGATTGGCATCAGAAACCGGCTTCAGCATGAGCGGAATATCGCGGAAATCGCACAGGGCGTAAGCACCTATCAAACGTTAATCAGCGACGTTCTCATGCTGGGCAAGACCGGTTATATCAATAATTTGGATGGGAGAAAAACGCTGCAATGGGATTATCCGTTTCAGTCGCAGGATTGGGTAAAAGAAACGTTCCAGACGAATCCGCAGGGCAGTTTTTTCAGCATCGGCGTACACAAACAGGACTATTACCTCTCTACTAATATTACTCGCTATAATCAGCCGGCATTATCCGTTGTTTTACAAGTTAAGGGCTACCAGGGCCAAACGCTCGGAGCCGTTATCGGGAATTTGGACCTTAGCAAAATTAACGGCATGTTCGAGCAAAGCACCTATCAAAATAAAGGCAGCATTTTTCTAATCGACGAGAATCGGCGCATTATCGTTCACAAGGACAGCAGCCAGATTGGCCAAGCCTTGAATTTTCCTGACGAAGAGAAGCTGTATGAGCAGCCTTCGGGCCATTTTAAGGAAACGATTAACGGGATTGAAACGCTGGTCATCTTCCAGCCTACGGCCGTCAACGGCTGGAAAATGCTCTCGACCGTCCCGATGTCAGACATTACGGGTCAATCGCAGCCGCTCAAATCGAACCTTGGCCGCATTCTTTATTTATGCCTAATCGCCAATACGCTGATCAGCCTGTTGATTACGCTCCGCATATCGCTGCCGGTGAGAAGGCTGCTTGCTGCGCTGGACCGTATGGGCGAGGACGATTCGCTGTACGTAAAACCTCGCGATTACCGCTACCGGGAGCTTAATCATATTGGGAACAAATTCAAAGACTTAATGGGCCGCATTGACCTGCTGATCAAGCAAAACTATTTAACCCAAATCAGTCTGAAGGAAGAAGAGCTTAAGACGCTTCAAGCGCAGATTAATCCGCATTTTCTATTTAATACGCTGCAGCAGCTTCAGACGGAAATCGTATGCGGAAATACGGAAGAGTCGAATCATATCGTCTTGTCGCTCAGCAACCTGTTCCGGTATTCCATGAAACGCTCAGAGGAGGAAGTCGAGCTGGAGCGGGAGATGAGCAATGTATCCGACTATTTATATATACTCAACAAGAAATACAATGACGGCATTGCCGTTTCCTTCCTCATTCCGAATCGTGGGGTGCTGCGCTGCAAAATTCCGAAGCTGACGCTTCAGCCTATCGTGGAAAACTCCATCCGTCACGGCTTTGGCGATCATAGCAGGGAGGGCGCGATTCGGATTAAAGCCGTTGCCGGGCGCAAAGGGCTGCTGATCGTGATCGCGGATAATGGACAAGGCATTGCCAGCGCACAGGTGGATACACTGAATCGGCATATCAACAATCCGACTCAGAAGACAGATAATATTGGTTTATACAATGTGAGTCAGCGCATAAAGCTGAAATATGGAAATGAATATGGGATCCGCATTCGCAGCAGACAAACGGCGGGCACGAAGATATCGATTTTGCTGCCGCTTATTTATTAGACCGATAAGGCCTCAAGGAAGGGAGACAAATTTATGAAGCTGCTAATCGCGGACGATCAACAATCGCTCCATACTTTTTTGGATAAAATGATGAACTGGGAGTCGCTTGGCATCACAGAAATCAAGCATGCTTTCGATGGGCGGGAAGCGGCAGAATTGGCTGAGCGTTTTTTACCGGATCTGCTCATTATTGATATTCAAATGCCTCATTTAAACGGAATTGAGGCATTAAAGCAGCTGCAGCAGCTGCCTCACAAACCGAAAGCCATTATATTAAGCGCTTATGATGAATTTGAATATGCCCGTGAAGCGCTCCGCCTGAGCGTATCGCAATATTTGCTTAAGCCGGTCGATACTAATCTGCTGGAGGCGGCGGTTAAGGAACTCATCGAAGAGACGCAAAGCGAACACGAGAAAAAACTGGAGGCTGTGCTTACGGGCTTGCTGAGGCAAGATTCTTTGCATGAAGAATGGCTGACGGCTGCCCAGTCGGCATTTCAAACGTTAGGCATTCATCGTTATTCCGTGTTGACGCTGACAGGCGAGACTTTGAACAAGGAGGCGTTGGCCTCCGTCTTTAAACAGCTTGAGCCTTCCCTTAAATCCGTTATATGCCAACTGAATAAGCAGAACTATGCAGCACTGTTGGGCCTATCGGTTAAGGAGCAGGCTGACCATCTGCCGCTTCTTGGCGAAAGAATAGCAGCTGCATGGCAAGCCATACAGCCGGAAAGCCATATAAGGATAGGGTGCAGTACAGCTGGCGAGGAGCCCGAGCAGCTGCAGCAGCTGCTTATTCAGAGTAAACATGCGGCTGCTAACGGATTTTATGCATCTGCATCGAATTCCTCCTATTCGCAATCAGAGCCACAGCCCTCGGAGCAATGGACGCTGCTGCATTATCAGCAATTTGATAAGGCGTTCGAGGAGAAGTTTTCGCTAGTCTTCTCGCAAGAAGCACTGAAGGAGCTTGTTGACAGTCTTTTTCGTGTGTTTAGACAGCTGAAGCTGGATCCCGACAAGGTGTATAGCTTATGCGTGAACTATTTAACAATAGCCGAACAGCTGATGAGACGTTCGAAGCGGCTCGTCGCCGAATATGAAACAATTACGCTGGACAGGCTGAGAAAATACGGCTCGGCAGATAAGCTGGAAGAGTACTTTCATTCACAGATTTCCAGCATGATTCAACAGTCAGACCCTGCTGCCGACCGGACAGAGGAAACGATTAGTAGAATCAAATCGCATGTTGAGCTGCATTACGCGGAGGATTTATCGCTCCAGTCCGTCGCTGATGCCTTTGGCCTCGACAAGTATCAGCTAAGCCGAATATATAAACAGCAATTTGGAATCAACTACTGGCAGTATGTGACACAGATTCGGATGGATAAGGCAGCTGAGCTGCTTGCCGGCACGAATTTGAAAAATAGCGCGATTGCAGAGATGACGGGTTTTGTGGATGAAAGCCATTTTAGCAAAACCTTTAAAAAGCATAATGGGATCTCTCCGAAAGATTTTCGAGCGGGCAAGCAATCTCCCTCCTCTATGTAAGCGTGCAACAATGTACAATAAATCACGCAACGATGTAAATTCCCGAGCCCCCGGTAAAGCGTTATCATAATGGTGAAAGTGCTTACAAAAAATGAAATACAGGGGGAACACAGCATGCGTAAATCAAGCTACATGCTTCTGATTGCAATGATGGCCGTTACACTTATTCTATCCGCTTGCGGCGGAAACGGGAACAATGGCAACCAAGCCGGCAGTGCAGACGGCGAGGGAACGGGTTCAGAGAAAAAGATAAAACTAAGCCTGCTTTCGTGGAACAACGAAACCGAAATGAAGCCGGTTATTGATGGCTTTACGGCAAAGTACCCGAATATCACGATCGATTTCCAGACGGCGCCGCCAGTTAAGGATTATATCGCCAAGCTGCAAACGATGCTGCTTTCCAATTCGGCGACGGATGTATTTATTATGGCAGCGGAAAATCGGAATGAGCTGATCGACGGCGGCTACGCGCTTGATCTAACAGACCAAGCATTTATGTCGAAAATGACCGATGCAAGCAAAGGCATGTTTACCCGCGATGGCAAAACGTATGCTTTCTCCCAAGCAGGTTGGGTAGGCGGCATTTATTACAATAAAGATTTGTTCGCTAAGGTGGGCGTAACGACGGAGCCAAAAACCTGGCAGGAATTTATCGACCTTTGCATCAAGCTGAAGGATGCGGGTATTGTGCCACTCTATGACAACGCAGGCGATATTTCTACCATTCAAGGCGCATTGGTTGCCAGCATGACCTTGTCGAAGGATCCGGAATATGATACCAAGCTGTTTGCGGGCGAAGCTGCTTTTGCCGACGGATGGGCAGAGCCGCTGAAGCTCTGGAAGGAAGGCTTGGTCGATAATCAAATCATCACTTCAAACATGATCGGCCTTACCGGCGACCAAATGGTTAATGAATTTGCGGTAGGCAACGTGGCGATGATTCAAGGCGGACCATGGAATATTCCGGCTATCGAGAAGGCAAACCCGGAATTGCAGTTCAGCATGATGGCGGTTCCCGGCGCTGGGGAAGGACAGGAATATTATGCAGGCGCTCCAAACGTAGGTTTTGCGGTTAATAGCAAATCCCAAAATCAAGATGCGGCCATTAAGTTCGTTGAATACCTGTCAACGCCGGAAGGCTTGCAGCAATTTGAACAGGGCACTGGTCAAATCATTACGATTCCCGGCTACGAGAGCAAGGTGCATCCCGCTCTAGAGAATGCATACAAAGATGGCTTGCTTGCAGGGAAATTTTATCTTCCAATGGTTTCTTGGCCTAGACATCAGGAAGCTTTGAGAAATCAGCTGGTCGTTTCCGTTCAGGATTTGCTTGTTGGCAAAGGAACGGTAGAGGACGTAACGCAGGCGATGGATCAAAAGCTTAAAGAGATGGAAAGCAAATAAAAAGAGACGGTAAGCGGCAGCGAGGGGCAATCCCCTCCTGCTGTTTTACAAAGGAGGGAGCATACGGGATGAAACTGCTGAGATCTTTCCAATACCAAGTTTTTCTCATACCGATTTTACTTTTTTATACGGTATTTACGATTTACCCGCTTATCAAATCTTTCATTTTTAGCTTGACGGACTTTAACGGTTATTCCAAAGATTACGATTTCGTAGGTTTAACGAATTATATTAAAATTTTCAAGGATGCCGCTATCGTATCGGGTATATCCTATACCTTGCTTTTTGCCATATCGACAACGATTCTGACCACGCTGCTTGCCATTGTGCTTGCGTTAGTACTGGATCGGAATTTCTATACAAAAAATATTCATCGTGCCATCTTCTTCTTTCCGTCCATTCCGAGCGGTCTGATACTGGCTTACGTATGGGGCTTCATCCTGTCGCCAATCGGATCCGGCGTGTTGAACAGCGTGCTCCATGATTGGTTTGGCGCCGGTCCGCAGCCTTGGTTGTCCGAGCCTATGCTTGCCAAGCTTTCAACCATTCTCGTCGCGGTATGGGCAGGGGCAGGCTGGCATGCCGTTCTCTATCTGGCATTCCTGCAGGGCATCTCCAAGGATTATTACGAGGCGGCCTCGATTGACGGAGCGACGCGCTGGCAGCAAATTCGCAATATTACGCTGCCGCTGCTTGCGCCGGCTATGACGATTAGCGTCATGCTGCTCTTAACGGGAGGGCTTAAAGTATTTGAAATTCCGTTTGCGCTTACGAAGGGCGGACCGGGCTTCGAGACGCATACGATTACGCAGGTTATCGTACTGCGCGGCATCTCCGAGGTGCAGTTCGGACTGGCTTCAGCCATGTCCATTGTCTTCTTCCTTATTGTGCTGGCGCTCACCTATTTCCAAGTGACCGTTATGCAGCGCCGAGAGGAGAAAATGCAATGACCGAAACGAACCGTAAAAATTGGCTGCTTGATATTTTGATGCTGCCTGTCGGGCTCATTACGTTTTTCCCTTTTTACTTAATCATCGTGAACACCTTAAAGACGCCGGCTCAAACCGCGATGAATCCCATGAGCTTTCCGACAACGCTTAATTTCGATAATTATGTCCGCGTGTTTAAAGAGGTACCGCTTCTGCAGAGCTTCGGGAACAGCTTGCTCATCACGGTCGTTTCTGTGTTGCTTATGGTACTTATCGGGGCGATGGCTGCTTATCCCGTGGTGTTTAATCCGGGAAAAACCAATAAAATCATAATGGGCTATTTGCTCGCCGGTTTTCTGATTCCGTTCCAAACGACGCTTATTCCGCTCTTTGAGCTGATGACGCGGTTTCAACTTATTGATAAGCTGTACGGGCTGATGTTTATTTACATGGGGGGCTCGGTGTTCGTCTTCTTTCTGATGATGGGTTATATGAAGACCATACCGAAGGAACTTCCGGAAGCGGCCATTATTGACGGCTGTACGATCTGGGGCATCTTCTGGCGAATCATTTTCCCGCTGCTCAAGCCAATTACCGTCACGGCTATTATTTATCAGACGATGTGGGTATGGAATGATTTTCTTGCGCCGATGCTATTCCTCAATTCATCTGATAATGCCACGCTCGTCCTGCAGGTTTACAAAGCAAAGGGAGAGTTCGCAGTCGATTGGCCATTGTTCATGACATTGACGGTTATCGTCCTTATTCCGATCTTTATTTTCTTTATTCTCATGCAAAAGCAAATCGTTAAAGGCATTGTCGGCGGCGCTGTGAAGGGTTAAACGCAGCTTAATCTATTCTTGTCCCGCTGCCGGCTTGCCGGTACGCTGGAATGAATACTAAATCTAGGGAGACGATGATAATCATGAACGCACCTTTATTTCGAGATCCGATCTATGACGGCGCCGCCGATCCGGTCGTCATATGGAACCGCGAGGCCAAAGAGTGGTGGATGATCTATACGAATCGCAGGGCAACGGCGGAAGGACCAAAATTCGCTTGGGTGCACGGAACCGATTTGGGCGTGGCCTCTTCGCGCGACGGCGGGAAATCCTGGCTGTACCGGGGCACGATTCAGGGGCTCGACATTGAATGGGGCCGGAATACGTTCTGGGCGCCGGAAATTTACTGGCATGACGGCCTATATCACATGTATGTCAGCTACATTCAAGGCGTACCCGTTGATTGGCCTGACCATCGCCGCGATATTATGCATTATACGAGCACGAACTTGCTCGACTGGACCTTCCGCTCCAAGCTTGCGTTAAGCTCAGACCGCGTCATCGATTCCTGTATCCACGAACTGCCTGGCGGCGGCTTCCGCATGTGGTACAAGGATGAAGGCAATCATTCCTTTACTTATGCGGCAGACAGCAAGGATTTATTCGAGTGGAACGTGGTCGGTCCGGTTATTACGGGCCGCGGCCATGAAGGACCGAATGTTTTTTGGTTAAAAGGCGCCTATTGGATGATCGTAGACGAGTGGAGGGGGCAAGGCGTGTACCGGTCCGAGGATTTGGATACCTGGGAGCGTAACGGCCTCATTCTAGATCAGCCGGGAACGCGCGAGGATGACGGGACCATCGGGCTGCATGCCGACGTGGTTGTGCAAGGCGACAGCGCTTATATTTTCTATTTTACGCATCCTGGCAGAGCCGGCGCGCTTGACCAGGAAGGACAAGAGAAACGTTATGAAAGCAGGCGCTCTTCCGTGCAAGCCGCAAGATTGGATGTCATTGACGGCGTGCTGGTATGCGATCGAAACGAGCCATTCGAGCTCAGCTTATTGCCTGAAGAATAACCGTGATAATCAAAAAAAGACAAGCTAACGGATGTAATATCATTGGCTTGTCTTTTTTTTATGTACGGTGGAAGGACCTGCTCCGCTTACCTAACCGGCATCCGTTTGTATAGCTCGAATCATTTTTTGCATAAAATCAAAGCTATCCTCTAGTTCTTTGTTTGTCTCCAAGAGCGTGCATTCCGCGGAAATCATTCCCGTATAGTTTATTGCCCGCAGCGTCTCGGTAAACCTTTTATAGGGATAAGTTCCCGTCCCGGGCGCCAGCCTTCCGGTATCCGCAATATGGATGTGGGCAATCCAGTCTTTATATTCCATTAAAGCTTCCAGCGGTTCATTATCTTCGTCCATATGATAAAAATCCGCCAGCACTTGCACAATCGGGCTGTTGATTTGCTTCACCAGCTGCACAGCGTCGTGCACGCTGTTGATGAAATTGGATTCCTTGCGGTTTAGCGGCTCAAGCGCCAAAGTAACGCCATTTCCGGACCATTCCTCCGCAATCCAACGCAGTGCTTCCAGCATTTGCTCTTCCGCTCGCGGTCTCTCCCAGTCCTCCGGAATCGTACGCTGCCTGCCGCTGCCCAGCACGACTACCGTGGCGCCGATTTGGCTTGCTGCCTGACCTGCCCTGCGCACATATTGGCGAATCCGCTCCCGATCGGTTTGCGGACCGACCACCATCATACCTTGCGGAAAGAACAGGTTCATGGCCTGTACCTTTATCGGGGAGTCCAAATACTGCGGCAGCTTCTCCCGTAGAGCTTGATCGTCCTCAAGCGGCAGGGAAGATAAGGGGCATTCGATATAATCGAAACCTTTGCTTGCCAGCAGACCCGCTTGTTCAATGCCCATGCACCAGCCAATTTTATTCATAGCTTATACCTCCTATGCAGCGATTTGAACATTGATTTCATTGTACAAAGAGGATGAATCAAATAAAATGGTTACAAGTATGGTTTGATGGCTGTGAGTAATCCATAGTAAGGAATGGTTGCCGATGCTGGATCGAAATATCATGGACGCATTAATCGAAAATGTCGAGCTGAGGTTCAATAACAGCGGGTATTCCGATCATGAAATAGGATGGTCGGAGAGCAAGATGCACCCGGACTATGATTTGTGGTATGTGACAAGCGGTGAAATCACGATTGACTACCAGGGCGGGAGATTCACGGCCCGTGAAGGCGATATCGTATTCTTCAATCCCGGTGTTGCTTATTCCGCCTATTGTGTAGATGCACCCTGCAGCCATGTTTTCACCCATTTTGATTTCCAATTAGGAAAGCGAGTCCATTTTTTGAACGATTTCGATTTAATGGGCGTGATCCCTCGTCATAATTTTAAGACGGAGGGGCCTTTATTTCGCAGCACCTTCGACGCCTACAAAAATAAAGAACCGATGTCAGCATTGATGCTGAAAGGCTGCTTTCTCGTACTTCTTGCAAAACTTTTGGCCATTCCCAAAGAGAACTCCCCAGCCGCCAATACGCCCGTCGAACGGACGGTGCATTACGCCAAGCTGAAGCCGGTGCTTCAATATATCGACGAGCATATCGGAGAATCGATTCCGGCTGCGCTTTTGGCTGAAATGATCCATATGTCGCCTAAGTATTTCTATGCATTTTTCAAAATCAATATCGGATTAACGCCGCAAAGCTACATCACCAAAATGAGGATGAACCGAGCCCGGGAACTGCTTATGGACAGAAAGCTGACGGTCAAAGAAATCGCTTATCAGCTAGGCTTTTCCGATCCCTATACGTTTTCAAAAGTATTTAAACGCTTTCATAAAATCCCGCCCTCCCGATTTTCCGATCACACGTAGGATCGTGTTTGATGATCCTATATAGTCAGCAAAAAATAGCCTTGGCCGATTAACGGCCAAGGCTATTTGCATACGAGCGAATCGGAGCCGATTCGCGATTAGTGACCCACCATCATCGCCGGGTCCGGATTGTCCCCGCCGGCGGTTACGTCGTCTTCCTGCTGCTTCGGTTTACGCAGAAGGAGCGTCAGTGCGACACCCGCGGTCGTGAGGCACGCGGACAGGAAGAAAGTGTCGCCGTAACCCGCGACGACGGCGTTCAGCGGATTTGCGTCCGCTCCCGCGCTTGCGGCGTGGGAAGCGATTTGCGACGTCAGATAACCCGTCAGGCCCGCGACCGCGAACGAGACAACGACTTGCTGAGCTGCTGTTGTCAGCGGTGTAACGCGGCTCACCAGACGGCGAGGCGCAGAGTTCAGGACATGCGTGTTGAGCGGCATCATGGAGAAGCCCATGCCGAGGCCCATGATGCAGATGCACAGGATGATAACCCACAGCGAGGTATCCACCGCTATGCGGGACAAGACGAACAGGGAAACGGATACGACGGCAAGACCGGCGAAGGCGAGCGGACGCGCGCCGATCTTGTCGAACAACCGGCCGCTGATCGGCATGCCGATTGCCGCGCATAGCGCATAAGGCATCAGGATCCAGCCCGTTTCAAGCGCGGTGTAGTGCATGACGCCTTGCAGGTACAGCGGCACGATCAGCATTGCGCCGAACAGCGCAAGCTGTACGGTCCACGTCAAGATGATGCTGCGTGTAAAATCGGATGACTTGAACACTTTCAGCTCCAGCAGCGGCTGCTTCTGTGCCAGCTCCACGAAGATGAAGAGGATGAGCGCAATGCCGCCAATGGTCAAGCCCGTAATCGTCGAAGCCGAGGACCAACTGGTGCCGCCTTCGCTTACGCCGTACGCCAGCATGGAGAAGGCGATCGGCGCGAGGCACATGCCGATGAGGTCCAGATGCGGCGCCGCATCGCGGCCCGATTTCGGCAAATATTTATACCCGAGAATAAAGGCGATAATGCCGATCGGCAGATTGATGATGAAAATCCAGTGCCAGCTGACAGAATCGACCAGCCAGCCGGATAGCACCGGACCGAACGCCGGCGCAATCAGCATTGGGATGCCGAGTAAGCCCATGATGGATCCGCGGCGCTCTGGAGGCGCGAGCTTGAACACCATGGTCATCCCGATCGGGCCCACCATGCCGCCGCCCAAACCTTGAATGATGCGGTAAATGATCAGCTGTTCCGGCGTTTGCGCGATGCCGCACAGCACGGAGCCGATCGTGAACAGGGCGATTGTAATCATGAAAATTTGCTTAGAGCCGAATTTATCGGTCATCCAGCCTGCAAGCGGGATAACGGCGGATAAAGCCAGCGTATAGCCGGTGACTGTCCATTGAATCGTCTTCAGATCGGTGTCGAAATATTCAACGAGCTTCGGAATGGCATTATTGACGACGGTGCTGTCCAGAATAACCATGATCATGGCGACAATAATCGCCATGAGCGGCGGCAGAATGGCTTTCAGCGAGAAGTCGTCCCCGCCTGCTGCCACCGGTTTTGTTTGCGTAGGAGCTGACATAGGTCCCTGCTTTCTGCTCAACGAGCTGTATATGGATGAAAATAATGGCGGAGCAAGGTGAAACGGCTGATGCCGTCCTCTTGGCGGTACAGCGCGTTTCATTCCGGAGAATGCTAAGCCGGTTTATAATGTGAAACTTATAGATAATTAGAATTGAACAAATGGATCTGCTCGAAGGTGGGCGCCGACACGCGGAAATAGGAGTGGTCAATCACCCCCGATCCGTTAATATGGCGCTTTCTCGTACAAATTCGCAGGCAATGCCTGCACGAACGGGGACCAATCGCCCGTCGTGTAAAGATGAAGCCGGTGCATAGCCCGCGTACACGCCGTATAAAGAAGCTTGCGTTCGTTGTCCCGGCCGTAAGCTCCGGGCGAAGCATCATAGACCAAGACTGCATCGAACTCGACACCCTTGGCGAGATACACGGGAATGACCATCACTCCTTTTTCAAAGCCAAGCGTCTCCTTCGTAATGAGCCGTAGAGCTTCGCCTCCATGAATCCGTAACGATTCATGGGCCTCCCGGCTTTCGGCTGCGGTCTTCGTAATGACGGCGATGGAATCGAAGCCCTCGGCCATGAGCGCCGCGATGTCTGCCAGAATTTGCGCATCACGCTTCTCCCCGCCGTCCAGTCCAGTCAGAAGGGGCTTTTGGCCTCCCCTTTCAAACGGTGCAATTTCTTCCCCGCCTGGAAGCATCGATTTCGTGAATTCAACAATCTCCCTGGTTGAACGATAACTGCGTACAAGGCAGACAAGGCTTGTTTCGGCTTCACCGAAAAGGCGGACCAGCGGCGAATCGGCTGCAGCCAAACTTGTAGACTGCATGAAGATCGCTTGCCCGAAATCGCCGAGCACCGTCATCCGGGCACGGGGAAACAGCTTTTTAAGATATTCATATTGAAACGACGAATAATCCTGGCCCTCATCAACGAAGACATACCGGATTTCCGTGTTCGTCCGGACGCCTTCGATCAGTTCTTTTACATACAAATACGGTGTCGCATCCTCGTGGAGCAACTCGTTCCGGAGCAGCTTTTCTTTGGTTTGCCTACATATTTCAGACCAGAGAGGGGGGATGACGGCCCCATTCGTTTTCTCCCGATAAGCGGTTTCGCCCTCAAATAATTGCGCATATATGCTTTTGACATCTATAAACGAGAATTTCTTTACACTTTTCCTTAGCGGCTTAAAGCTTTCTTTCACGATCCTTCGGCGGAGCAGATCTTCTTCCCTCAGGGCGAAGTCAAAGTCGCCTTCATCTTCCCGGCGCTTGTTGTTCATTTTCTCGCGAACTGCGGCGTATTGTTCCGCAACGTCGAATACTTCCTTCTCTTTATGCAGCATTTCGAAGACTTCCGCATACTGCTCGGTGTCGAGATAATTCAACTCATCCTGTACCCAAGGCGCTTCCCGTTCCATGCGTTCCAGCGAAGCCAGTTCATTCAGCAGCCATTCTTGCAAGAGAACGACACGATTGAGCAACGGCAGGGAAGGATCATAACCGTAAAATTTCACTTTCATTCGCTCCGCGGTAATCAAATCGCGGTCCCGAATCCGAATACCGTTGAATTGCATGCCTTCCCGTCCCAACCACATTCCATAGTTCTGCAGGGCTTGCAGGAAAACCTCGGAAGTTTTATACTCGATCCCCTGAAGACGAGCCTCATACTCCGGCGCTCCTTGTGCGGTCAGTACATATTCGATCTGATCAAAGGGATCCTCCGGCCGTAACGAGGAACCCAGCCAATAGTCGAGATATTCTTGGAAAGTCGTCTGCTGCATATTCTCTTCACCGAGCTCCGGAAGGACGGTGGAGATATAGCTGGTAAACATCGGATTCGGTGAGAAAAGAACGATCTGATCAGCCCTGATCGTCTGGCGGTGTTTGTACAGCAAGTACGCCACCCGCTGCAATGCCGCGGAGGTCTTGCCGCTGCCCGCCGACCCTTGTACGATAAGCATCCGGCTTTTGTCATTGCGGATGATGGCGTTTTGTTCCTTCTGGATGGTTGCCACGATACTCTTCATTTGAGAGTCTGCACCTTTGCCGAGCACTTGCTGCAGCAGTTCGTCTCCGATCGTTTCATTCGCGTCAAACATGTTGCGGATTTGCCCGTTTTGAATCTGAAACTGCCGTTTGAGCTCCATCGTCCCTTCGATTCGTCCGGCCGGCGTGACATAAGACGCAAGGCCGGGGGAGTAGTCGTAGTACAGGCTCGCGATTGGCGTACGCCAGTCATAGATCAGAAAGCTCAATCCGTCTTCGTCGATGAAGGAAGATACGCCGATATAGATCCGCTCGCTGAGGTCCAGGCCATTCTCCTGGAAATCGATGCGTCCGAAATAAGGAGACGGGAGCAGACGGTTCACGCTTTTCCATTGCTGCGTCAACAGCTTGTGGCCGCGCTCCCGTTCGGCCAATATCGCGGACTGCTGGTTAATCGTGTAGAAGGTCTCTTCGAAATCTTCGTACGTGCTTGTGTTAATCGTAACTTCTTCCCAAAACCGTTTGCGGATATCCGCAGCCTGATCGTACAGCCCGGTAACCTCCGGCTCCAGTTCGGCGATTCTCGCCTGAAGCTTTTTCCTGACCTGTTCCAGCCGCTCTTGTTCCTGTCGTCCATCTTTCGCTTCCATCTCTCCCTGAACACACTCCTTTTTCCGTTTTCCGGGATAAAAAAGAGCATTGACAAATTAAAGTTCCGGGTGTACAATTAAAGTAGGGATAAAACTAAATACACTATTTATTTTAATTTGTCAATACGCTATCGATTATATCATAGCGCTATTTTGCATTCAATTTATTTTTTTTGTTACCTCCGGCAGAACTGAATAGTGACCCGGATTGTGGACAGTTTAAACAAACCACCGCGGAGTTAAGCTGCCAGGAGATGACCCTTGATATCAGGGGTCATTTTTTTTATGTCATAGGCGTTACGGCCCGCAGCGGATTTTACGAGTCGCGAAGCACGGCCCCAACCCCCCAACCTCAAAGGCGGGGGTTGGGGCCGTTTTTTAATAAGCGGTCTGTCGGGTGTGCGTTCGGCTGCGTATCCACGCTCAGTGAATCTTCAGACTCGTTTCAGGGCTGGCTCAGCTTTGTTTGATATTTTGTAAATAGTCCAAATGAAGATGACTGACGCCGAGATAGGCAACGGGGCAGCAGCCCTAAGTAAAACCTATCCGGATATTAGGGAGGATATAGTTATGAAAAAAAAGTTTATGCGCACAAAGCTGGCAATCGCGTTAATGAGTGCAGTCCTATTGGCTTCATGCAGCAGCAATGCAGACCCGCTCGCAAGTGAGGTGCCTGCTCAAACGGTCAGCGCAGGCGAGGTGGAGACGGTTGCGGACAACAGCACTGCTACGACAGTTAGTAAAACCGCCAGCGAACGGGTGACCTATAGCGAAGAAGATCTTGACAGCAGTTGGGAGGATATAGAACACAGTACGATTACTTTAAATGGGACGAGCGCCGCTATTGAAGGCACAGGGGCTGTTGTCGACGGCAATCAAGTCACGATTGCGCTGCCTGGCGTATATGTCGTAAGCGGGAAGCTTATTGAAGGGCAAATCATCGTTGATCTTGAGAGCGAAGGAACGGTTAAACTCGTTCTGAACGGTGCGGAGATCCATAATGCAGAAGGATCGGCAATTTACTCCAAACAAGCCGGGAAAACCATCATTTCTTTGCAGGAAGGAACGCAAAACATCGTATCGGATGGCGATAGCTATGCAAGTACCGGAGAAGATGATCCTACAGCAGCCATTTTCAGCGAGGATGATTTAACGATCAACGGAGCAGGCAGCCTGACGGTTGAGGGCAACTACAATGACGGCATCTCGGGTAAGGACGATGTGATGGTTGCCGGCGGCAATATTACGGTCCACGCAGCGGATGACGGCTTGGTCGGACGCGATATGCTGGCGATCAAAGAAGCAACGATCACGGTAGAGGCAGACGGCGACGGTTTGAAATCGACAAACGATACCGATGCATCGAAAGGTTATATCGTAATCGAGGGTGGCGTTTTTGACCTGAAAGCAGGCAATGACGGTATTCAAGCAGAAACGGAGCTGTTGATTTCAGGAGGCGAATACAGCATCGTAACGGGTGGCGGAAGCGCGAATGGCGCCGTAAAAGCAGAAGAAAATGGCCCGGGCGCAAGAGGCGTTCAGCAAACCGCTGCGGTTGAAACAAGCACCGCAGCGGAATCGGAGAGCGCGAAGGGCCTCAAAGCCGCTGCCGATATTACCATTAGCGGAGGCACATTTACAATCGATTCGGCGGATGACTCCATCCATAGCAATAACAGCCTTGTAATCGCAGCCGGAAAAATGTCGATCACTTCAGGCGATGACGGCATTCATGCCGATGCATCCATTGCAATTACGGGAGGCACTACCGATATTAGCAAAAGCTACGAGGGAATTGAAAGCATGCTTATCACCATCTCAGGTGGAGAAACGCATGTTGTCGCTAGCGACGACGGCATTAATGTTGGCGGAGGCAATGACCAATCGTCCGTAAACGGACGTGCTGGAGAAAATACGTTCAGCACTACCGGGGACAGCGGGCTCCATTTGGACGGCGGCTACGTGACGGTTGACTCGACGGGGGATGGCCTGGATTCAAACGGATCGATTTATATGACCGGCGGAACGGTAACCGTAAACGGACCGACGGGTAATAACAATGGCGCCTTGGATTATGACGGTGCGTTTGAAATAAGCGGCGGACTTCTGATTGCTGCGGGAAGCGCAGGAATGGCGCAAGCTCCCTCGGAGCAATCGACGCAGCCTTCCATCCTTATGCAATATTCATCCACGCAGGCAGCGGGCACTATTGTCAGTGTGAAAGACAGCGCCGGAAAGGAAATCGCGACCTTTGCTCCTGCGAAGGAATATCAAACCTTTGTCGTTTCCTCGCCTGATCTCAAACAGGACGGCAAGTATACGTTATATTCCGGTGGTACTTCCACGGGTACGGAAACAAACGGTCTTTACTCCGATGGGGTATACCAAGGCGGCAGCGAAATCGTCAGCGCGACTCCTGCCAGCTCCGTGACTTATTTGAATGAATCCGGCGTTACAACCGGAACAACAAATGGCGGCATGGGCGGAGGCCGCAGGACGCGCGGATAAATGTAAGGGCAAGCCGTTAAGGAATACGTTCAATGAACCAATTTGGATGAGTTGAATCGCGGTTGAGCAAAGCCGCGGCCATGCTTAACCAGTACTACGCCAAAAAAAAGCGACCTTTCGAGGTCGCTTTTTTTTGGCGTCATTTCATGATGCTCCGGATACAGGCGATACGCTGTTCAGCAGAAACAATCTGGCGAAGCGGGCGGCTGTTCTTTGCCCGTAAGGGGCGGCAGCTTAGTATCCTCCATCGCTAACAGGGCATGCGTCGCATGGCTGAGAACGGCGCCGGCCCGGGTGGATGCGGCAACGAGCACGGCTTCGAAAATTTCTTCGCGTGTTCCTCCCATGTCCACATATCTCTTCACATGCACATCAATGCAGTAGGGGCATCCCGTGACGTGGGCAACGGCTATGGCAATAAGCTCCTTCGTTTTTAAAGGCAGTACCTCCGAGGAATGGTAAATTTCCTTTTCAAAAGTTAAAAAAGCGGCAGCAGCTTGCGGAGAAAGCTTCATGAGCTCGGGAATGCGATTCAGATTCGAACGGTCATAATAATGATTCATCAATATCCTCTCCCTTTTATCCTTATGAATCTGAATTAATCTTAGGCGTTTTTGGGAGAAGGCTCAGTGATAATGTCACATATGCTTTTCTAAAACGGTTTTCAAAATCCCGGGATTTAAAATAGAAATTTGACCTCTGCTAAGCGCTATGGCTTCCTTATTCGCAAAGTCTTTCAAGATTCGGCTTACCACCTCGCGGGAAGTGCCTAATTCGACGGCTAATTGCTCATGGGTAATGCGTAGGGTTGAAGGCAGCGGCAAAGCGGAATGAGAAATCAGGTAATCCGCAATGCGATAGGGTACGGGGTTAAATGCGACGTTTTCTAGAAGCCCGGTAACGCGGGTCATTCGTTCAATAATCTGTTTGTAAATGAATTGTCTGACCGGTTTAAAGGCGGCCATCCAGTCTCGAAATTGTTCGACAGGAATGAGAAGCACGTCCATTTCGGCTTCGATTGACACGTTAGCTTCATATTCCGTTTCTCCGAGGATGCTTGCCATCATCAGTACGCAGCATTCGCCGCCTTGAACGCGGTACAAGGTGATTTCCCTGCCCGAAGGGCTGATTTTGTATACTCGAATCGATCCGCTGACAATAAACATGGCATGCTGAAAAAGATGCCCTTCGCGAATGGCATGCGGCGTCGCGGGTGTGACGGTAACGAGCTCGGCAGAATTCCACTGGCCATGGGGGACGCAGGAGAAACAGGGAAATAAGCGGATAGCTCGATCAATTTGGGCTGTATTCATCGTTAAACTCCTTCTGCAGATAATGCAACAAGTTTGCTGTCCGCGTCCGATCTAATCTATTCGATAAGAAATTATACTATTTTTCATGATATGGCAAGTCAGATAGAGGTTGTTAGATGACAGAATAACAATTATGTCATTTGACAGTTGTTTTGTGTCGCCATATAATCAAAGCAAAAAGAACATTAAGAGCAAACCAACGAATGCATACCTATAGCCTCGGCAGAGATTTTTATCATTATTTTGAAGGATAACTATCAAATCTAATATACGAACAGGCGGGAAAAAACATGGAAAACAAATTGGCAGGCAAAGTAGCTTTGGTAACTGGGGCATCTAGAGGCATAGGCCAGAAGATTGCGGAGGAGCTGGCGCGGCAAGGGGCAAAGGTTGTAGTAAACTATGCGAGCAGCCCGGGTAAGGCGGAAGAGGTTGCAGCAGGCATCAAAGCGCAAGGCGGAGAAGCCGTTGCCATTCAAGCGGATATCGGAAAGGTAGCGGAAGTAGAGCAGCTGTTCCGCAAAACGCTGGAGGCTTACGGACAAGTCGACATTTTGGTTAACAATGCGGGTGTCATGATTACCAAGCCGTTACTCCAAACGACGGAAGAGGATTTCGATAAGCAGTTTGACATTAACGTCAAAGGGACATTTTTCGCGATCCAGCAGGCGGCTATTCATATGAAGGAGAACGGGCGCATTATTAATTTTTCCACATCGGTAACGGGTCAAATGTTTCCCGCATACAGCTCGTACGCCGGTACCAAAGGCGCCGTGGAACAATTCACTCGCCAGCTGGCCAAAGAGATTGGACCTAAAGGGATCACGATTAATGCCGTTGCGCCGGGCCCGGTGAATACGGAGCTTTTCACCGTCGGCAAGTCGGAGGAGCAAATAACAGCGGTCGGTAATATGAATTCATTCGGACGTTTGGGCGAACCGGAAGACATTTCGAGAGTCGTTCTGTTCTTGGCGAGCGCGGAATCGCAGTGGATAACGGGCCAGACGATTCGTGTGAACGGCGGATTTATTTAAGCCATAACCGTCTTGTAAACTTAACGCAATGGTTGATCTGTATTGCAAAATATAATTTTTGCTATAATGAAAAGACCGATAGGAGGGGAAATGGGTAATCGAATTTGGATTTATTTTAGAAGCGGTTACTCCTTCAAATGACGACAAATGATACGCCATTAACGAAAGAAATGATTTTAGACGCGGCTGAACAGGTGCTTCGGCGTTATGGGCCAGATAAAACCTCGGTCATAGATATTGCCAAGGTGCTTCAAGTCAGCCATGGCACATTATATCGGCATTTTGCCAGCAAAGCCTCGCTGCGGGAAGCCGTCACGGAGAGATGGCTTCAGTATAGTATAGCTGCCCCTTTAGAAGAAATCGCAGGCAGGACGGACGGTAGCTCGATCGAGCGCCTTCGCTTGTGGCTGGTGACGCTCATTCATGCGAAGCGTAAATTTGCCGTCGAGGATGCAGAGATGTTCGGTATGTATGCAGCGGTTACGATGATAGAAGTGGATATGATTACTGCCCATGTTAACCGTCTTATTCGGCAGATTGCGCAAATCATCGAACAAGGGATGGCGAACCGCGAGTTTAAGCCTGGACAATCGGCGCCGCATGCGAAAGCGGTATTTTTAGCAACCTCACGCTTCCATCATCCTGCACATGCCAAGGAATGGTCATTGGAGACGGTAGACGATGACTTTGAAGCAGTTTGGCAGCTGCTGCTTACAGGTCTAGCTTGATGGGATTGAGGGATAGGGAAGGACTGCAATGAAGCAGCTTAGCTAAGAGCAGGCGAATGGAGGCATCCTGAATGAATGTATTTTTATTGAATCCGGGTCTTCATGGAGCCAAGCATATCCCCGTTTTTCTAAAAGAGAATTATGTGGGCTTTGCCTGGCCGGGTATGGGGGATTTGGAGAATGTAAGCAGCCCGGAATGGCAGAAGCAAGCGGTACAAGCGTATAAGGCTGAGGGGCAAACGCTGCTTGAGATTTTAGAGGAGATCGGGAGCTTTGTCTACGGCATGCAGGATGGAGATTATCTTTTCGTAACGGATGGTGATTATGTTCATCTTGGGGATCTTGGCGACTACTTTTATGTGGAGAGTCAAGAGGCTGACGAGGAAGTCCTCAATCATCGACGCGGCGTGACTTGGCTGAAGAGCGTGCCGAAGGCGGAGACCCATCCCGAGCTGAAGTCATTTCTTAATCGCGGAGCGAAGATAGCGAAGCTCGAATCATCCGTATCGCAGGAGCAATTGGAGTATTGGATGACAAACTCCGCCAAACCAAGACCGGAAGCGGCGATATCGGCGCGGGTCGACGAAGAGACGATTGCGAGAGCGCTCGATTTATTAAAGGAAGCGATGAGCAGCGGGGATGCGGATCGAAGGGAACGGGCCGCAATAGCCATTCTTCAGTTCGCAAAAGCATAAGTAATAAATACGTTATTAAAAATAAAAAGAAGAGCGCCGCGAAGGGTGCTCTTCTTTATTGCGTCAGGTACAGTCGTTACAAATCGAACGGTGCTGGACCGTCAGTCAAATATTTCTCCGTCAAGATCGACAACAGCTGTATGCCTACTTCATTATGTCCGCCCTCGGGAATGATGAGATCGGCATATTTTTTGGAGGGCTCGATAAATGCTTCGTGCATCGGCTTCACGGTATTCAGGTATTGGTCATGCACGGACTGAATGGTCCGCCCGCGTTCTTCGATATCCCGCAGCACGCGGCGCAGAATACGCACATCGGGATCTGTATCGACAAATACCTTAATATCGAGTACCTGCCGGATGCTTTCCTCGGACAGCACATGAAGTCCTTCAAGAATAACGATTTTATTCGGCTTAAGCTCTACCGTTTGGTCCGAGGAGCGGGCATGGACGGTAAAATCGTAGACCGGAGCGTAAGCCGTTTCGCCTGCTTTGAGCAACAGAAGATCGTTTGCGAGAAGCTCGATATCAAAAGCGAGCGGATGATCGTAATTAATCAGCTCGCGTTCGGCAAAGCTGAGATGCGTAGGATTTTTATAATAATTATCCTGGGATATGAACGTTACTTTATCTGATCCAAGACGGTCAATAACGGAGCGGGCAACCGTTGTTTTGCCTGATCCGGTGCCGCCGGCGATTCCAATAATAAGCATGGCGCTAAGATAAACCTCCCTATGATGTTGCCTGTGCAATTTTAGTATTGTAGCATAGCATTCACATAATTTCATCTCGGCAGTACAAATATTTCTATTTTTCAGAAGGAGGCGTCCTGATGGACCATGAAGCCAATCTAACCAGCGGAAAAGAGCCGTTAAATTCCGGTAATGAGCTTCAGCTTGCCATGTTTGGCATGGGGTGTTTTTGGAGCCCGGAAGCCTTGTTCGGACATTTGCCGGGTGTCATTAAAACCCGCGTCGGTTATGCGGGCGGCACAGCCGCCAATCCGACTTACCGTCAAATGGGCGATCACACGGAAACGGTTCAAGTGGAATTTGACTCCGGCCGCATCTCCTTTGAAGAAATATTGAACGTGTTTTGGGACAGCCATAACCCGGTTAATATTAATGAGTATAAAGGGCGGCAATACATGTCGCTGCTGTTTTATTTCGATGAACGGCAACAAGACACGATACGGCATGTACTGCAAAACCGGAAGGAGCAGGGCAAGGCCGAGCCGGCGACGGAGGTTGTTCCCGCGGCTCCCTTTACCCTTGCGGAGGATAAGCATCAAAAGTATTATCTCAAAAGATTTCCCGATGCGATCGAAAAGCTAAGCACTCTGTACGCGACAGAGTCGGATTTGCGAAACTCTACCTTGGCTGCGCGCTTGAACGGCTTGGCTAAGGGATATACGAGCTTGGGACGTATTTTGGAGGAAATTTATCAGTGGTCATTCGAACACCGCGATCAGCAGCTCTTGATCGATCTGATCAAAAAAATAAGGTGGTAGATGCGCCTGCGGAGCATTAAGAAGGCTAGAAGGTTATTTCCTATTTATGGTTTATAGAGTTAAAATGAAATAGACAAGCAATAACTCAATTGGAAGGAGTGTTGATCATGAAATATCGGAGACTGGGAAGCACGGAGCTGGAAGTATCGGTAATCGGTCTTGGAACCTGGCAGTTTGGAGGCGAGTGGGGGAGAGAGTATACGCAGGAGGAAGCGGATGCGGTTCTCGACAAAGGCCGAGAGCTCGGCATTAATCTGATCGATACTGCGGAATGTTATGGCGATCATCTCTCGGAGTCCCTCATCGGAGATTATATCAGCCGCCGCAACCGGGAAGATTGGATCATTGCGACCAAGTTCGGCCATCATTTCCATGAGCGCTTCACGCGCACTGATGTCTTTGACGCTCAAGGCGTTGTAGCGCAGCTGGATGCTTCGCTGAAGGCACTGAAGACTGAATACATCGATCTTTATCAATTCCATTCGGGTCCGGACCAGGCGTTTGACAACGATGAGCTGTGGACTACGCTGGATAAGCAAATCGCGGCGGGCAAAATCCGTTTCCTAGGCACCTCAATCGGCAGCAATGACAATCTTCATCAAACCGAGGCATCCTCCAAGGTGAATTCGAGAGCCATTCAGGTTGTATATAACCGGCTCGACCGCGCGCCGGAGGAGCGGGTATTCCCTACGTGCCAGAAGCAGGATCTGGGCGTATTGGCACGCGTTCCTTTGGCGAGCGGCTACCTAAGCGGAAAATATAAGCCGGGAGCTGTTTTTGGCGATAACGATGTGCGTCACCGGCATGATAAGGAAAGCACGCGCCTGCGACTGCTGGAGGTGGAGCATATTCAGCGGGAAGAGGTTCCGAAAGGCGTCACGATGGCCAGCTGGGCGCTCGCATGGTGCTTGAAGCATCATGCGGTAACGGCGGTCATTCCCGGCTGCAAGGATCCCGAGCAGGTTGAAGCGAATGCGAAAGCGGCGGAGCTGGTTACGGAGCCTCATCCGCAGGACATCACCCGTTAGGACAGCGAAGCGGAAAACGGTAGGTTTCATAAAAAAACGGCAGCCTGGGACGGCGTTATCCGACCTAGGCTGCCGTTTTATTATTGTAGTTTGACTAGTTACAGCACGATAACATCCTCGCGGTATTTCTCGAAATCAGATACGCGGCATTCCAGCTTCATTCGCGTGCCTTCCGGTTCGTACTCCGTCGCTTCGACATGGGCATGCTCGTTAAAATAAGCGACAAGACGCCCCTGGCTAAACGGAATCAACAGCTCGCATTTCATATAATCATCGAAGATATGGTCGCGAATCACCTGAATCAGCTCATCCAAACCGCTTTTGTTCCTCGCCGACAAATAGACATTGTTATCCGAGACCGCTGGGTAAGGATGCTCCGTCAAGTCGCATTTATTGTAGGCGTAGATTGTCGGAATATCGTAAGCGCGCAGCTCTTTCAAGGTCTCATTCGTCACGGAAACGAGCTGCTCATATTCATCATGGGAGTAATCGACGACATGAACCAGCAAATCGGCTTCGGCTACTTCCTCCAGGGTGGAGCGAAAGGCTTTCACGAGATGGTGGGGGAGCTGGCTTACGAAGCCGACGGTATCCGTCAGCAGAAAAGATTTTTTGTCTGGCAGATCAATGCTTCTAACCGAGGTCTCGAGCGTCGCAAACAGCATATCCTGCGCGAACACCTGCTTCGTTGTCTCGGGATTGTATTTCTCGAGCAAAGCGTTCATCAAGCTGGATTTTCCCGTATTGGTATACCCAACGAGACAGACGACGGGCACCTCGTTCTTTTGCCGCTGCTTCCGCTGAATCTGGCGCCTAGCCACAAGCTTATCCAGCTCGGCCTGCAAAGCGGTTATTCTTTCCTCGATCCGTCTCCGGTCGAGCTCGAGCTTCGTCTCGCCGGCGCCTCTGTTCTTGAGGCCGGCGCCGCCGCCCTGCCGCCCGAGCGATGCGCGCAGGCCGACAAGCCGGGGCAGCATATATTGAAGCCTGGCGACTTCGACCTGCAGCTGGGCTTCTCTCGTTTTGGCGCGTTCCGCGAAGATATCCAAGATCAGAATTGTCCGGTCAATGACCGTCCGCTCCAATGAAGCCTCCAAATTTCGAATTTGGGAGGGAGACAGCTCATCGTTGAAAATAACGACCTGCGCGTCATGCGCTTCGAGCAGCGCAAGCAGCTCTTGAATTTTACCGGTCCCGATATAATGGGATGGGTTTATGCGGGAAGCCTTTTGGCTCAGCTCGTCGGCCACCTCGATATAGCAGGCGGCCGCCAGGTTGCGGAGCTCCTCCATGGAGTAGGCAAAATCCGTTTGATTTTGAAGCTGAACGCCCACGATGACCGCTTTTTGCTTCGGTTGTTCCATTATTCATCATCCTCTAAGGTTATTTATTATACAAAAAAACACAGGCAGCGCCGCCTGTGTTTACCGTTATAGGTAAGAGGATATCAGAATAATCCATAAGGAACGAATTTCCTTATTCGATGGACCGATGGTCTACCTAAGGTATACGAAGCGGAGCAATCATGAAGAGAGGGGACCAAGCCCATCCGACACAAAAAGCTGCAGCTATCCGTTTCTATACGCTTATGGAGTTCCCGTTCTAAAGGTGTATACGCGAAAAGGATTATTCCGATCCCTGACGCCGTATACGAAATGCTATGGGTTACCTTCAAAATGGCAGACCTATCCTGAGTCCTCTGCACACAGGCAGAGCTTTGGCGCTATTCAATTAGCAGCTGCGCAAAGACCTAACTCGGATAAAGTCTATCACACGTAACCCTCCGTTCCAGTAAATTAGCACCAGTGTAGCACAACACCGCATCCTGCGGCAAGTCGCAAAAATACCATAGCCTAGGACTGGCTAAAGTCATGCCGCAGGGTAAAGAGCTCCTTCAGCGCTTCCGTGGAAAGCTCCGTAATCCAGCCCTCGGAGCTGGAAATCACATTTTCGCTAAGCTGCTGCTTATTCTCGAGCATCTCGTCGATCCGCTCTTCCAGCGTGCCAAGCGAAATAAATTTATGCACCTGTACGTCGCGGGTCTGCCCCATGCGGTACGCGCGGTCCGTCGCTTGGTTCTCGACAGCCGGGTTCCACCAGCGGTCAAAATGGAAGACATGATTAGCCGCGGTCAGATTCAGGCCGACACCCCCGGCTTTGATCGACAAAATAAACACGTTAGGCTGCTCGTCGGGCGGCAGCGTATTCGATTGGAATTTATCGATCATGCGGTCGCGCGCCAGCTTAGAGGTACTGCCGTTCAAGTAGAGGACAGGCTCCTGCAGCTCCTGCTGCAGCACGGACTGAAGCAGCTGTCCCATGCCGATATACTGCGTGAAGATCAGGCAGCGCTCGCCTTCGTCGCGCAGTTCCTTCACCATGGCGAGCAGACGCTCGAGCTTAGCGGATCGGTTAATAAGCGGTTCGGTATCCAAAGGAACGCCGTCCGCGGCAGGCATGTCCGGGATCGGCTCCTTCGACAGCAGCATCGGATGGTCGCAAATTTGCTTAAGCTGCATAATCGTGGACAGGATGGCGCCTTTTCGTTCGATGCCTTCGAGCTTCTGCATACGATCCATGAGCTGGTTGACGGTTTGGTTATAGAGCGCACCCTGTTCGGCTGTCAGATGGATATAGGTCTTCATTTCGTTTTTGTCCGGCAGATCCAGCTGGATCGCCGGGTCTTTCTTCTTGCGGCGGAGCATAAACGGCTTCACCAGCTTTTGCAAATCGGCCGTACGCTTCTTGTCCTGCTCTTTCTCGATCGGATTGCTGAACCGGTGCTGAAAACCATGGGCCGTTCCGAGAAATCCGGGATTCATAAAATCGTAAATGGACCAAAGCTCCGACAGCCGGTTCTCGATCGGCGTTCCAGTTAGGGCAATGCGATGCTTGGCCGAGAAGCTGCGCACCGCCGCGGATTGTTTGGTTTGCGCGTTTTTAATATTCTGGGCTTCGTCCAAGCAGATCGCCCCCCAGGTGAATTCCTGCAGCAGCTCCTGATCAAGCGTCGCGGTTGCGAACGAGGTCAGAACGACGTCTGCCTGCGCGGCTGCCGCGTGAAAGGCCTCGCCTTCCAGGCGTTTGCTGCCATAGTGAAGCATAACGCTCAGCGACGGCGCAAACCGGCTGATCTCCTTCTGCCAGTTGCCTAGAACCGAGGTTGGGCAGACGATGAGCGCAGCAGATTGGTCCTCGCTATTTGCCGCGCTTTCTTTCAGGTTCAATAAATATGCGATCAGCTGGACGGTTTTGCCGAGTCCCATATCATCGGCAAGACAAGCGCCTAGCCCGAAGCGCCTCAGGAACGACAGCCAGGCATAGCCCTCATGCTGATAGCTGCGCAGCTCGGCTTTTAGGCCTGCCGGTACGGGAAGAAGCGGCCATTCCGACCGCTGGCTGAGCTGGTTGACGAGCTTCATCAGATGCTCGTTCAGCTCGACCTCCAGCTGGATGCGCTGTTCCTGCTCGGCATCCTGCTCGGCCTGTTCATCTTCCGGGCTACCGCCGCTTCCGAGCAGGTGAAGCTGAAGCACGTCCTGGAAGGACAGGCCCTCAGAGCGGTCAATGCCCGACATCGCTTTGCGAATTTGCGCCAGCAGGGCGGGGTCGAGCGAAATCCACTGGCCGCGGAAGCGGACCAGCCGCTCATTGCGGGCCACAAGCTCATTGAATTCGGATTCGGTGAGATCGGTCTCGCCGATTGCGATGCGCCAATCAAAGTCGATCAGCGTATCCAATCCGAACAATGATTCGCCGGAGCTCTCCGCGCGCGAGCTGACCTTGGCGCGCAGCTTGGGCTTCTTGCGGCTGGCCGCTTCCCACCATGCGGGAAGCAGCACCTGCCAGCCTGCGTCTAATAGGCGAGCACTGTCTGCGGCGAGGAAGCGCCAAGCGGCATCATTGCCGAGCGGAGCGTTTAGAATATCCTCTCGTGGTCCGGCGAACCGCTCGGGCGATAAGCAGGCCCGCAGGCGCTCCAGCCAGCCGGCTGACCGCTCGCGGACGGGGCCGGACCAAGAAGCGGGCCAAGAGCCAAAGGCTTCGCCAGACTCCGACAGCCTCACATTCGTAAGCACCGCCTGGTCGAGCTTGTCCTGCAAAATAAGCTTAAGCTGCCAAGGCGCCTCCATCTCCGCCGGCTCCACGAGCTGCAGCATGGGACGGAAGGGGGCTTGATCGGCCTTCCATCCGATTGAGATCAGCCAGGCTTGAGCATCCATCCCCGCAGCCGCCGCATGGTCCTTGGCAAATAGGAGCGGATATTCCCTCCGTAAATCGGCTGACGCCGTTTCCGTCCCGTAATGGACATCGAATACGGCCGCGGAGAAGGCGGCTTGCAGGCCGTTCAGGAAACCGGAATCCGCATCCAAGGCAGAAGCTTCGGCTTGCATCTGCTTATGCAGCGCGGGGCTGTCCCACGTCCATTGCAGCTTGCCGGACCGGAAAGCGGAGAAGCTGGGCATATAATGCTTGGCTTCGATTTCAGCCGCCAGCAGAGGTGCCAGTTTAACCAGCGGCCCGGCTTGCTCTCCCCATAGCCATGAAATGTGCTCAAGCATCTTATTTTCGGCAAAAAACGGAATGACCTGCTCGGCAGGAAGCAGCACGAGCTCGAGCCCTGGCACCTGCTGGAGCTCCAGCTCCGTTCCATAGAAGGAAGCCTCATGCCAGGCAAACAAGCTGTGCTTTAAGCTGATGCCGCTTAAGTAATCATCCGTGTGGTTAACCCCGTATAGAAGGGCATCGCCATGCGTCGTTAAATTAACGTGTACCGTGAAGGATTTTATATGATAGCTCATGGAATTAGCTTTCCTTTCCGAAGCTCCTCTTGCAAAGCGCGAAGCCGGCTATGTCGTGAAGCGAAGGCAGCGATAAACGTCTCCCACCGTTCCTCGTCCTTTCTTTTTTTATACAGCTTAGCGAGTCGTTTCAGCAGCTTGACCGCAGATTTATAACCGGCTCTGTTTTTGAGCAGCACATAGGATTCTGCGGCTTGATGGTAGAAAGGAAGCAGCAGCTCGGGCGCATGCTTCTCAATGGGCGCAAAAACGCCGACGCGGTACGCGAAAGGATCGGTCCCCGTGCTGAGCTGGTAGTCCATCCATTGCTGCCATTTGCCATGCATGAGCAGCTTTTGCTCGTAAATGGACGGCGACAGCCGGAAAAGAGGTCCCCACATTTGCTGCTCGGCATGGGGAATATGCGCGATGACCCCGTCCCAAAAGCCATAAAAGAGTTCCAAGCTGTTGAGCTTCTGCCGTTCCATTAGCGGCGCCGTTTCTGCAAGCCATTCCAATAGGCGCTGCCACTCTCCTGCCTCGGCCATCGCGGACAAAAGCGGGAAGAGGTCGCTGCCGCGGAGCCCAAACCCGCTGTTAATTTCGGCCAGCAAGGCCAGCGCTTCCTGATCTCGGCGGAGAAAGAAGTTCATCCAAGCTTGGGCTAGCAGCCAAGGGCAGCGGGAGAGAGCGGAGGTTAGCTGGCTAGGAGCCTCTTTCAGATGCTGAAGCTCCTCGAGATATAGCTGCGATTGAGGTTGATCGGGCCCAATCCAGCAATGCCAAAGCCCAAAATACGAGTCGCTGAAATAAGCCTTGTCTCCTGTCTCTATCAGCATTTGCCTTCTTAAGAAGGAGAGCGTCTCCGTCAGGAGCTGGCGGTCGGCCGTACCTTCTGCCGTTTCGGGCTTATTTTGCAAAATGCCCGTGATCTTCAGCTGCACCTCGGAAATCGCGGTATGCGTGTGAAAACCGATAAAAGCGCCCGGCCGCAGTGCCTGGTTCGGCGCAAGATGGAGCAGCAGCAAGAGGATATGAAGATGCGCATGCAGCTCGAAAAAGCGGTCGCGCTCGGGCGCAAGCCCGGGTTTTATTTGATGAATGGCTGCAAGGGCAGCCTGTACAAAGGCAGCGTTTCGGATATGATCGGACAAAATTGCGGTACGCGAGCCGAAAAGGGCGTGCCACTCCGCAATGTTCATGGTTTCGATTGATTTTATCAAGAAGAAGTCTCCCGTACGAAAGGTCTATTTGCGAATCAGCTTATTATATCATTTATCCGGCTCTGCGATTTCTATTGTTTTGATGTCTTTTCTCTTCTTGATTATGATATATTATGGTTGATATCAGCTTAAATGGTACAAAAGCTAACATTGTATCATAACCAATTATTGGGGGCAAACAGGATGGAATATTTAAAGGATTTGCTGCTGAATATTTTCATTATTTGTTCTCCGTTAGCTTTGTACTACTATATCTACAAAATCAAGAACAACAAGCTGTTGTATCGCTTCTGTTTATATGTTCTCTTCTCGCTTGCCATCATAACGACGATGTCGTTTCCAATCAATCTAAATGGATTAATTTATGATTTCCGGTCGATTCCTTTGGCGATTGGTTCTCTGTTCGGGGGCGTTCAGGTTTCTATTTTCCTGTATGCCACTCTTCTTCTGTACCGTTATTTTCAAGACAGTCCAAATGATTGGTTATATGTTCTTTCGATTTTGCCAAGTTTTGTAGTCTTCATCTTTTTGTACAAAAGCTATAGCTCTCTAAGTTTAATACGAAAAATAACCGTTGCGATTATTTATTGCACGCTCATTAAGCTGATGACCTTTAGCATATACCTTTCGGTTACGGGGTTGTTGGATCTGCTTGTGAATAAACCAGGGGTCACTGTGCAAACCTATATATTGCAAGGGTTCATTGCCGGGATATGCGTGTATTTAATCGAAATGCTTCATCGGTTCTTTATGATGCAAGAGGAGATCGTGAGAAGCGAGAAAATGAAAATTGTCGGTGATATGGCGGCTTCCGTAGCGCATGAAATTCGAAACCCGCTTACAACCATAAAAGGCTTTATTCAACTATTCGCATCGGCTGATCTCGATAAGGACAAGAGGCTACTTTATCAAAAAATTTGCTTTGAGGAATTAGACCGCGCGGAGTCGATTATTGCGGATTACCTCTCGCTCGCCAAGCCGGATCCGGAGGTCGTTGAAGCGATTGATGTCCATCAGGAAATGCGTTATTTAGCGAACGTGCTCATGACTTACGCGAATTACAATAATATTCAAATTCAAGTGATGACGGAGGAAGAGCAGGCTTTTCATATTCAGGGGGACAGGTATAAATTTCGTCAGGCTTTGGTGAACATCGGAAAAAACGCTATTGAAGCGATGCAAAGCGGAGGCCTGTTGGAGCTGAAAACGATGATCAGTGATCAACATGCTTGGGTGATCTTGAGCGATAATGGGAGCGGAATGTCCTCTGATCAGATAAAGCGGCTGGGAACGCCGTATTATTCAACAAAGGAAAAAGGGACGGGCCTTGGAACGATGGTTTCTTTCGGGATTATAAAGAAAATGAACGGTAAAATCACGGTGAAGAGCGAGCCTGGAGCGGGAACGGAGTTCAACCTTATTTTTCCGAAGGCGAATTGAGGACTCGTCATTTATTATTTTATTTACCCTAAATTTTTATCGGGTTAAGTTATGCGGCTGTTCGTGGTATAATAAAGCGATGCAGTCAATAACGATCATTGACTATGATAAAGGAGTCGGAAATATGCAGGTAGTATTTGAAGACTGGGATCTAAAGGTGAAGAAGACGTTTAATGCGACGAGCAAGCAGGAGGTATTAACGGTTACCGAAGCCGGAGATCTTTTAGGCCTATCAAAGGATCAGATGAAGGTATATGTGCTAAAGCACAACCTGACGAAAGTTGCGATTAACCGCAGCGTCCACAGATATCTATTACTGAAAAGCGAAATAGATGAGATTATAAGTAAAGCTTAATCTTTCGATAAACCACAGCCCTGTAGGGGGTTGTGGTTTTTTGTTGTCCTTATAAACGGATTTTTTTACATATTTCCAGCTGTAACAGTGAAAAGTATGAAAAGGTAAATAAATGAACTAGAAACGGAGCTGTTCAAAATGACGACTATAGGCGTTTTAGCCGTTTCTATTTTGGCATCGCTGCTTATTGCTCTGTTGGATATGGATGTATTTAAAGAAAATTTTGGAGCTGCCCTCGGCAAGCAGTCGTTGAATGATAATGGCTGGCCAACCTATCTCTTGATTGCAGCAGCCTTTATAATGGCATTATTTCGGGACTTGCGCAGCTTGAAACGAGCCCGGACTCGTAAAAGGGCGCGGCTCATAAGCGGTGAACGCCCGGCAGTAGGAACAAGCGATGAATAAAATGACTGGATTTCAAATCTATAGCCTCATGATGGTATTGCTGTTAGGGACGTCTATTATCTTTGGTACACCAAAGATCGTGCCGGATGTTTGGCTGGTTCCAATCACAACGGTCCTTCCAGCGATCCTGTTGTTTCTATTCTATACGGCCTTAGTTAACTCTGAATCGCAGAGAGGCTTGTATGCTTTGCTCGTCAACGCGTGGGGAGCTGTGATCGGAAAATCACTCGTGCTTTGTTACACCGTTTATTTTCTTTATATTGCGGCCCGTAACATTCGG
Organism: Pristimantibacillus sp. PTI5; assembly: GCF_048572955.1. GTDB lineage: Bacteria > Bacillota > Bacilli > Paenibacillales > Paenibacillaceae > Pristimantibacillus. Next base: position 3,386,535 of record NZ_CP183886.1, read on the forward strand.
GATATGCTGGAGCTGGTCATGACGACGTTGTTACGTAGAACCCCGCAGGAGGTCGTTATTGTTCTGTTTGCGTTGATTATCGCTTATGCAGCCTATGGCGGTGCACAGACATTGGGGCGATTATCAGAAGCAATTATCGCGTTGTTACTTTTGTTTTTTATTTGCATAGCAGTGCTCTTGCTTATGAGCGGGTCGCTTGAGCTGGAAAGAATGCTTCCTTTTTTGTCGAAAGGTTTTGTTCCCGTAATCAAAACGAGCTTTTCAAGCTTATTATGGACTACTTATGGAGAATTGATCGTTTTCCTAGTGCTGTATCCGCGCATGATGGGAAAGCGTTCTTTTCGCAAAGCGGGAATGGCAGCGATTATATCCGCAGGCGTTATTTTGTGCCTCTCCGATCTGCTTCAGATCTGGGCGATGGGAATGGAATACGAGAAGTATTCCACGTTTCCTTTGCTGGATGCGGCAAGGCTCATTAATGTTTCGGATTTTATAAACCGTATGGACGCCTTTGTCGCGTTGATCATCATTGTTGTCGTTTTTCTGAAATGTGCTGTTTTTTTATATGCGGGAACCAAAGGGGTTTGGGTTATCTTCGGGAAGGCAAGCAAAACATACATCTATCCTCTGGCCTTGTTGATTGGGGCCATGTCGTTAATGGTTACACACAACTTTGCCGAGCACACGGAGGAAGGGCTTCATTTGGTTATCCGCTGCCTGCATATTCCGTTTCAGTTTGTAATTCCGCTTATTACGGGTTTATTGATTTGGATTCGTTCCAGGCGAAAGAGAGGCGATAGCGGGTGAACTTAACAAATAATGCCTTACAGAGTGATTCGAAAAACATGTCTATACAGTCGCTCGAACATGTACGCTCCTATTTAACGCAGGTCTTCGGTGATACGGATGATCTCGCGGTAGTGCCGATTCGGGTTGGCGAAACCGTTGGGCTGCTCTGCTATTTGGAAACAATGACGAGCGTACCCTTTATCATGGACAACATCGTAAGACCGGTATCCCATAGCAATATGGGCCCTGAGCTTAGCAGTGCTGCTATGTTGGAGGATATGAGAGAGAAGTATTATGGAGGGCTGTCTGCCGTTTTTATAAACAGTTTAAAGGAGCTTGCGTCAATGCTGATTACCGGTCATGCGGGATTAGCGTTAGAGGGGGCTTCCTTCATGCTGATTCTTGATGTGAAGAAGCTGGATGCCAGATCCGTCGCTGAGCCAACCACTCAAACCGTTGTGAGAGGGCCAAAGGACGGATTTACGGAATCAGCGGATACGAATATGAGCTTAATTCGAAGGCGTCTGATCAATGAGCAGCTGCGCTTTGAAAAATACACAGTGGGTGATAAATCGCAAACCCCCGTGTATTTAGCCTATCTGGAGGGAGCAGTAGATTCTGAGGTGCTTCGAAAGATCAGAAGAAAACTGCAAACGAACGACATGTCCAGCGTGCTTGATTCCGGAAATTTAGTAGAGCTGCTTAGACCGATCCGCTTCTCCTTGTTCCCAACCGTTTACAGCAGTGAGCGGCCGGATGCGGTTTGCACTGCGATTATGGAGGCGAAGGCAGCCATTATTGTGAACGGCAGTCCGTTTGTTTTGGTGGTTCCGGCAGTCATGAACGATTTCTTTAAGTCACCGGAGGATCACTACCAATGGTTTGCTTTTGGCACCTTTACGCGTTTATTGCGCTACTTGGCTTTCTTCTTCTCGCTATTCGTTCCTTCCCTCTATATAGCGATAACGACCTTTCATGCCGAATTGGTACCCACGGTGCTGTTAACAAGCATTGTGGGGCAGCGGGAAGGCGTCCCCTTTCCAGCGGTTATCGAAATTTTATTGATGGAAATCACGTTTGAAATTTTGCGTGAGGCAGGCACTCGGATGCCCCGGGTCGTTGGCCAAGCAATATCCATTGTGGGAGCTTTAGTGCTCGGTGAAGCAGCCGTTCAAGCGGGCATTGTCTCCAATATCAACGTGATCGTGGTGTCCTTAACCGCGATTTCCGGCTTTGTTGCTCCCGTCTATACCTTTGGCGCCAATGTTCGGCTTCTGCGATTTGGTTTTATTTTTCTAGCTGCACTGCTTGGTTTCTATGGGGTCATATTAGGTGCAGTATTTCTGTTGATTCATTTAGTCAGATTGCATTCCTTTGGGGTTGCTTATCTTTCTCCGTTTGTTCCTTTTCGCTTAGGCCGGCAAAAGGATGCGCTATTGGTTTTCCAAACCCCTTTGCCAAATGAGGAAAATGGGAGGGGAAAACCGTGAATAAAGCGGGTAGGTTCTTTTTTTTCCTTATGCTGTCAGTTAATTCTCTTGCTTTGTCCGGCTGTTGGGATAATACGGAGTTGAATAAGACCTCCCTGATTACCGGTGTGGCTTTGGAGCCGGGGCATAACGGGAAGCTGCGTCTAACCATTGAGACGATGATTGCCGGTCAATTAAATGAGAAAAAGGAATCGGTGCCTTCCGTTGTTCAGTCAATGGAGGGTAACACATTGGCTGAAATCGTTACGCGCTTTAACGAAAGTTTGGATCGTAACCTGCTCATCTCGCACGTTGGCGTTATTATCGTCGACGAACGGCTGGCCCGCCAAGGTCTATCGTCTATATTAGACCCCTTGCAGCGGACAAGATACATCCGGGAGGATGTCTTAGTCTTGGTCTCGGAAGGTGTTCATGCTTCTCAAATCTTGAAGGTTCTTTATCCTCGTGGCGCGCAAACCTCGTCGAAGATTGTCTCCCAAGTGGAAAGCTACCGTGAATCATGGGGAGGAATCCCAGAATCCAGGTTGTATGATGTATCGCAAGCTATTCTTGCGGATGGAAGGGAGCTGACCCTCGGTTCAATCTCGCTCAAGGGCCCCTTCAAGGATGCGAATTCGCTGGAAAGCATCAAGTCGGTTACGCCAAAGGCATCCGTCATTCTATCCGGAGCGGGGGTTTTCTCCGGGGACAAGCTGCTTGGCTTTATCACGCTTGAGGAGAGCAGGATGGTGTTAATGGCGCGGAACCAGGTGGAAGGAACTAATCTCTCTATTCCGGGCCATCGGCAAGATCTAACTGTTCGTCTTCTTGGTATTAAATCTGATATTCAAGCCTTCATGGATAAGGGGAAGTTGAAGCTTCAGATTAATTTGGAGGGGAATGGCTTAATCGGGAGCGTTGACGAGTCCATTGATATAACGAAGGTTTCCGGGTACGAGCAGGTGGAGAAGCTCGGTTCCGAGTACCTGGAGGAGCAAATGACCTCTACAATCCAAAGTATCCAGAAAAGGTTTGGGGTGGATGTGTGTGGCTTCGGAGAGCAAATGTACCGGAAGCGATATAAGCAATTTTTGCCGCTCGCGAGCAGATGGAATGAGTTATTTGCAAACACGCCTGTAACTGTAAAAGCAAAGATTAATCTTCGCCGCTCTGAATTGAAGACGAACCATATCAAGAATGAGGGAATTGGGCCATAACCTGCTCGCGCTTCGACTGCCATGAAATGAATAGGGCGTTATTGGGAGGATACGGCAGGATGTTTCCGAACGGGTAGGGGTGGTTCCCCCTCAATCCGCCGTAGACGGAATTATTGGAAATAGGGCAGCCTGACGCTGTTTTTCAATCGATTTAGTATTCGTTATACTTAAATAGACCGATTGGAAAACATAAGCTGGAGGGTGAATTTCATTGACTTACATGGACATGTTAGGACGTCGGAGTATTATTTTAAAACGGAATATTGGGGATTTGATCATTAAGGGAAACAAGCAGGGGCTAAGCTCGCAGGAGAGCAGCTTCTATCAAAGCATGCTGAAGGAATGGCATCAAAACGAGAATGAATTGAACTCTGCCAGGAAGCATTCCTGAGGGGCTTTCGGCAGAGCCCACATAAACGGGCGGTCGTTTAAGCAGCTGGAGCTGTTTGGGCGGCCGCCCGTTTTGGTCGAGCGGCCGGGCGGGCAGTTAGAGTGGCGGTGAGGGATCGAGCGAGAGTGGGAGCAGCTGTGTTGGATCACATGCTTTTTAAATAACCTTTTTACCAAGCGATCAAACAAAGATTAAAATATAAGGTATAATACATAGATGTTGATAGTTGGCAGTAAAAGATAAACGGAGGTTTCTGGTTATGTTAGCGGTGGAAAGAGCGGCGTACCTCACGATAGAAGAAGGTCCTGCCGAGGATTTTATGCAAAAAATCATTTATTTGAACGCAAACGGCATTCGTGCGATTTGGTTTTGTCTTGGCAAGGCGTTAGAGGAAAATTTAGAAGCAGCATTATATGCTATCCAAACGGGCCATGTAATCGGAAATCGAGGCTACGACTTTGCGGACTTCTCAACGATTTCCTTGATGGACGCGCGAGGACAGATTGAGCGAACGGACCGTCTGATAGATGACCTTTATGCAAGAACGGATATCGCCAGGCCGATCAAAGTGTTTCGTTTTCCTTTTATGCAGGACGATAAGAATCAGGAGCATTTTGCCGGCATTCAGCTTGCTCTGGAGCAGCTTGGCTATCAACAGCCTGCTTTTGAAAACATTCATTGCGCGGCGCAGGACGAAGCAAGCCTGAAGCAGGGTCTCCACGTGGTATGCACGCAGGATACGTTCGATTTGGGATTGGAAGTCTCTTCAAGTGAAGGGAGCAGGCCGTTTGGCTCTGCGGGTAATGAAATAATTTTGATTCACGACTGGATCGCGGTTGACCCGTTCAAAGCGCTCCTGAACAGTTTGTTAGCGAAGGGAATTAGCTTTCAGCTTCCGAGGGAAATGAAACAGCCTGCCGCCGCGTTCTAATTTCATCCGATGCCAAAAATAAACCGGGCGAAGCCCATCGCAATGTGAACATCGCGGTGTGCCTCGCCCGGTTTTTCGTTGCAAATAAAATTTTCTAGGTTTTCACCTATTAATGCGCTTATCTTATCTATTTCCGCAAAATGAGCTTAAACCGCCAAAGGACGGCGAAGCTGCATATGCTTGAAAACGCCGACTCGGATCAATATACGAATTTACGCTGCGCCCAGTAACTGAATATAAATAACACAGCCTCCGTAAGCAGCTTGGCTACCAGCAAAGGCACGCCGATCCGCTCATTGAATACATGCATAAGGCCATAATTCAATAATAAAATGAGGATGACGAGCGCGAAATATTTTGGCATGGAGATGCGGATGGCCGAGGGCTTATCTCTGTCAAATACGAACCTCTTGTTCATCGTGTAGTTAAAGATGGAGCTTGTCAGCCTTGCACCGAGTACAGCGAGCAGGAGGCTTGAACTGAAGAAATGAATCAGCGCAAGCAGCAAAATATCAATTAACGCAGATGACAAAGAGGATATGCTGAATTTAAGGAATGGGGCATAGATTCTAGCGGAATCGATAATCGGCCTAAAATGAGATGATTTATTATGATCAAGATAGACGGTATCAATGGGCACCTCATGAAAGGAATAGCCTGCCGCCGGCGCTTCGAGCAGCAGATTCATCTCATATTCGAAGCGCTCGCCCGGAATTCGGCACAGCCAGTCCAGCATATCGGCGGAATAGCCGCGCAGCCCGGTCTGCGTATCATAAATGCGCTTGCCGGTCGCAAAAGTATAGACAAGCCTCGTGGCTGTATTGCCGAAGCGGCTGCGGAACGGCACCTTGCCCGTAAAGCGTCTGCAGCCGAGCACGATTGGATGATTATGCTCCTCTATGCTGCTGGCGATTCTCATAATATCCTGCGGAAGATGCTGTCCGTCGCTGTCTGCACATACGATGCCGTCGGTTACGCCCTTTTGCATGAAATAGCGGAAACCGGATTTCAAGGCATGTCCTTTTCCTTTATTTTCGTTATGCGTGATGACCGTGCAGCCCAATCCTCTAGCCGAAATAAACAGCTGGCTGTAGGCTTCTCCACTTCCGTCATCGACAACGACGATGGGAAATGAGCCGATCTCCCTTAACTGCTTGATGAGAAAAAGGAGCCGCTCGTCCGGTTCGTAGGAGGGAATTAATATATTCATGGCGGTTAGCCTCCTTTGTAAAGGTTAAAAATACTTTTTATTCCGCGATGTAAAGGATGTCGCTGACACCACGCTCCTGCTGTTTGCCTTGCGGGTTGTTGACGACCCTGCCCATGAAGTACATGGTGGAGGAGCCGCCGCCATCGAGATTGTAAGCTTCGGTTGCGCCTAGATCTTTAAATACCTGGGCAAATTCGGATAAGGTCATCCCTTTGCTGTAATTTTCATTGCGTCCGTCAACGACGATGAACACGTAGTGATTAGGGGCAATCATCCCAATGCCTGTGCGGGGATTAGAGCCCTGAATGGAGCGATTCCCGAAATTCGTGTCGATGACGACCTTTTCGAAATCGTCGACGACGGTTCCGTCCTTCACGAGAATGGGACCAAAGGAATACGTCTGCGTTACGCCTTCCGCGAGCAGGTCCGAGGAGGAAAGCTGCTCTTCGTTATACGATTTCATGGTACCGTCAGAGAGAAGCGCTAAGGCGTCGCGAGTAGGCTCATCCCGGTATAACGTGCCGTTTCGGATTATGACCCCATCGTCGCGGAAGCCGTAATAATCACCATTGATAGCAAAAATGGCATTGTTTGCTGCCGCGATGGTCGACGTGTTTTCGGTTATATTTCGTCCGAATGCGTTTTTAGCCAAAGCAGATTGCAGCAGATTCGCTTGTTCCAGCTGAACATCTGCGACGTAATAAGTGATTTTATCGCTTCCAGTGCCCGTTTCCACTTTACTAATTTGAATCGTCGTATCCTCACTGCTGTAATTCCAATCATCCTGCTCCACTTGTTCGGTTTCGCTTGCGGAGTTATTTGCTGCAGCGACGGGTGTTTCTTCGGCAGTAATCTTTACTTCCACATGCTCGATGAGGTAACGGTCGGCAAGCGAGTACAGCACGCCGCCGATGAGTAGAAGCAGCAGGGTAAGCACCAGCCAGATTTTTTTCTTTTTCGTCAGATTTATAATGTTGATCAGCTCCTAAAAAGGGAATAATGAAGTGTGGGGCTCGTGCTAAGCCTCATTCGAATATTGCTATTGTCTTATCGTAACGTTAAGAAGATATGAAGCAGGACTGAACGTTTACTGAAAGCCTTGAAGCTAGGAAGAGGAGAGCGGAGGCGGACCTTTGCGCGAGCTGCTTTAAATAGGGGGAATAATTGCGCAGTTTATTGGAAAAATAGGCATGACAATGCCTCGTAAATATGCGTATATGAAAGGATAGTGCCGATGAATGCAAGAATGCAGCAACTAGAGGACAGGCTGGCCGACCAGCAGCACAAAGACTTGTTTCTTCAAACGAAGCATACGCTTCGGGCCATTGACGATCTAGCTGATCATCACAGGAGATTCCAGTCCATGCAGGCGATTAGCGGCGTCAAAATCGTAGGCGCGGAAGAGGCTGTGTTCTATGACACGTTGACGCAGGCAAAGGAAGAAATCGTAGCTACGCTGGAGAAGACGCTTAATGATCTTGAACACAAAGGCGATAAACATTACGATAAAAATTTTAATGACGGCGTGGAGTAGTCTGCACCTGTCCTAGCTTCAAAAAAGAAGAGAGCACCTTGAGGGGTGCTCTCTTTTTAATCGAACAGATGTTTTTCATTAATCATAACAAGCCAAAGCGAATAGAATAAGAACGGGATTATGCCTGACTTAAGCCGGCAACGAAACAAAGTAAGCGCTTTATGCGTTTATATAAACAAGAAGGTTTCTAGAAGAGAGAGGGGTTATCTGAGATGCGCTTAATTCCTGCAGAAAGAAGTGCCAACTGGTGGCTTTTGGCCGGAGCGTCCTCGTTGTTATTCAGCGTTTTGCTATGGATTATTCGTTTTCTTGTACTTGGTCAGCCGTTCACCGGCATGCAGGCTTTCCGTTTTATGGTGCTTGCTATCGTATTATCCTTTTTATTTAGTTTTATGGGCTGGTTAGGGGCGAAAAAGCTATGGCTGCTTTCAAACCTCGGGACGGTTATCGGTTTTCTGTTGATGGCTATTTATTCGCAGGATGTGACAGGCTGGGAGGATTTAGCCAGCTTCGTTATCTTTCTAGAAGCAGTGGCGGTAGGCTTTATTTTAGGCTTAATAGTTGAAGGAGTTTTCCTCGTTATGAGGCTGGCAAAAAAATAAAAACAATCGTTTGAAGGCACAGCGCGGGGGAAAGAGAGGCCGTTGAATAAACGGACGTTAGCAGGATGGCGGTCTTCGGACCGCCGCCGATATACTAATTTGTACAGGATGTTCAGTGTTTCTTCTGGTATTCCACCGGCGTCATGCCGGTATGCTCTTTGAAGACGCGGCAAAAATATTTCGAATCCGCATAGCCGACCCGCGCGCTAATCTCGAAGGCTTTTAGCTCGCCGGAGAGCAGCAGCTCCTTGGCCCGGGCGACTCTTGCTTCCTTCAAATGCGCCGTGAAGGTTTTGCCGGTCTCCCGGTTGACTAGGGTGCTTAAATATTCCGGCGTAATATTGAGGGCTGCCGCTGCTTCCTCAAGCGAAATCCCTTGGGAATAACGCTCATCCGCTGCCGTCCACGAGCACGTTGTAGCTGCGAATGTTTGGCAACGTCAACCGGCTGATGGGTGTGTACGTTTTGTTGATCTTTTGCGCGGCCATAATACTATGATCGATTTGGGTGCTTTGCCGAAAAGGCTTCGGTCATTTTTTCGAATGCTTCAACCTTCGGTTTCTCAATCATGAAATACATGACGTTCAGTGTGACATCCTTCGCTGCGTCTTCTGCTGCGTTCTTGCTGCCGCTGCTTTCGTTTGTCTTTTCCTCATTGTTGGCGGAACCGCATGCGGACAAAATACCGAATGCGAGCATAAGCGCCAAAGCAGTAACCAACCATTTTTTCATAGGACCCCTCCTGGGTGAGCTTTATCATTACCAGCCACTCGGCCGGCGATTGGAACAGTTCAATCATATCCAATTGAAAGCGCTTTATAAATTCTAATTATTTAAAATAGGGTGGACAGATTTCAACTTAAATTTTAAATAGCATGACGAAGGGTAGCAGAGTGGCTGGGGATACACACATTTTACAGAGATGGCGGCACTTAATCTACCGTAAAGCCTGATTTAAGAGGCTTGTCTTGATCGAAATCGCTAAGTTGAAAAGATAGAAGGATGGCATTCGACTTGCTCCTCAGGAGTGGGTACACACAATAAATAAAAGCGGCAGGATTACTTTATGCGTCGCTAACGAAAGGGGAATAGGCCTAATGCTAGAAATCGCAGCTAAAATAGACGCCCGTGACCAAGGTGACGAGGGTGAATTTTATGATAATATAGATAAATCCAATGAACGACACGACTCTTGGCTTATCGCACACCAATTAGACCTTTTGAACCTTAATAAACGCACCATTGTTGAGGCTAACGGGTGGCTATAGTTCAACACCGCGGAAAAGCTTTCGGCAAAATTACAATATGGAGGCAATGAAATGAGTCAACGCTATCGAATTACAAGAACATTACAGGAAAATGGAGATTCGGCCCAAACCATATCTTTGGAAGAGTGCAAACGATATTTCGCATCCAAACCTGATTTTTCCTATACATCAGTTTTTACGGTGACAGGCTCAACCAGCATGTCCATTGAGGGAGATTTCTTCATGTGGAGCTATGGTGATGCGAAGATCCCTTTCCGTTATTATCAGGGAGATGTTTACGTTTCCGGCACAAATGAAGCTGTGATTCCCAAGATGTTTGAGGTTGCGAGCGAATTAGAGGCGGATGTGTTGGAAGGGTAAATTTTTTCTTTCCTTGTACGAGATGTCCTGGTTGAAGGGATAAACAAATGAGGCTCCCCGCATTCCAATACAAAGAGTTACCAAACTCTAGAATAACAATTAATGGAAGGCAGCGGAGGAGTGATCATCGCGGGATACATAATGGAATTAAGAAAATTAGTCGGCAAATCTCCCATCATCATGGCCGGCGCATGCTTCCTATGAACTGACAATGGTTTATGGGGACATTTAAATAACTAAAAACTTAGGTGGAAAAAAACCGGCAGTCCAAGACATGATTTTCATGTCCCGGACTGCCGATTCTTTTTTATTGGATCCGTTAAAAAATGCTTATTAATACGGCGATGGCTGCCCAGGGTATCTAGGCGCTTCTACTTCATTTTCCATGTATGTTTTGTGGCAGTACATATGGGAGATACGCGGAATATAGACGGTGGAACCAGGCTGCATTTGTTGCGGATTTATGTGTGGGTTAGCCTCCTCAAGAATAGGGAGAGGCATGTTATACATATGAGCGACCTTTTCCATGGTATCTCCTGCTTGGGTTTGGTGCTGGGCATAATACATGTCGTTACGGTCTCCTTCGCCATCCTCGCGAAAAAAAGGAAAAAAGAACGGGGAAAAGAAGAAAAACGGGAATAAAAAGCGCCGTGGAAAAAATGGATGAGGGATCGGTCGGAAAGGCCGGCGGAATCCAGGTCCGCCCTGGGGAATAAATGCACGATTCATTAATAAACCTCCAATGGTGTATGGTCATTTGACTATATAAATTATGAACGGAAGAAAAAAGGGTGCCTATTGCTTATAAATTTAGGCTTGTTCGGCGATACCGAAAAGTTATTGATGCAGGGCTAGAAGTTTAAAAAACCAAGCACGGAAAGAAGAAAAAGCCTATTTTAGATGCATGAAGTGAATCAAAGTTGGTTAATGGTGGTAAGGTATCAATAAAAACTGTACCTCAGGAGGAGCACATGGAGTCTAAACTAGAGCGACAAGGTCTAATGGCACTAATCAAGAAGGGTAATAAATCTTCCGCAATTGCAATGATAGGCAACGCGATTATTGCGGCTATCAAAGCATTCGCAGCAGCGTTCAGCGGCAGCGGCGCTATGTTCGCTTCTGCCATGCATTCATTTGCGGATGCAATCAATCAGGGGTTCGTTTTTGTAGGAAGCATTCTCTCCGAGAAGAGACCTACGCCGCGGTTTCCAACCGGATTTGGCCGTGTTATCAATATTTTTTGCATGATTGCCGTCATCGTCGTTACCATTATGGCTTATGAAACCATACATGAAGGCTGGCATTTATTTCGCCATCCCGTTGAAAATGAAGGCATTTGGCTTAATATTGCTGTATTAATCGTGAACTTGGTCGTGGACGGTTTTATTTTAATAAAAGCGATGAAGGAAATTTTGCATGAAGCAAAAGTCGAAGCGCATGGGTTTCAGCTTTTTCCGACAGCTTTTAAAAACGTAGGCCGTTCAGCGCCGGCCACACGATTGGTCTTTTATGAGGATATCGTAGCCGTTACGGGTGCGCTCCTAGCGATGATTGCCGTCATCGTTGTCTCTTTAACTGCATTCGATCAGATGGATGGCGTCGTAACGATGCTGATTGGGCTGTTAATGGTTGGTGTCGCTTTCCGGGTGGGATACGACAACATGATCGGTCTTATCGGCGTTTCCGCTCCGAAGGAGATCGAAGATAAGGTATCCCGAATTATTTTCTCCGAGCCGCTCGTTACGGATATTTACCAGATGCGTATTTTGCAAGAAGGGCGTTATTATCATGTAGAAGCGTTGCTGGAGCTAAAGGCGGGATTATCGCTTGCAGATGCAGATGACATTAAATTCAAAATGCGAGACACGCTTCTCAGGGACACGAATATTACGGATGCTATTCTAGGCATTATCGAGGATGACGGGGTAAAAAGCTGGGTTCCTGTAGATAAGCGCTAGCAAAAAAACCGCCAAAGTTTTTGGCGGTTTTTTTGGAGGGATTTTTACCTAAAAGAGCGAAATAGAAGGCTCCTCATATGTTTCATGCGTCTCGTACATGAAATTTCGTAAAGTGGTAAAACTACGATCCGTATAAATGTCCGTTGTTGGAAGAGGGCAGGATAAGCTATCCTTTTTCCAATCGCAAAAGTTAACGTTGACGTTAACTGTCACTAAGAGTATGCTTATTTTATTAGATCCACGGAGGTGCGGCGAATTGCATTTGCTTAAAATTGAAGAGGTAGCGAATCGTACGGGCTTAACCAAACGAGCCATACGCTACTATGAGGATATCGGCCTGATTTCTGCGCCTGAAAGAACGCAGGGCAACATACGGCTGTATTCGGAGGACGATATTGCGAAGATTAATAAAATAATATTGGCGAAAGAGGTGCTTGGCTTCTCGCTTGCCGAGCTGCAGCAGTATATGGAGTTTCAGACGGCGATCGAGCAGCAAAAGAGCGAATACCATACGACAGAGGACCTTGAAGCGCGCAAATCAAAGCTTGTCGATATGGCTAAGATTTTGCAGAAGGAAAAAGAGATGATCGACACGAAAATCTCGCGCATGGAGCAATTCAAGGAAGAGCTGACCGGATATGAGATTCGTATAAAGAAGGCCCTCGACAAACTACAGGATTAGGAGCGTAAAAGTGGATACCTCGCAAAAAGCAGCAACAGCGTCATTTTGGACCGTTATGGTTGCCGTGTTTTTCGGTAATTTTATGGCCTCGTTGAGTACAACTACGATCAATGTGGCATTGCCTATTTTTATGGATGATTTTCACGCCAGCTTGAATACCGTGCAGTGGATGTTATCGGGCTTCATGATGGCTACGGGCATTATTGCCCCGATTATTGGTTTTATGGGAGACAAATGGAGCTACAAAAGGCTTTATGTCTTTGCTCTGGCCGGCTTTACTTTAACTTCCGTGCTCTGTACCTTTGCTTGGAGCATCGAATCGCTTATCGTGTTCCGTATACTCCAAGGCTTCTTCAGCGGTATTATTATGCCGACTACAATGACGATTATCTATCAAACGATCGATAAATCGAGGCAAGCCGTCGCTGTAAGCTTTTGGAGCGTATCAGCTATGCTAGCTCCGGCGCTTGGTCCGACCATCGGCGGTTGGCTTGCTGAAATTTTCGGTTGGAAATCCTTGTTCCTCTTGAATGTTCCCATTGGTATTATCGCGGTAATTGTAGCCGCCAAATTTATTCCTAACTACCGTTTAAGCAGCGGGATTAAACTCGACTGGATCGGCTTCGGCGCGGTTCTCGTGGGGACCAGCGCGTTATTGGTTGCTTTTAGCGAAGCGCATAGCTGGGGCTGGGCAGGCTGGCAGACGCTAGGCATGATTGCGGCGGGCATCGTTGTTCTCGCGTATTTTGTAAGAAGGACGCTGCGGGTCAGCAATCCCTTGCTCAATTTGCGCGTACTGAAAATTCCGCGGTTTACGTACGGCTTGATCGTAAACTGCTGCATCACGATATCCCTTTATGCCGGCACGCTGCTGGTTCCAATTTTCATGCAAAATATTAAAGGGGAGTCGAGCTTCGCAACCGGTCTCGTCATGCTGCCCGGCACGCTGGCGATGGTGCTGGTTTCGCTTGCGGCAGGCAGGCTTTATGGCAAAATTGGCCCTTCGCGCTTAATCTTTATCGGACTGATTCTTATGGGAGCAGCGACATGGGAGCTTAGTCATGCGAACGTTGCCACGAGCGCTTTATTTATCACGGTATGGGTCGCGATTCGTTACATGGGTATCGGCTTTAGCAATATGCCGGTGACGAATGCGGCGATGTCCGCGGTTCCGAGCGTGAACTCGGGCCATGCGTCGGCGGTGATGAATTGGATTAGGCAAGGAACCTCGGCGCTGTCGATCAGCTTGTTCAGCTCGATCCTATCGGCGCAGACGATTGCCCATTTGGCGGAGGGGAATGTGTCCCAGACGGCTGCATTGTCATTTAGCATACAGGATGTCTTTCATGTGGGGACAATGATTATCATCGTTTCTTTACCGCTCACCTTGCTGCTTCGCAAACCGAAAGCAGTTGCGACGCCATAAAAAAGAGCGCCCATGAGGGCGCTCTTTCTGTCTGTAATCACGATTAAAATACCTGTGCGCCTTCAAGGGCTACCTTGATCTTTCCGTTCATTTCCAGTACCTTCACCTTTACTTTGCGGCCCGGCTGATACTGAGGGATATTGACCATGAAAATGACGGTCTTAATGATGGTGCGATAGGGCTCCGCATGCTCTCTGGGAATCGTAAGGCCTATAAAAACCTCGGGATGACCGTTAATTTCGGTGTTGGTTTGCCGAATAGAGCTTACGGTCGCATCAAAAGGTACACCGTTCTTTAAAATATGTTTGATTTCCCGATTATCCTGGAACGACTGCCGAATAACGATGAAGGCGAGCAGGAAAAGAGGCAAGGAAATAAGAATAACAACCACTAATGTGATGCTCTCGCCTGTACTCACGCAAATCACCAACTTTCATGGAACATAATGACATTCGCCATGCTGCATTTACATATTATTAATTCTATGGAAAGCATAGCATAGTGAATCCATTAAGAAAATATTTCCAAGGTCTTATTCGCGAATAGGTACTTTAGCAGCTGTTATTGCCCAATTAAAGGAATGGCGTTCTTTTTACGAAGCTTTGAGCCAGGTGGTCGGCATGTAAATCCTTGTCGTTTTTTTTGTATTTTTCAAGCACGTCAATGATGTAATCGTTATTCGGATCGTTGGAGCGGAAAATAAATTGTTCAGGATTCTCGATATGTACATCATGCCCGCACTGCTTCAGGCATGCCTCATAATCCTGAAGGGTAGGCTGCGTATTCTCTTCCAGATAGATCAGGCCGGTCAGCAGCCTCGTTTCCGTGCCGTGAATAATTTTGAAATGAACCGTATGTTCCTTTTTCATTGCAATTCCTCCCGTACTTCCAGATGAATGATTGTTATTATTATAATATGTGCCAAAAGCGATGCGAAAGCATGCCTATTGTGAAAGCTTCTTGAAGATCCGGCAAAATCGAACAAAAGCTGCACCGTCATCGGACGGTGCAGCTTTTATGATTTTCCGTATATTTTTAAACCACCGTCACCTTGATCAGGTTGGTTGCGCCGGCTTGGCCGATCGGTACGCCAGCGGAAAGTACGATAATGTCGCCTGTGTCGATAAGTCCTGTCAGCTTCGCATTGCGCGTAGCGGATTCGAACATTTCATCGGTAGTGGTAACGGCATCGCCCTTCACCGGAATAACGCCGGAGAGCAAGCAAATTTTCGGCAGCACATGATCATGCTGGGTAATCGCGATAATCGGAGCTTTCGGACGGTATTTGGATACCATGCGCGCCGTAAAGCCGCTTTCCGTCGACGTAAGAATCGCTCGGGCATTAAGCTCAAGCGAGGAGCTCACAACGCCTTGGCTGATCACCTCGGTAATGTTTGTGCTTTGCTGCGCTCTTCTTTTATCGAACTGCTCTTTGTAATCGATCATGGATTCGGCTTTTTTCGCGATAGAAGCCATGGTCTGTACGGATGCGATCGGATATTTACCGGCTGCAGTCTCGCCGGAGAGCATGACCACGTCTGCTCCTTGGATCACTGCGTTGGCTACGTCACTCACTTCTGCTCTCGTTGGACGCGGGTTAACCTGCATCGACTCCAGCATATGGGTCGCAACGATAACCGGCTTGCCTACTAGATTGCATTTATTGATCATTTCACGCTGCATCATCGGTACATCCTCAATCGGCACCTCTACGCCAAGATCGCCGCGCGCGACCATGATGCCGTCGGACGCTTCGATAATCGCATCGAGATTGAGCATGCCCTCTTCATTTTCGATTTTGGAGATGATTTGTACATGGCTCGCGTTGGCTTCTTCCAGGATGTTGCGGATTTCCAAAATATCTTCCGCTTTGCGCACGAAGGAAGCGGCAATGATCTCCACATTATGCTTAATGCCGAAATGGATGTGCACGACATCGCGTTCCGTTACGCCTGGCAGCGTCGTTTTGATGCCCGGCAGATTAACGCCTTTGCGCGGCTTCAGCGTACCGCCGCTGATGATTTTACAACGGATATCGGCTCCGTCTACGGACAGCACCGTAAGATCGACGAGTCCATCGTCGATAAGGATACGGTCGCCTGGTTTTACGACCAAAGGAAGCTCTTTATAGTTAACAGGCAGACGGGATGCATCGCCCAGCACATCTTCTGTAGTCAGAATAAGCTCCTCGCCGATCACAAGCTCGCAGGAAGCTTCCTTCAGCTTGCCGATCCGCACCTCTGGGCCTTTAATGTCCATCATAATCGGCACGAAAGTGTTTAGCTCGCGCGCAGCCTGCCGTATATTATTCATTCGCATGACGTGATCTTCTAATTCGCCGTGAGCCATATTCAGTCTACCAACGGTCATTCCTGCCTGGATCATTTCTTTTATCGTCGAAACGGAGTCGCAAGCGGGACCCATTGTACAAATAATTTTTGTTTTTAGCATGTTGTAGGCCTCCTCGTTTTTTTCATTGTAACGCGGAAGGTCGAAACGTGATGAGAACTATAGTACAATAGATGTACAATAGTACAGCGTTAAGGGGCGTTCATTATGCTGGCAATTTTGGATGTGCATCAGGACAACGGGGCGGGTTGGTACGAGGAGGGAGAGGGGCGAAAGTTCACCTTTCATCTTTTGCTGGTCACCTATGGGAAATGTGTATATTGGGTGAACGAGGAGAAGGTCATTTTGGAAAAAGGCGATATGCTCCTCATACCGGGCCATGTCCCGTACTATGGCAAAAGCATTCCCACGGTCGTGCACACAAAGTACGTGATCAACTTTAGAAAAACCGCAGCAGAGTGCGGACTTCCGCTTCTGCAGCTGCAAGAGCCGCTGCGGCGGAGGCTGGGCTGCTTTGAGGTCATACAGGAGCGGCTTCGGGCGATTTTGACGCAATATAAGGAGCGGCCTGCCTATTACGAATTAATGGCGGAAGCGCTGCTGACGGAGGCTTTGATTTTCATCAATCAAGAGTCGGACCGAGGGATCATTTCCTCCGAGAAGCACCGGCGGGTGGACAGCATGAAGCAGTATATTTCGACGCATTACCGCGAGAAGGTGACGAAGGAGGAGCTTGGCGATGTCATTAACACGACGCCTAATTACGCGGCAACGCTGTTTAAAGCCGTCACCAATCAAACCATCAGCGAATATGTTCATAATCAACGGATGAAAACGGCGGTTTATATGCTGACGGAATCGCAGCTGATGATCAGTGAGATCGCCGACTATTTGGGCTACAATGACGTTTCATATTTTTATCGCATTTTTAAACGCAGTACGGGCAGCTCGCCTTCGGATTTTTTGCATGAGCGTTCTTCAACGGTTTAAAGCGGGGATTGGCTGCGGTTGACTAATTAACGAGTTCGATTTACAATTTACCCAGAAATAGGCTTTGACCAAAGACATGGTTATCAATACGGGCTGTCCAGAGAGAGAGGCGATTGCTGAGAGCCTCCCCAGTAACCGATTGTATAATTACCCCTTTGCAGCCGTGCTGTTGAACCCGCAGTTTGATTATGCGGTTGTAAATCGTACCGTCTCATCCCCGTTACCGGATGCTCAATAAGGATCTTGCATGAGCTAAATGTCTGGCGGTCAGCCAGCAGCATAGAGCAGCAGATCGAATGAGGGTGGAACCACGAGCTGAACGCACTCGTCCCTTGGCGGGAGAGATGTGTTTTTTTTGCGTTCAATCCATTCGATCGGAGGCTGCATAATGAGTATTGCATTAACATTACCAGATGGAACAGTGAAGGAGTATCCGCAGGGCACGACCATGGAGCAAATCGCGCAATCGCTCAGCATCGGCCTCAGCAAAAAGGCTGTCGCAGGCAAATGGAATGGTAAGCTCGTCGGTTTGCACGAGGCGATTCAAGCAAACGGCGAGGTGGAGATCGTGACGCTTGACGGAGCAGACGGGCTGGAAATTTACAGGCATAGTACAGCCCATGTCATGGCACAAGCCATGAAGCGGATTTACGGGAATAAGGCAGTAAAGCTGGGAATCGGCCCGGTCATCGATGACGGCTTCTATTATGACATCGATATCGAAAAGCCGTTATCCCTAGACGATCTTGCCAGCATTGAAGCGGAAATGAGCCGAATCATTCAAGAAGACCTGCCGATTCGGCGCCGCGAAGTGAGCCGCGAGGAAGCGGCTGCGTTTTTTGCGCAGCAGGAAGAGCCGCTCAAGCTGGAGTTGATCCGCGATCTGCCGGAGGATGCGGTCCTCACGCTCTATGAGCAAGGGGAGTTTGTTGATCTTTGCCGAGGTCCGCATTTACCGTCCACTGGGCGCATCAAGGCGTTTAAGCTGCAAAATGTTGCTGGGGCTTATTGGCGCGGGAATTCCGACAATAAAATGCTGCAGCGGATATACGGCACGTCTTTTCCGAAGAAAACGCAGCTGGAGGAGCATCTTCATCTGCTCGAGGAAGCGAAGAAACGCGACCACCGCAAGCTCGGCAAAGAGCTAGGACTCTTCATGTTCTCTGAGGAAGCGCCAGGCATGCCGTTCTATCTGCCTAACGGCATGACTGTCCGCACGGAGCTGGAGAATCTGATCCGCGAGCTTCAGCGGCAGCGGGATTACGAGGAAGTACGCACGCCCTTCATGATGAACAGGCGGTTATGGGAGCAATCCGGACACTGGGACCACTATAAGGACAACATGTATTTCACGGATGTTGACGATACGCCTTATGCGCTCAAACCGATGAACTGTCCGGGGCATATGCTTATTTTCAAAAACAGCCTGCATTCCTACAGGGAGCTGCCGATTCGCATGTCGGAATTCGGCCAGGTGCACCGGCATGAGTATTCGGGGGCGCTGAACGGGATGATGCGTGTCCGTACATTCTGCCAGGACGATGCTCATATTTTTGTCAGACCGGATCAAATCGAAGAGGAGATCAGCCGGGCCATCGCGCTGATTGACCATATTTATAACGTTTTTGGCTTCGAGTTCAAAATCGAGCTGTCGACAAGGCCGGAGGATTCCATGGGCTCGGAGGAGCTTTGGCAAGAAGCGGAGCAATCGCTCCGCAGCGTGCTGGACAGCCGCAATATTCAATATCGCGTGAATGAGGGCGACGGCGCTTTTTATGGTCCGAAAATCGACTTTCACATTCTCGACGCCCTCAAGCGAAGCTGGCAATGCGGGACGATTCAGCTGGACTTTCAAATGCCGGAGAAGTTTGATTTGTCCTACATCGGCGAGGACAATCAGAAGCATCGACCCGTCGTCATCCACCGCGCGGTTTACGGATCGATTGACCGCTTTATCGGGATTTTGACGGAGCATTTCTCGGGTGCGTTTCCGCTCTGGCTGGCTCCAATCCAGGTGAAGCTGCTGCCTGTGTCGGAGAAGTATATCGACTATGCTTTACAGGTAAAGCAAGAGCTGGCCGAAGCGGGCATTCGCACGCAGGTCGATGGGCGGAATGAGAAGCTGGGCTATAAGATTCGCGAAGCCGGATTGGAGAAGGTCCCTTACATGCTGGTGCTTGGCGAGAACGAGAAAAATACGGGCACGGCCGCCGTCCGGAAAAGGGGCGGGGGAGACCTTGGTTCGGAAGCCATCCGTGAAATCATACGGCGGTTAAAGGAAGAGATTTCGATAAAGTCATAAGCAAATAATAAGAAGAGGGCTATGTTCATTTTCATCATGACATAGCCTTTCTTAAAATATAAGAAAGTATAAATTTCATCCTTATACTATGCTTATATTTCAACGCGAAACGAGCTTTTGCCGCAATGACGGCGTCAGCCGTTTACGCTTGTGGCCTGGTCATTCATGGAAGCGTTAGTATTCTAATTACATAAATACGTTGACAGAATGCCGAAATTTAATCTATAGTAATTTCATCGGAATTATATACTATTGAGCTGATTAGACGACTAAAAGCTCTTATTTTACGGAACGGCGGCGCAGGAGGCCGTTTTCTGTAAAGTAAGGGCTTTTCTTTGTTCTTAGCCGTTCATGAGCTGTAAAAAAACCATCAAGCAGGAGGAAATGAAAATGAAGCAAAAATTCGTGTTGATTGTTCTGACACTGGTATTATCGGCCGCGCTTGCGGCATGCAGCAGCAAACCAGCTTCCACTGAAGCAGAAGGAGACGGAGAGAAGGCGAAGCTGAAGGTAGGAATATCGGCGGGCGTTGAGGAGGAGATCTGGAAGCAAGTGCAGGAGGTCGCGGCAAAGGATGGCCTTGAAATCGAGCTGGTCGTATTCAACGACTATGTGCAGCCCAATAAGGTGCTGGCTGAAGGCGAGTTAGACGCCAACGCGTTCCAGCATGAGCCCTATCTCGATCAATTCAAGAAGGATAACAATCTTGATATTGTAAAGATCGCCAATACGCTTAATTTTCCGATCGGCTTCTATTCCGAGAAAATCAAAGAAGTTTCCGAAATTAAGGAAGGCGACGTTATCGGTTTGCCTAATGATCCGACGAATGGCGCCAGAGCATTAATTCTGTTCGAAAATGCGGGCCTCATCAAGCTGAAGGAAGGCGTGGGCATCAAAGCGACCGTACGTGATATCGCGGAAAATAAACTCAATTTGAAATTCGAGGAGCTCGACGCGGCGTTTATTCCGAAAGCGCTTGGCGATTTAACCGCAGCGGTCATTAACACCAATTATGCGGTGGAAGCAGGCTTCGTGCCGACAAAGGATGCCATTTTTATCGAGCCTAAGGATTCTCCTTGGGTTAACATTATCGCGGTAAGAACAGAAGACAAGGATAAACCAGTGTTTCAACGGCTGATTAAGGCGTATCATTCCGATCAGGTTAAGAAATTCGTGGAGGAAAAATACGGTACTTATATTGTTGCATCTTGGTAGGTAGCTGGATAATAGCTTAGGTCTCTTCTTAGATGAAGGGACCTTTTTAACATTTTAGCAGAGGCGGCGGTTATAGAGTGATCTGGATCGAAAACGTAAGCAAAACGTATCAACAGGGCAAGAATGAAGTCCATGCGGTAAAAGACGCTAATCTTCATATCCGCAAAGGTGAAATATTCGGTATTATCGGCTACAGCGGCGCTGGTAAGAGCTCGCTGCTGCGGTGCATCAACTATTTGGAGCGGCCTTCTGCAGGTACGGTAAGGGTGAACGGAACGGAGCTGGCAGCGCTGAACGAGCAGCAGCTTCGAATGATGCGGCGTAAAATCGGCATGATTTTTCAGAACTTCAATTTGCTGATGTCGAGTACCGTTTATCAAAATATTGCATCGCCGCTCGTGCTGGCAGGTCTTCCAAAAAAACAAATCGAAACGAAAGTAAATGAGTTATTGTCGCTCGTCGGCCTTGAGGAGAAGAGAGGGGCGTTTCCCGCTCAATTGTCGGGAGGCCAGAAGCAGCGCGTGGCTATTGCAAGAGCGCTTGCCAATGAACCGGAAATTTTATTATGCGATGAGGCAACATCGGCGCTTGATCCGCAAACGACCGATTCGATATTGAACCTGCTGCTCGACATTCACCGTGCCTATGGGATTACGATCGTGCTCATTACCCATGAGATGAATGTGGTGAAAAAAATCTGTGATCGGGTCGCCGTGATGGAGGATGGCGTCATTGTGGAGCAAGGAACCATTTTGGAGCTGTTTACAAATCCGCGCACGGATACGACGAGAAATTTTACAAAAAGCGTGTTTGATATCGATTTGCCGCCGGAACTGCTTGAAAGAGGGGGTCTCCAAGCTGGCGAAGGGCAGCTGCTTCGCATTTCATTCGTCGGGGAAACGGTAAGCGAGCCGATTCTAGCGGACTTAACGCTGCGCTATCAGCTGCGGCCAAGTATTCTGTACGGTAATATTACAAAAATAAAAGACACCGTGTTTGGCTTCCTCATTATCAGCCTGCCTGGCAATACAAGGGTCATCCAGCAAGGAATTGCGTATATGATTCAAAACGGCATGCAGGTGGAGGTGCTTGATCATGCTGGATAGCTTCTTAGACAGCTTAATTGAAAATCGCGTGCTTTATACGGAGGCTCTGGGAGAAACGGCAGCCATGGTAGGCTGGTCATTGCTCTTCTCGACCTTAATCGGATTATTTCTCGGCATCTGCTTAGTCGTGCTGCGCCCAAACCATATCTACGCCAGCCTTACGCTGTACCATTTGCTCAACACGGTCATAAATATCCTTCGCTCCGTCCCTTTTATTATTATATTAATTGCTATTATTCCGATTACGAAATGGATTGTTCATACGACAATCGGGGTAAAAGGAGCTATCGTGCCGCTTGTATTCTATACGGCGCCTTATATTGCGAGACTGATTGAATCGGCCTTGCTCGAAGTGAATCCCGGTGTCATTGAGGCTTTTCAAGCGATGGGCGCATCAAGGCGGCAAATCGTTTGGAAGGTCATTCTGAAGGAGGCGAGACCAGGCATCGTGCTCAGTCTGACCATTGCGACAATCGGCTTGATTGGAGCGACTGCGATGGCAGGTGTAATGGGGGCCGGCGGTCTCGGGGATGTGGCCATCCGATACGGGTACCAGCGCTGGGAGCCCGATGTCATGTACGTATGCGTTATTATTCTTATTTTACTCGTGCAGCTGATGCAATCCATCGGGAATTGGGTTTCAAAAAAACTGCGAAAGCATTAAACAGACGCATATCGGCATCAAAAGAGACTGTTCCGACAGGAATTTATCCTTCTGTCGGGACAGTCTTTTTGAGTTTGGCCGGGTCAGCTTCCTTAGAGCCTGCTTGCCGTTTGCGCAGCAGGAAGGCGAGCGGCAGCGCGGTTAAAATGCACACACAGGAGATGAAGAAGGCATCATTGATGCTCATTGTATAAGCCTTTGGAAAAACCTCCTCCCCTTCACCGATGCGGCCTTGATGAACGGCAAGCCTTGCATAAAACAAGGAGGTAAACAAGCCTAAAGCCATCGAACTAAAAATTTGTCTGAGCCAATTAATGAGCGCAGAGGCATGGCCGCTCAGCTCTTTGGGGATTGCCATCATTCCCGCATTGGTAACGGGAGTTAGGGCCAGGCCGGTTCCGGTATTGCGGATCGCGATGATGACCATAATCGTCAGCAGGCTTGTGCTGAGCTGCAAACGGCTGAACAGATAGGTTGTGGCAATGAGAATAACGCAGCCCGCAATAGCGAGCGCAGCGGGACCAAGCTTATTGTAATAGCGCCCCGAGAAGAAGGTTGCGCAGGTCAGGCATGCGGCCCCCGGCAAAAACAAAAGAGCGATATGGAACGAGCTAAGGGCATGAATTTCCGCTAAGTAAAGAGGGATGAAATAAATACCCGAATACAGCGCAACGGAAAGAATGAGCGAGATGACCAGGCTTACCGCAAACGTTGGATTGCGGAATAGACGCAGCTGCAGCAAGGGCGAATCCGCGCGGAGCTGATGGATAACGAACAGAGCCGCGCAGGCAAGGCCTGTGACCAGGCATATCCAAAAAACGGCGGAATGCCAGCCCCATGCGTAAATGTTTCCAAACGACAGCAATAGCGAAAGGCTGCCTGCAGCGGCCAGCACAAGCCCCGTGCGGTCCAACCTGGTATTCTTATTGACTGGACTGGATGGAAGGATTCGAATACCGATAATGAAAGCCAGCATCCCGATCGGTACGGTTACAAGAAAGATCCAATGCCAATCATAGCCCTGCAGCCAGCCGCTTACGGAAGGAGCCAGCGCCGTTCCGAGTATGGTTGAAAACGACCAGATACTCACTGCCATCGGCTGCTTTTCAGCTGGGACGGTCCGATAAATAAAGGCTAAGGATACCGGCTGGATGAGTCCGCAGAACAAGCCCTGCAAAATGCGAAAAGCAATGAGCGCATAAATATTCCAAGACAGCGCGCAAAGCAAGGAAGTGATTGTAATCCCAAGCAGGCACGATAAAAAAACCTTTTTTCCGCCGAAACGATTTTCCGCATAGCCGGCGGCAGGAGCGATAACGCCGCATGCAAGTGAAAATCCGGTTACGATCCACTGCACCCTCCCAAGATCGGTATGAAAAATACCCATAAAACCCGGCAAGGATACGTTAAGCGAAACAACATGGTACATGCCTACAAAAGAACCGAAAAAGAGGGTCGCTAGAGCGGGCCAGAATGAAGATTTAGCAAAAAAGGGCTTATTTAATTTCTCGGCCAGTCCGGCTAACAAGCTTACGCCTCCTTTGAATGTTAATGGAATACCCGTTTCAATAACCATAAAAAGGCATAAAGGCATTATAACATAGAGGAATAATTGGTTATTATCGAATATTTGTATTAAACGATCAAACATTTTTAATAGTAGAGACGTATGCCCATAACGAGGGAATAATCACGGAACAACGAAACACATGCCGAAGCAGCTTCATATGATGAAGGGGATAGATCCATATACCGACTGGCATGAGAAGAGATGGAATGTCTTAGGAGGGACTGCGGATGGCTGTGTATAAAAATATTCATGAGCTGATTGGCAATACGCCCTTGGTGGAGCTTACGGGTTATACCCTTCCGCAAGGCGTAAAGCTTTACGCCAAGCTAGAGTACAAAAATCCGGGCGGGAGCGTCAAGGACCGGCTCGGCATTGAGCTGTTGAATCACGCGTTCGCGACCGGGCAGCTCGCGCCTGGAGGCACCATTATAGAGGCTACGGCCGGCAATACAGGAATTGGACTCGCCCTTGCGGCAATCGGACGCGGCATTTCCGCCATATTTGTCGTGCCTAGCAAGTTTAGCACCGAGAAGCAGCAGCTCATGCGGGCACTCGGCGCGCAAATCGTAAATACGCCAACGGAGCTGGGGATAACCGGCGCGGTACAGAAGGCGGAAGAGCTATTGAAGGAAATACCGGGCTCCTACTCGCCTAGGCAATTTTCAAATGAGGCTAACCCGGTAACCTATTATAAAACGCTGGGACCGGAGCTATGGCATGAATTGAATGGCGCCATTGACGTATTTGTGGCCGGCGCAGGCTCTGGCGGTACCTTTATGGGAACGGCGCAATACTTGAAGGAGAAAAATCCGGCTGTAAAAACGGTTATTGTCGAGCCGGAGGGCTCCATACTCGGCGGCGGGATGCCAGGCCCCCATCGCACGGAAGGCATTGGCGTGGAGAAGCTGGCGCCATTTATGGATTGCTCGTATTTTGATGCCATCCACACCATATCGGATGACCATGCTTTTGCAAGGGTGAAGGAGCTGGCGCAGCTGGAAGGCATGCTTGTCGGCAGTTCATCGGGCGCTGCGCTGCATGCGGCTTTGCTGGAGGCGGAGCTTGCCGCGCCGGGCAGCCGGATCGTGACCATATTCCCGGATGGCAGCGAACGGTATTTAAGCAAACAGATTTATAGCGGGGGTGCTTAAGCTGAGGCGAAAAACAAAGCTTATCCATGGAGGCATTCCATTTGATCCGCATACGGGTGCGGTCAGCGTTCCGATTTATCAGGTCAGCACCTATAAGCAGGACGATATCGGCGTACACAAAGGCTACGAATACTCCAGGACCGGTAATCCGACGCGCCATGCACTGGAGCAGTATATTGCCGATTTGGAGGAAGGTGCAAGAGGTTTTGCATTCAGCTCGGGGATGGCTGCCATCCATGCCGTATTTTCGTTGCTGAGCGCAGGCGACCATATTATTTTGACCGACGACGTATACGGGGGAACGTACCGAATCGTTACGAAGGTGCTGAACCGGCTCGGCATTGAAGCAACCTTTGCAGATACGACGAGCCTGGAGGAAACGGAAAAGGCACTCCGGCCCAATACCAAAGCGCTGTTTGTAGAAACACCGACGAATCCGCTGCTTAAGGTTACGGATATCGAGGCGGCGGCCGCATGGGCCAAAAGCAAGCAGCTGCTCTTTATCGTAGATAATACGTTCAGCACGCCCTATTGGCAGACGCCGCTTGCGCTCGGCGCGGATATCGTACTCCATTCGGCGACGAAATACATTGGCGGACACAGCGACGTGGTTGCTGGCCTGGCCGTCGTAAAAAACGATAAGCTGGGCGAGGAACTGCATTTTGTGCAAAATGCGGTCGGCGGTGTGCTGGCTCCGCAGGATTCCTGGCTGCTCATCCGCGGCTTAAAGACGCTGGGTCTGCGAATGGAAGCCCATGAGGAAAATGCGCGGGCGATCGTCGCTTATTTATCGGGGCAACCGGCCATTCAGAGCATTCATTATCCCGGCTTGCCGAACCACCCGCAGCATGAACTGGCCAAACGGCAGGCAAGAGGATTCGGGGGCATTATTTCGTTTGATGTGGGGAGCGGGGAGAAGGCATCCGAGGTCATTGGCAAACTGAAATATTTCACGCTTGCGGAAAGCCTGGGCGCCGTAGAAAGCCTGATTTCCGTTCCCGCGCGAATGACGCATGCTTCGATCCCTAAAGAAAGGCGAGCATTACTCGGTATTACTGATGGACTAATCCGTATTTCGGTAGGTATTGAGGATAGCGAGGACCTGCTTGAGGACTTGGAGCAGAGCTTGAATTAGCACCGCATACCCGAATTGCCCCCATCAAGTTAAGATTGGATTAAGGATCATTTTCTCCGCAACTTATATCGTCCTGGTCACGTTAGTAGAGTATAATAAAATGACTGACGAAAAAAAGGATGGTAGACCAATGACCTTAAAACAATTGCTGAACAGAAAAATAGCCGTAGCCTCGCTCACGACAGCCGTACTTCTAAGCGCCTTAGCTCCGGGAGGAATTTCATACAGCGCTGCAGGTAATCCGTCTGCCCCTCTTCAATTTCAAATCGGCAGCAACAAATCGATAGATTATCGCGGAGAGCATACGTTAGCTGCAGCTCCATATGTCGCAAACGGCGTTACTATGGTTCCTGTAAGGGCTTTGGCTGAAGGACTGCAGGCAGCCATCCATTTGGATGCGGCAACGAAAAAAATCACATTAAGCCGCGACGGATTAACCGTAAGCTTGACGATCAACAGCGATGCGGTAGTTGGCAGTTACGTTAAAAATATAAAGCTGCCTGCAAAAGTGGCCGTTGTAAAAGGCACAACCTTTGTGCCGGCAAAAATCGTAGCGCAGCTGCTTGGGGCGGAAACGACCTGGGACGCGAAGAAAAAAATGATTTCGATGCAAACGAGCGAGTCCGGATTATCCTACCATTATACGTTTGATCAAGGCGACGAAGGCTGGAAGGGCGCTTTTGCCGACCTGCCTGTAGACTATAATGCGTATATCTATGATCTGAAATTCGCAAGAGAATTGCTGCCTACCGCAAAAAACAAAACAAACTACGGTTTAAAGCTTAGCGGAGTGAATCGCAGCGACGACTTGTTTATGTTCGTTACGAAGAAAATCGAAGGTCTCGAACCGCATACCATGTACCAAGCATCATTATCCTTCCAGCTTTATACGGACCAAGCCGGCGGGATGATGGGAGTGGGCGGCGCGCCTGGCGAAGCGGTAAGCATCAAAGCGGGCTTCGTAAGCAAAGAGCCTAGAACCTTGCAATCGGACACCGAGGGACATATGTATTACCGCATGAATATTGATAAGGGCAACCAGAAAGTGGAAGGCGATGATATGAAAATCGTCGGAAATATGGTACAGCCGAATAGCTCGCTAAAAGGTTTCCAGCCGGTAGCGATGCAATACAGCACAACTCTCCAATCCAACGAGCAAGGCGAGATTTATGTCATTGTCGGGAGCGACTCCGGCTATGAGGGACTGACGACCTTTTATCTCGATGATATGAAGGTCAAGCTTTTGCCGAAAGAATAATGCAGAGATCGCTTGCTAAGCGAATGCTTAACGGTTCCGTACCGTTAAGCATCGCTTTTTTTGTTGGGAAAATACCGTATTCTCGACAATCTGGATACAAAATTGCTGGAATTCGGCAATTATAAGCGATTTTTAATAAATATGGGAAGGATTGTGAAGAGATAAGCTAGAATATTGGATAATGTCCAACAATATGGAAGCAGGCGTTTCGGAAAGGTTAATTGGTAGAACAACATGATAAATAATAATCTGGTCATCAATTCACATAATCAATGCCGGTTGCGTGGCCTAAATCCGGACGCGCTCCCTGAATATACAGAATGGTTATCAAGCGAGGAACTGGAAACCCGTCGCACAATCTACAAAGACGTGATCAGGGTGATCAGCGTATTTGTAGATAAATTTTTATCCTCTGTTTCCGGTGATCCTTTCTTCGTCGCGATCACGGATAACAAAGGGTATATTCTTGAATTTAAGGGAAACCCGTCTATTATAAGCAAGGTGAGGCAGTTGGGGATCACGGAGGGTGTCCGGTTCTCGGAGGAGCTGAGTACGAATTCGGTTGATCTGTGCTTGCGAAACGAGCTTCCCGTTCAGCTTATAGGAGAGGATCATTTCCATAAAGTCTTGCACCAGCTCGCATGTTATACGGCTCCTATTCACGCGGAAGACAACGGCCAGCTGCTAGGAACTCTTTCGCTCATGACCGACATTCAATCCGCTCATCCCCATTTGCTTGCCCTCTTATGCACAATCGTCGATTCGATTGAGCGCGAGCTTTTGTTGATCAAACATAATACTCAGCTTCAAATCCTGAACCAGGTGCTGCTCGAGACGAATTATTACGGCGTTATTATTTCTGATGCCAGGGGCACCATTCTAGAAATAAATGATAACAGCGCATTAATACTCGGAAAGTCCATCCATGAGAAGCGTCTTTTCGCAGGTACGAGCGTTTTTGCCATGGGCAGGATTGGATCCTATTTTGAACGGGTTATCTTGCACGGTAAGTCATGCGTAGGCGAAGAAATTTCAATTCCGGTAGCAGACAAGCTGAATTATTACATGCTTGATGTGGTGCCTATCTACGACAATGAACAGCTTATTCGGGTGGTCGGCAGCCTAAGGGACATTACCCAAATGAAGATGGCTGAAGAGCTGCTGCGCAATAACGAGAAGCTGGGATTTGCCGGTCAGCTTGCAGGAAGCATCGCGCATGAAATTCGCAACCCGATGACTACGGTAAAGGGCATGCTGCAATTATCCAGCAAGACAACCAACCCGCATTATTACAACCTCATGATGTCGGAGCTGGAGCGAATGAACGCTATTGTGGGCGAGTTTTTAATATTAGGAAGACCGCAGGCGTTGCAATATAAAGATGAAGAATGCGCCATGATTCTGCAAGAGGTCTTATCCGTATTAGAAATGCAATTCGAGATGAACGGGATTGTCATTCGCAGCGAGTTTATGGAAGCGACGACGATTCTATGCGACCGGGATCAAGTGAAGCAAGTGTTTTTGAATATTTTGAAAAACGCTTTGGAAGCTTTGCCCTTCGGAGGAGAGGTCGTTGTTCGGCTGGATGTCGTCGATCGTTACCAGCGGATCCGGTTTATAGATAACGGCGTCGGCATGACGGAAGAAGTAAAGCAGCGCATCGGCCAGCCCTTCCATACGACAAGACGTGACGGGAACGGACTCGGAATGATGATGGTGGATAAAATCGTTGCCTCGCACGAAGGGCGCTTGGTCGTATCCAGTGAATTGGGCATAGGTACAAGCGTTGAAGTTTGGTTTCCTGTTTCCTAAAAGAACAGACGGCTCTAATCGGCATACAGCTGACGGGCCGTCTTTTTTTTTTTGCTGCTTTCCTCCGGTTAATTGTAACCGGAAATTTGCGCATCGACCTTAGCTATGATACTCGACGTTTGCTGCTCATAGGCATATGTTTTTTGCTTTTGCTCATTAATTAACTTGATATAGGAAAGCATTCTTGCCAAAGAACCGGAGGATGCTGCCGCATCTCCTTTTTTCACCGCTTGGTTCAAAAGAGAGGTTTCGGTTGTAAAGTATTTTTTTGTGGTGCTGACCGAGCTTTTGGAGGCTTTTATTTTCACTTTGATTGAATCGATGCCGCCCAGCTGATCGCGAAGCTTCTTTATCGACTTCGCCGTATTCGCTTTCGCCTCTTTAAGCGCTGCTTCCTTGCTGCGAATATCCAGCTTGGCAAGCTGAACGGCTGCTTTCGTGGTTTCGACCTGCGGCTTCAATAAGCTTATTGCGAATTTATCCTTAAATGATTTTGCGATGCTTAGCTGCTGATTCAATGAATCGTAGAGTCTGAATAAAGGCTCGTACTTTTTCTTGGCTTGCGCGACGGCGGACTCCAGCTGAAGCAGCTTGTTCGCGTCAATCTCCTTTATCCGTTTACGGGTAGCGAGCACGGCCTCCTCGTTTTGATAATGAAGCTTGTCTATGCAGCTATCCCAGTCGAGGGTCAGCTTCTGCACGCTCTGCAGCTCAGCATACTGCGAGGTTAGCTTGGCAGCTGTCGTTTTGTCTGCGGCGCCTTTCATTTTGTCGAAAGCTGTCTTGGCGGTAGCGCTGAATTCAAACGATGCGGCAGAAATGACGGACGGTGCTGCGAGCAGGAACAAGAAGACGAGACCGAAAACGGTGAACCTTGAAGCAATTTTCATGAACAATAAAGCCTCCTTTGGTTACGGCAAAATACGCAAAAAAAGCACCTGCAAGATAGGCGATATACGCCTTCTCTTACGGGTGCTTCCATCGTAAGCCGTTCCTATTTAGTTTCTTCCATTAATATACAGGAAGCTTCCGAATACAGTCAAGCGCGGATGTCCTGCAGGGCAGCGGGCTTTGCATACTCATCAGGCGTTTTGCCGATAATGGATTTGAAATCCTTGATGAAATGCGACTGATCGTAAAACCCGAGATCAGCAGACAGCTTCAGCGTGTCATACTCTCTGCCGGTATCCATAGCCTCTGCCGCATTTTGCAGCCGATACAGCTTGATCACCCACTTTGGGCTTATGCCGACATATTGGTTGAATAAACGCTGCAGCTTTCGTTTGTTAAGTTGAAAGGTATCGCAAATTTGCTCCACCTTAGTCAGCTCGCGGTCTATCTTTATCCGATCGATAATCTGATTGACGAGTATAATCGGCTTATCCAGCGGCGGAAGATGCTTGATGAACAAAGCCTCGGTAAGCGCGATCCTGTCCGCGGGGTCAGCCGACGACCTTAGCTGCTGCTCATAATCGGCTGCATCCGCGCCAAAAATCTCTTCTAGAGCTAGCGATTGATCCGTCAGATTGGAGAGCGCCGTGCGTACAAAGGGATAAAAACCGCCGGGATGAAATTTAACGCCGAATACTTGTCCTTTGCCTTCGATTCGCTTCGTATACATACGGCTGGAAACGCCATAAATGCCGCTTCTATGGTCCTCCATCACCAAATTGACGCATGGATTAGGGACCACGTCCTGAAGATAAGGAGGCTGGCCGGTCAAATCCCAGCTCACGACCCAATAATGCTTAACAAAATGCTGGAGCTTCTCTGATGGAGCGTAGCGGCGCAGCTGGAATTTTTTCTCGCCCTCGCTTAGCTGGAGTATACCCATGCTGCGATTTTGCGTTGGATTTGGCATCTATAAATCTCTCCTATTGATCGATTTGTCGCGTTTTTACAATACCAGCCAGTTGGACAACGTTATACTAAGCAAAGAAAGCGCCAGCTGCTATCAGCTGCAAATCCTATATTTGTTAATGAGAAGGAGTGTTTCGCATGGAATTCAAATATGAGTTTTATATCGGTGCAGCGCCCGAGAAGGTGTGGGCAGCGTTTATATCGCCGGAAGGCACGCGGGCTACTTTTTTTGGCTGCGTCATTGATTCTACCTTTGAAGAAGGCTCTTCCTTCCGCTATGTCGGCCCGGGTACGGATGGTGATGAGACGGTGCATATTTATGGTACTATTTTAGCATATGAGGAGAATAAAATAATTAGCTTTTTAGAGCATCCGGGCCCATCATACCGCCCCAATCATGCAGAGCTGGAATCGACCATTACCTTTACGCTCGAGCCTGTCGGAGAAACGACCAAGCTTGTCCTGACCAACAACCAATTTACCGAGAACCACCCGGGATTGGAAACGGTCGACGGCCAGTGGTGGATGATCCTCAGCAATTTGAAAACGTATATCGAGACAGGCAAAGGTTTAGCGTTTGGCTGGTAATTTCATTCGGTTTTGTAAGAGCTTCAGCTGCTGCTGAAGCTCTTTTTTTTGCTGGTTGAAGGGAGCAAAGATTTCTTTTCCGGTTCCGTTTCTTTATACTGTAAAAAAGGACAGGCGTAATACGTCTGCGACAACGGACAGGAGAGAGAGCAGAATGAGCTATAAAATTGTTTTTTTCGACATTGACGGCACGTTGATCAACGAGCAAAAGGAAATTCCGGCCGATACGGTCAAAGCCATTGCGGAGCTGAAGGAAAGCGGCGTTGAGCCGGTCATTGCCACGGGGCGCGCGCCTTATTTTATTAAGCCGCTTGCCGAGCAGCTTGGCATCGAATCGTTCGTTTGCTTGAACGGGGGATATGTCGTCTACAAAGGCGTACCGCTTTATAAACGCGAGATTGAAAAGCATCGTCTGGAAGCGCTCGTTAAGGTTGCTGCCGAGCATAATCACGGGCTTGTCTTTGAAGGCGAGCATAACTTCTTCTCGGATAAAGAGGATCATCCTTTTATTATAGAATCGGTTAACTCATTGAAGGTTGATTTGCCCGGTTTCAATCCGGAGTTTTGGAAAACGGATGGCATTTATCAAGTCTTCCTTCACTGCGAGAGCCATGAAGAGCATCTTTATGAGGGTTTGCATTCCGAATTAAAGCTGATTCGCTGGCATCCGCAGGCAATTGACGTCCTCCCGGCTGGTGGCTCAAAGGCACAAGGAATCGAAGCGTTGCTCCATAAGCTGGGCCTTACGCCTGCCGATGCCGTTGCATTCGGAGACGGCCTGAATGACAAAGAAATGCTGGAGACGGTTGGTTTCGGCATTGCTATGGGCAACTCGCATCCCGAGCTGCTGCCCTTTGCCGATTATGTGACGACGCATGTAGACGAGCAGGGCATACGAAACGGCCTTGTGGAAGCGGGTCTTTTGGAGCGATAAGCATTAGGTTTGACTTGTGTGTAAATGTGCTAAAAAATTATTTGCAAGAAGCTGACATCACTCGCTGTGGTGTCAGCTTTTTTTATCTAACGAAAAGCAGATTTCAAATTCTAATGTTTCCGTGCTACAATGTTTATTGGAATTATTATCCAACATTACTCCGTGAAACATCGGCAGTCTAGGACGTTAGGATCTAGTCCAAGGCTGCCGATTGTAGTTTAACATGTCAGCATATGACTTCATTTTTCTTGGAAAACGTAGAAAGATCGTAATGATTTAGTTAGGAAAGGCGGTTGCTTACGAATGGATAATAAAGCGGGAAATACAAGCATGCCAGGCTATGTGCTGCGCGCTGCGATAACGGAGGCAGGCTACGAGGAAGGCAAGTCGACCATTCGTCATATTTTGCTGGAGGTAGCGCCGGGAGAGCTCGTGGGATTGATTGGTCCGAACGGAGCGGGCAAGAGCACGACGATCAAAACAATTCTCGGCTTAATGGCGCATGTGAACGGAGAGATTGTGCTAGGCGGAAAAAATAAACGTTATGCCTACGTGCCGGAGCAGCCGGTATTTTATGAGTATATGACGTTGTGGGAGCATCTGCATTTGGCGGCATCGGCATTTGGAATCGAAGAGCGGCAGTTTGCGGACAAAGCGGATGAGCTTCTAGAGCGTTTTCGCTTGCTCGAAGAGAAGCATCATTACCCTGCGCATTTCTCCAAGGGGATGCAGCAAAAGCTGATGCTGATCATTGCTTTTCTGCTGGAACCGGATGTTTATATTGTGGACGAGCCATTCGTCGGGCTTGATCCGCGTGCCACGACAGATTTTCTAAAGCTGCTTGAGAGCGAGCGGGAACGCGGGGCAGGCGTTCTGATGAGCACGCACGTGCTGGACACCGCTGAGCGTATCTGCAATCGTTTTGTTCTCATTAATAATGGCTCAGTCGTGTCGCGGGGCAGCCTGGAGCAAGTGAGAAACGATGCAGGCTGCACGGAGAACGCGACATTGTTCGAATGCTTTCACGCATTGACCTAGGGGGCGGAACAGGATGATGACACCTCGTCAATTATTTTGGATACGATTGAAGCGCAATCAAAGAGAGCAGCTCCGCGCTTGGCTAAGCGTACTCGACTGGACGGTATGGCTTTATATGCTTATTCCGGGACTCATTATTGGTGGCGGTCTATACCGCGAGGCATTGCTGGAAATGCCAGAGTGGGTCGTCAAGCTGCCTTGGGCCGAGTTATATCCGGTTATACTGCTTATTCTATTGTTCGTGGGACAGATTCGAATTTTCGTGGAGGAGGCTGACCGGTTATTTCTGCTGCAGCGGCCGGAATGGCTGCAGACGTTAAAGCGCTGCGGTATCGCCTACACATTAGGCAAGAAAATAATCGTAATGGCCATACCTTATTTGCTGCTGATGCCTTTCTTAATCAAGGTGGAGGGACTATCGCGGCTGCAGCTTGGTTTAGCTTTTGGCTTTACGGTCGTGACGGGGATGATTATGGCGCTCAGCATACAGCTGCTAAATGGCAGGCTAAAGGGCTGGCGAAAGCGATCCTTTGAAGTGTTGACTACGCTAGTGTTCATTGCGATCTATCTGATTCCGATGATTGCTTGGGCGAGAAGCGAAGGGATGCTGAGCATCTCCTTGGCTGCAGGCATAGTCGTTTTTTTCTTGCTGCTTCGTCTCGGCCTGCGAACGCCAATTCAATTTGAGGCGGAAGTAAAAACAGAGAGCGCGGCTCGCCTGCGCAGCACAGAGCTGTTAATGAGCCAGGTTATTGAATCGAAGCCGATTATTCGGGTGAAAAGGCCGTACTTGTTCCGTTATTCCCAGCGAATATTCCGAAAATCCGATGCAGGGACGATGCTGGCGGAAATGAGGCTAAAAGCCTTCTTGCGAGGCATGACGCACATACGCGTCTGGCTTGGCTTTATTTCAGCGGCTGTGTATGCGGTATCGCTTGTCCCCGGACCGATTGCGGCCTTTCTAGTGGTTGCCTTAACGGTAATAGGAATGACTTGGCTGCAGCTTCAGTGGAAGCATTGGTTTGCGGAAGCGTTTATCACGCAATTTCCTTGGTCACGGCATGCTGCCCAGAAAGGGGCTTTGCTATCGCGGTTTTGGCTGCTATTGCCGCCGATTCTCATTTGGTCCGCTATTGCAGGCCATAAACTCGCAGGCGTCGCCGGTTCCTTCGCAGCCGCTTTGATCTGCGCCGCCGCATGGGCAGCCATGAGCGGGTATGGCAGGTCAAGCAAGAAGATGGATTCCGCGCTGTAATGGCACCCATGTTATTCAGAATGATTGCACTTTGATGAACAGGCGTTAATTGGCTACCCCCAGAAACCCTGTCACTTTGCCGTATTGTTTACATACAGCTGCAGCTAAGAAAACAATACGAAGGTGGTAAACGAATTGAATCAGAGAAGAAGAACGGGATCAAAAAGAAATACCTTCATTGCTAAGAGCGCTTTAATCGGCATGCTTGCGTTAGGCGTTGGGACAGGCAGCGTACTAGCTTCCGGGGAGGAGCCTGCTCCTATTTCCTCTGCCACGATTGCAGCAGATGCACCGGTTGTGACAGCGGTTACGGAAAGCACAGAAAAAACGGATAAAACGCCAAACCTTTTGCCGGGTGATTTCTTTTATTTTATAAAATCCATATACGAAAACATCAGATTGTCGATTACAGCTGACAATGTGAAAGAGGCCGGCTTGCTCGCGGAATTCGCGCAGGAGCGTCTTTCCGAAGCGGCAGCCTTGCATGCTAAGGGAGAAACGGAAAAGTCGGAACAGGCCCTTCAAAAATCTTTTGAAAACCAGCAGATTGCCATAGAATTGGTTGCTAACGAAGCGGAAGAAGAAAACGAGGGTGAAGATTTGCATCAGGCGGCTGAGGTGAAATCCGACCTTCAGCATAATATTTTAGCTCTTACCTCCGCGCTGGAAAAGGTTAAGAACCCGCAAGCCCAGAAATCGCTTTTGAAAAATATCATAAAGTCTTTCGGCAAGCTGGAGAAAAAGCTCGCCAAGCTTGAAAACAAGGCTCCCGAAGAGCAAACTTCGGCGACCATAACGGAGCAGGCGGAGGATTCTTCTACAGCTAAGCAGGATGCGGTTACTTCCGGTGAAGGAACGGCAACCACTGCGGCTACTGTAACCACTTCCATTGAAAGCGAAGCGGAGCAAAAGACGGTTTCAGACAAGAAAACGAAGCTTGAGAAGGCTGCAACGGCCAAGACCGCGGAAGTGAAGGAAGCAAAGATTAAAGAAGCGAAGATCAAGGAAAGAAAGACTAAGGAAACAAAACCAGAAAAGCAAGAAAAGCAAACGATAGAACAGCAGGACCATAAAAACAACCGCAGCGAAAAAAACCATACTGGCAAGTAAATCTGAAGCGCTCTCCTTAAGGTGGAGGTTCATGGCATGCTCATTGGGGTAAGTAGGTATAGACCCAAGGCTTGATCGGAAGAGGGTTTTACTTTCAAGGAGGTGCAAGCAGCCATGAGCACGGATAGGGACATGTATGGCGCGGTTGAAGAGGAAATTAGGGCGCAAAAGCAAGGTAACAGCTATATTTTAACAACGACAAAGGGAACCATCGGGAAAATTACGTATACGCTAGTTGACGTGAATACGTGGGTCATTGACCATACGTACGTGGATGGCGAGTACCGCGGGCGGGATTTAGGTAAGCAATTGCTTGATTTCGTTGTCGATGAGGCTAGGGAAAAGGGAAGAAAAATTATTCCTTCCTGTTCGTATGTTTTGGCGCAGTTCAAGCGGCATTCCGCCTATGAGGATGTATGGGAGAAAACGAATACGGAGTACTCCGATACGTACAGCTCGGACGGGATGGGTACCGCAAGCGGGAATATGCCTAAATAATAGACAATAAGCTTAGAAGAGAGCCGCAAACGATCGTTTGCGGCTCTCTTCTTTGTGTACGCGTATCGTAGTATTTCGCGGTAATCAAACGGGACTGTTCGTACAATTTAAGCAGGTTGGAAAATGGTTTCGTTCTGGGACTTTTGAGTCAACATTACGCTTGCTCTTTTTCAAAATCAAAGGCACGCGGTGAAATGCGTTCCTCTTTTTTCTTATTTTTTCAGCTCCGTATAAATAACTAAACGCTCTTCATGCGTCTTGGCTTCGTCGTTAAATTCCCCCGTGCAGGTAATTAAATTCAAATGGCTCTGATAGGAAAAGCCGAAAATATCCTCAAGCGGCGCCTCCTCCCGGGGGTAACGCTGCTTATCCATAACGATAAACGTGCGGGTGGTTCCTTCCTTATCCGACACGATTATTTCATCACCGGCCTTAAGGCGGTCCAGCTTATAAAATACGGCAGGTCCCGTTAAGCTGTCCACATGTCCAGCCATAACCGCATTGCCCTTTGCGCCGGGCTTCGTGCCAGGCTCGAACCACCCAACCCCGTCAATATGCTGAGGCACGCCCATTTGGCCGTTTTCCATCGTTCCGACATTTTCGATTGCAGCTTTGACGTCAATGGCAGGGATAGAGATGGTTGTCGGGATGATGCCGAGATCCTCCTCCCTAAGCAGATCCGGCGGTACAAGCGGTGACGGTGAGGGTGATGGAGTAGGCGGGATGGATGCAGCAGCGGAAGAGTTTATATCCTGCGGCTTTGCCTCCTTATTCGCTGCCGGGCTGGAGCAGGCAGAGACCAATGCGATAATCAGCAGAAGGGCGGTCATGCCCATTATATGCTTCATGCTTCGGGCTCCTCCTTGGCGTATGGTAGTAAAAAAGAAAGGAGGGGCAAACCCTCCTTTCCTCAAAAGCGTAGACGGTTGAGCGTTATTTCGCGGCCTTGCGGCGAGCGATAAAGAAAGGGATAAGAACCGCTAAAGCCATAATTGCAAGGGATAACATGACAATGTCTGTCAGGGGAGACTTCTCGTGGCTCATGCCGCCCATGCCGGTTTGAGGCATTTCAGAAGGCATTTTAACCTCGAATTGGTCTGGGAACTGGTCGACAACGGCATTGGTAACGCCAAGCCCTACTTCGTACATATGTGAGTAAGCTTCGCGAACGGTCGGGTAAGCGGTCGCATAGTCCATTTCGGTGTAGCTATTGAAGGCTTTCAGCAGCTCATCGACATGCATTTTAAGGCCGGCTTCCATGTCGGCAGCTTTTAATCGGCCCTCCGTTGCAGCGTCGAGGAAGGCTGCTTGCTCTACGCGGTATTGATCAAGCGCCTCGAGCGCTTTTGTTTTTGCAGCTTCATCTTTGGCGCCTGTCGCCTTCACGTAGTCAACAAAGTATCCGATATGGGAGCTCCAAATTTTCTTGAAGGCTTCTCCGCCTTCTTTTCCGTAAACGGAAGCGATAGCGGCGGACAGGTCATCCGTATTTTCATTTAAAGCAGCTGCCGCAGCGTCAAAATCCTTGGCGCCGTCGATCCCTTTTTGCATCGCCAGAATGGCGAGCGCAGCATGCTCGGAGAACAAATGATTGAGATTGGCACGAAGCTCGGCAGACGGCGTATCGACCGTTTTATGATCGAATTGATCCGGGAATTGGTCCGTAATGGCCCAAGACAGCCCTTTGCCTACGCCGTACATATGATGAACGGATTCTCTGAGACTATCATACGTCTTGTCAAAATCGCCGACAACGTAATTATCGAATGCCCACACGAGCTGGTTCACATGAACCTTCAGGCCTTCCTCGAGCTCCTTCGCTTTTAATCGGCTACCCGTAGCTGAATCCAGAAATGCGGCTTGCTTTATGCGGTATCCATCAAGCTCGGCGAGCGCTTTTTTCTTGGCGGCATTATCCTTGGCGCCTGTCGCTTTTACATAATCGACAAAATACCCAATGTGGCTGCTCCAAATTTCCTTAAACGCTGCTCCGCCTTTCTCGCCGTAGACGGAAGCGACTGCTTTGCTTAGATCATCCGTATTTTGTGCCAGTGCGCCAGCTGCGGCATCGAAGTCGCCTTTGCCATCGATTCCTTTTTGCATGGCGACAACCGCGAGAAACGCATGCTCAGACAACAAGGAATCGAGAGCCGCGCGTAAATCGACGGCTTTGTTCGTAACCTCGGCGGCTCCTGCCGGCATAGCGGTCATGGTACTCTCGCTGTGCGTATGTGCGCTTGCGAGTCCAGCTGTTGGCAGCATCAAGGCTAGGCTGAGCGGAACGGCTAAAAAGTATTTTTTCATATTCATGGGTTAAACACTCCTCTTCGTTTTTGTTTCTTGCCTAGTAACACGAAGAGAAGCCGTTGTTGGATCACTACTCACAAAAGTTTTTTTTGCACGTACAATAACCCAATAGATGTTTGATAAAAGGGAGGAACATCAGGGTGATACTTGTATCGGGCAGTCCGGAGTTTACGATGAACCCGTTGACGCTGACAGAGCTGGAGAGAAGGATGCTGCGAGCGAAGCAGAACAGCGAGGTCGTTTATCGATACCCGTCCGTTGACGCGCTGGAATTTGAGCTCAAAATGCGAACGCATATCGTTGAGGCGGCCAAAGCGCTTTATGCCAGCGGCGTGAGCTTTGCAACCTTCGAGGGGTCCAAGTGCAATGAGCAATACTGGACGCGTACGGAAAACGGCGGGTTCCAGTTGAGAGGGGGCGTGCTGCCTTCTGTCGGAATCAACGATATTTTTGAAAATGGGCACTTGTACGGCTTTGAATGCGCAGGCGCAATCATCATTATTTTGTATAAAGCCGTGCTGGATACCGTTGGCGATGCGGTATTTAATGCTTATTTCAAAAACCTGTTTCTACGGTCTTGGCAGTATGACCGCGATTTGAATTTAATAACGACCTATAATAAAAATGAAGCGTACCCGGGCGACGTGCTGTATTTCAAAAACCCCGAGCATGATCCGGAAACACCCGAGTGGCAGGGAGAGAACGTCATCATGCTGGATACTGACTTATACTTCGGACACGGCATCGGCATTGAATCCGGGCAGGAGATTATCAACGCGTTGAATCGGATGAGAAGAGAGAACAGCACCATATCCGCTTATTTGCAGGACTTGGTCGTACATCCCGACTTCGAATACTTGCGGGGGCTTTCGATGAGGGACGCTTGGTGGGAAGAGGGAAGCGCGACTGAGGAAATCGGCATCGCAGGGAGAATCGGATTCGGTACAATAAGATATTAAGCAAAGCGGCAAGGTCGGATTTTTGCGATAAGCACCTGTAGGTGAGGCGGGGACCGCTTCAATTACGGGTGTTTTGCTTGCCTTCTTGATTAGTCATATACTTTTCAAAGATAAAGTGAAATGGTATAACTTGAGTAGTTTATACATACGGCTTTGGACAGTCTAAGAGTATCGTGCGGCTTCTGGAAGATTATATGAACGCAGCCTGAAGCAGCCGTTGCAGGATGATGCGCCGTATGAATACGAACTCATCATCAGTATGGATTTAATGGATGGTAAAAGGTGGATTTACGATAGCGAGCTTGATATTAATGTTGATTATTAATTTGGTCATATGCAGGGAGAAAGTCGATGAGAATGCATGTATTAGTCGTGGATGATGATCCGTCTATCCGTGAGCTGCTGCGGTTTGTGCTGCGAAAGGACGGGTATGTCGTGCTTGAAGCCGAAAATGGACAAGCTGCATCCGGGCTGCTGGAGAATGAGCAGGTCCATTTGGCGGTCGTAGATATTATGATGCCGGGGAAAGATGGTTTCGAACTTTGCCAGGAGATTAGGCTTCATTATGATATTCCGGTCATAATGCTGACAGCGAGGGCAGAGATGGAGGATAAGGAGAAGGGCTTCGATGCCGGAACGGATGACTATATCGTAAAGCCGTTTGAGCCGAAGGAGCTCCTCTTCCGCATGAAAGCTTTGCTGCGCAGATATCGGCTTGTGTCCTCGGAGGTCATTCAGCTGGGCAGCGTTGTTATCGACCGAAGAGGCTATGAGATTAAAATAGGCGAAGCTGTTCTTACGCTGCCGCTGCGCGAATTTGAGCTGTTATCCCAATTAGCCAGCCATCCGGGCCGTATTTATACGCGCGAGCAGCTGATTCAGCTGATATGGAGCGCGGACTTTCAGGGCGACAGCCGTACCGTTGATGTCCATATCAAAAGGCTGCGCGAGCGTTTTGCAGACCGGCAGGACGACTTCACCATCACGACGATTCGGGGTCTTGGCTATAAGCTGGAGGTGCGTGAAGGATGAAATCGTTATATGTGCGCATTGTTTTCACGTTTGTGATGGTCGCGATGATCAGCGGCCTGCTGGGGTTGCTGTTAACGAGCTTGTATTATCAATATAAGCAGCAATCCGGCAATGAGCAAAAGATGCTCTCAACCGCGCAAAGCATTCGTGATCAATATGAGCAGAATCCGCAATTGGATCTGGATACTTATTTGGCGCATACGGCTAAGCTTGGTTACCAGATTTATTATGTGAATAGGGACGGGATGGGACGAATTTAC
This sequence comes from Pristimantibacillus sp. PTI5, assembly GCF_048572955.1. GTDB lineage: Bacteria > Bacillota > Bacilli > Paenibacillales > Paenibacillaceae > Pristimantibacillus. The sequence goes on from NZ_CP183886.1 coordinate 3,427,765, forward strand.
GGTTCGCCATTCAAGCATGGACAGCTGAATGAGCAGCAAATAAAGGCTGTTCAAGACGGAGAAGTATACCTCGGCATGGAGAAACAGAAGGACCGGCTGCAGCTGTTCTCCTATTTTAAAAATAGTATCCTGAATACGGTTGGTTTGCCTATTCTGACGGAAGAGGGCGAAGCGGCCTTATTTATTCGGCCGGATCTGCAGCAGCAGATTGGAGAGGTTCGCATTATTGCCGGCATACTAATCGGCATGACCTTTGTGATTAGTCTTGTGCTAATCATTATTTTATCGCGGCTGATCGTTAAACCGGTTAATGAGCTGACGAGAGCGACCCAGCAGATGGTTGCCGGTAATTTTGATGCGGGCCTTCAGCTCTCAAGAGGGGATGAAATAGGCGAGCTGGCGCGCAATTTCTCGGCAATGACGCTTGCGATCAAGCAGCTGGACCAGATGCGCCAAGAATTTGTGGCTAACGTGTCGCATGAATTTCAAACGCCGCTAACTTCGATACAGGGCTTGGCACGGGCCGTGCTCGATAAGGAGACCACGCCGGAGCAAACGGATAGCTATCTATCCATAATCGAAATGGAAAGCAAGCGCCTATCCGGCTTAAGCAAGCAACTGCTGATGCTGGCAGCGCTGGATAAAGAGAGCAAGCCGCTGCATAAAACGGCTTTTCGTTTGGATGAACAAATTCGCCAAATCTTAATTACGCTGGAATGGCAATGGACGGAAAAGTCTCTCCAATTGGAGCTTGAATTGCCCGACACGCATGTTCATGCGGATCAGCAGCTGCTTTATGAGGTATGGCTGAACTTAATTGCCAATGGCATTAAGTTTTCGCAACCGGGAGAAGCCATTTCTATATCCATCGCAGAATCGGATGTCATTGAAGTAAAGATAAGCGATAAGGGAATCGGCATTCCTGAGGAGGATCTCCCGTATATTTTTGACCGTTTTTATAAGGCGGATAAAGCTCGGAGTCACAAGTCGGCAGGCAGTGGACTTGGGCTCTCGATCGTGCATAAAATCGTGGCTCTCCATCAAGGGAGCATCACGGTTCACAGCCGGCCCGAAGAGGGCACCTCGGTTATCGTAACGCTTCCGCGTTTGTAATGTTCTGTTCATCGTTCGTTCATCTTCCTGTTCGATAATGCGGGAGAAGGACAGAACAGGAGGACAAGAACATGAATGTAAAGCCGTTGCAAAAGGTAATTCAATATGTGTGCAGCCCGCGCGGGGCCAAAATAAGTTTGCTTTGCTGGGTGCTGCTTGCGATTGCGCTCAGCCTGGCAGCTCCGGGCGCAAAGGAGTATGCGATAAGTGCGGGAGAAGGCAATGCCGGCGGCAGCAATCCGGCTGCGCAAGCGCAGCGTTTGCTGGATGAGCAATTTCCCTCCTCGGATGGGATGACGGCGCTGCTCGTGTTCCATAACGGGCAAGGGGTCACAGCTGAGCATCGAAAGAGCATCTCGCTGCTCAGCGAGTGGCTTGCCTCGGATTCGAAGCCTGTACAGGTGGATAAAGCAATGCCTTTCCATGACATGCCAGAGCCTGTGCAAGTCAAGCTGCTATCCGAGGATCAGACGACGCTGCTGCTGCCTGTTGCGCTGAAGGCACACACGGAATCGGACCAGGTGCTGACAACCTTGGAAGCGATAAGAGAGAATTGGGAGAATCTTGGGACTGCGGAGGTTCGGCTTGAGCTGACCGGTCCGGCAGCGATAGCCGCTGACACGCTTACGCTCTTTCGGAATGCGGATATGGTGCTGATGTTCTCGACAGTTGTTCTTATTCTTATTTTGCTCATCGCGATCTACCGTTCGCCGCTGCTCGCGATTATACCGCTAGCGGCCGCAGGCCTCGTTTATGCGGTGGTGGACCGCTTGATCGGGCTCGCGGGCAAAGCGGGCTTGTTCGTTATCGATAAGCAATCATTATCGATTATGATGATCCTGTTATTCGCCGTGATCACCGATTATTGCTTATTCGTATTTTCACGCTACCGCGAGGAGCTGCTCCAAGCAGAAAGCAAGCACCAGGCGATGGGAGCGGCCATGAAGCATGTTGCGGAGCCTATTTTATTCAGCGGGGGGACCGTTCTGCTGGCGATGCTGGCTTTGTTTGCTGCAACCTTTCAGCCTTATAGGGGCTTTGCACCGGTATTCTCGGCTGCGGTGGCCGTTATTTTGCTGGCTGGCCTTACGCTTGTACCCGCTGTATTTGCGCTGCTTGGCCGCAAAGCCTTCTGGCCCTTCGTGCCGAAAGCGCAGACACAGCCTTTGGGAACGAGGACTCGCTCTCGCATATGGACCCGCGTTGGAAGCTTTGTTACGAGTAAGCCGAAGCGGGTTGCGGGAATTCTGCTCGTGCTGCTGCTGTTAGCGGCATGTAACGGCATTGGGGTCAGCTTTTCCTTTAATCTCATGGAATCCTTCCCTGAGAAGCTGGCCTCACGCCAAGGATTTGAGCTGTTGGAGCAGCATTATCCGCCTGGGGAGCTGGCCCCCGTTACACTGCTCATAAACAATGGAACTGATATTGAAGCGGACGGCTCCTTCGCGAATAAGCTGCATGCCTTGACGGAAAAAATGAAAGGACAAGGAAGTATAGCTTCCGTAAATCCGGATGTGCTTCTTGGAGAGCCATTGCCTGCAGAGGCCATATCGAAGGATAATCGCACGGCGCGGCTTCAGCTGGTATTGCGAACGAATCCCTATGAGAATAAGGCGCTGGATACGGTAGAGCAGTGGAAGAAGGAGAGCAGCTCATTACTCCGCGAGAGCGGTTTTGACCCGTCGCTCCAATCGCTGCAGTTCGCCGGTCAGACAGCGGCGCAGGTTGATGTGCGGGCAATGAACAAGCAGGATACGGCAGTTGTGTTCACGCTTATTATTCTCTTCATCACCATGATGCTCGCTTGGCAAACGGGCTCCGTTAAGCTGGCCTTCTATATGATGATTACGATTTTGTTATCTTACGCGGCGACGCTGGGTATGAGCTGGGGCGTGTTCCACAGTTTGCTTGGCTATGAATCAATCAGCTATCGGCTGCCGATGTACAGCTTTGTCTTTATGGTTGCCTTGGGCGTCGATTATAATATTATGCTCGTCTCGCGCGTGCAGGAGGAAGCGACCCGCCATCCGTGGCGAAAGGCGGTTAAGCTTGCAGTGGCGTCGACGGGCGGCGTCATCTCATCAGCAGGAATCATTCTTGCGGCGACGTTTGCCGTGCTGATGACGCAGCCGCTGCAGGAGCTGTTTCTCTTCGGCTTTATGATGGCGGCAGGCATTTTGCTGGATACATTCCTCGTTAGAGGAATGCTGCTGCCTGCATTAATGAGCTTACTTATCCATAAAAACAAGATTGAAGCATCCTAGCGGATGCTTTCAGGCTGTCGAGAAAGTCTCGACAGTCTTCTTTTTGTTTAATTAATTTAACACGACACCGCGTTAATACAGTATAATTATAGTAATTAAAACGAACGGATGGTGTCGTGATGCTGCGTACTAATCGAGATAAGCAACAAAATTACGAATTGGTTTCCATTGAGGAGCTAGTGCCCTCTGATCATATGCTTCGCAAGATCGATAAGCACATCGATTTCACCTTTATCGATGAGAAGGTTCGCCATCTTTATTCGCAGGATAACGGTCGTCCAGCTATTGACCCGCTTGTTCTCTTCAAAATGATCTTTCTAGGCTATTTCTATGGCATACGTTCCGAACGCCAACTTGAACGTGAAGTTCAGACTAATTTGGCTTATCGTTGGTTTTTAGGACTTGGGCTAACCGATCGCGTTCCAGACCACACCACGATCAGTTGGAATCGTCGTACGCGTTTTAAGGATACCTCTGTCTTCCAGGACATCTTTGATGAGATCGTGCTGCAAGCCATCTCTCACCGTATGATTGGCGGCCGTGTGTTGGTATCCGACTCCACGCACGTGAAAGCGAATGCGAATAAAAACAAATATACAAAAGAGCAGGTTCAGCAGAACACAAGGGATTATTTGGATGAACTGAACTCGGCAATTGAAACCGACCGTAAAGCGCAAGGAAAAAAGCTCTAAAACCACGAGAGGAGGTGAACGAAGACAAGGAAGTGAAGGTCAGTACAACAGACCCGGACAGCGGATATATGTTTCGGGAAGGCAAGCCGGAAGGCTTCTTTTATCTGGACCATCGTACCGTCGATGTGAAGTGCAACCTCATTACTGATGTTTTCGTAACCGCAGGAAATGTTCACGATTCCGTGCCGTACCTCTCTCGATTAGATCGTCAGCGTAAACGTTTTGGTTTTGCAGTTGAAGCAGTCGCACTTGATTCTGGTTATATGACGACCCCGATTTGCAAGGGACTTGAAGACCGCAACATTTATGGTGTTATTGCGCACCGCAGATTTCAACCGACACAAGGGTTATATCCCAAATGGAAATTTACATATGATGCCGAACGGAACTTGTATATTTGTCCCCAGCAACAAAAATTGCCTTACCGAACGACAGACCGACACGGATACCGACACTATGCTTCGGATCCGAAGATCTGTGCAGCATGTCCCATGCTAGAAAAGTGTACGCGCTCACGTAACAAGCGTAAGATCGTCACCCGGCACATCTGGGAGGACAGTAAAGAGCAAGTACGATTAAACCGCTTAAGCAAGTCGGGCAAAAGATTGTACCGAAAACGAAAAGAAACGATTGAGCGAAGCTTCGCGGATGCTAAACAGCTCCACGGGTTTCGCTATTGCCGGTTGCGCGGGTTAAACAACGTAATGGAACAAGCGTTGATGACCGCCGCCGTGCAGAACATGAAGAAGATCGCCCTCCACTTGGAACGGAGGGCGTGAGAGGTTTAAACCCTCTGTTTCTCACGAAAAGAGAAGATAAAAAACAAAAGAGAAACCCGTCGTTTTGAAAAAACGTGGGTTTCTCTACAAGCTGGAAGCATCCTAGCGGATGCTTTTTTTTTGTTTATAGGTTCTGGATTTCATTAGGACGCGCAAGAATCAACGGGAGAAACAAGTTTCTTTGATGGACCGTTTGTTAGTCTTGGTGTGTTTAACGGGATTTTCTACCGTTAAAATAACCGTTTTGACGTTCGGGCTTGAATTAACAGGATTTGTTACCGTTAATTCAGTCCGTTTCCCGTTGAGACGGTGGTTTGCCGGAAATTAACGGGAGAATTTCCTGTTAAATATAACCGTGCTGCCATTTGCACCAAACTAACGGGAGAATTTCCTGTTAATTTTGAAGGGACAACCGAAATAGATAATGAGGATGAACAATATGGATAACAATGAGAATGAACAAAAGAAATGAACAAAAGAAATGAACAAAAGAAATGAACAAAAGAGAGAAGCCGTGCAGCGGACGTATGGAGTGCTTCGCAAATAGGGGGTGCTCGCGGCAATAAGGCCGTGGCCATCCTTTTTTGCGCTTAAGAAACCGTGTCGCAATCCTCACAAAAAACTGCTACTGTAGAAGAGGATCCCTTTCGTTGGGTCACAGCAGTACTCTGCCTTCACGGGCGTTATTTGGATTTGAGCGATAAGCTAATCACTTCAGAAAGTAAAGCAAACCATTGTATCCCAAGCCCTAACAATGAGTATTGAATGGAGGAATTTGCATGACATCCTTTAAAGCGCTAGTGATCAATCAAATAAATGGCCAAGTCGTTGGTGAAACGAAGCTTATGGAGGCAGCGGATCTGCCAGAGGGCGAGCTGCTCATTCGGGTATCGTATTCCAGCGTAAACTACAAGGATGCGTTAGCTTGTTTGGCAAACGGCGGAGTAGTAAAGAGCTATCCGTTTATTCCGGGCATTGATTTGGCTGGTACCATCGTTTCCAGTGAAGATGAGCGGTTTCAGCCGGGAGATCAGGTTGTTGTGACGGGCTATGGATTGGGAGTCAGCCATTTTGGCGGCTATAGCGAGTTTGCAAGAGTGCCAGCAGAGTGGGCGCTTAAGCTTCCTCGAGGTTTATCGATGAAAGAGGCGATGATACTGGGTACAGCTGGCTTTACGGCGGCATTGTCCATCTATGAGTTGCAGCAAAACGGAGTGCGCCCGGAGGACGGTCCTATTCTCGTAACGGGGGCAACGGGCGGCGTTGGCAGCGTGGCTGCCGCGATTGCGGCCAAGCTCGGCTACGAGGTGGCGGCAAGCACCGGCAAGCGGGACAAGCACGCGTATTTGCACGGGCTGGGCGTTAAGCGAATCCTCTCCAGAGAAGAGCTGGCGGCAGGTAAGAAGCGGGCGCTGGACAAACAGCTTTGGGCAGGCGCCATCGACTGTGTCGGAGGCGAGACGCTGGCTGGACTGCTGCCGCAAATGCAATACGGCGGCGTGGTTGCGGCGAGCGGCCTAACAGGCGGCTCGGAGCTATCGCTGACGGTATTTCCGTTTATCATTAGAGGTGTCCGGCTCATCGGCATCGATTCGGTTATGGTTGGCATGGAGAAGCGGAGCAAGATTTGGGAGCTGTTAGCAGGTTCTTATAAGCCGCAATTCCTAAAAGAATTATGCAACGAAATCGGGCTGGAGCAGGTGATGGAGCAGACGGCGTTGCTTTTGAAGGGACAGTCCGAGGGCAGGACGGTCGTAAGGTTATAAAAGAAGCTGTAGAGGAAAGGATTAGAGAAGGATAGCTTTTGTTTTTTTTGCAGCATTATACGTTTTATTGCCCGTTGCAAAGGCTGTTCCTGCGGAACCGGACTTTGTTACAGCACCAGACACGACTTTGTCGCCATCTTCTCCTTTATCCGCAAATGTCGCAGCTTGTCCGACATAATAGTAATCTAATGTAAGCCTCGGTTTACAATATAGTCTAGCTGCGGACATTTGCGGGGGACCCATGCCGTCGCCGAAAAGAACTTTTCTTTACTACGGTATTCCCACCATGAGAACTCTATTTTCAATCCACTTTGAATGTTACTGGCTTTTCATCAAGGGACTGTCAACCTCATGTGAAGAATTTGGTAACTTCAATTATAATAGATCATCGATTTCAGACGCCGCTTGATCCAAGCCGTCCTTAGCGGTCAATTCTCCCAAAAATATTTTTCTTAAATACATCGTATACACTTCATCGATTTTGCTCCAATTTTTGACCGGCGGGCGCAAAAAAGTATTATTCATAGATTCCAAATAAGCATTAAGGTAAGACTCCCTACCAACGGTTAGAGCGTCAACAGCCTCCCTATTGGTCGGAATTAATCCAGCCCGCGACATGACAAGCTGCGCATCCTTTCCCGTCATCCATTTCATAAAAGCCCATGCCTCATCCCGGTTTTTGTTGCCCTTCATAATAACCAAATTTTCGCCGCCAATAATTGAAGCGAGGCCATTGCTCCGTGGAAACGGTACGGGAAGAGACTGTTTGAGGGCGCGATCCAAATCCGCAGGATTCAATAAGCCGTAGAACCATGGTGCTTCATCCGTCATAAGCAGCTCTCCGCTCCGTACCCCGGCCCAGTTGTCTACGTTATTGATTAACACCGAGATGTCAATCTGTTCATCTCTGTAAAGAGAGGCCAGCTGCTCCACAGCCCGGATTGTCTCTTTGCTGTTTAAAAATCCGGAAGCTTTGCTGAAATCCCCGTTCATAAAAGCCCCTCCAAGGCTATAAAGGTATGGAAGAGTATCCCAAGCCTCCAGTCCTCCAAGTCCGATCGTATAATGTTTTTTCCTTGCAAGCTCCAGAACTTCTTCCATCGTGCCCGGCGGCTCAGAATAACCCGCGCGTTCAAGCAGCTCTCGGTTAAAGATAAGCGCTGTCGTATACAGGTTGAGCGGCAAGCTGTAGTATTGGTTCTGATAGAAACCTACGCTCATTGTTTTACGATGAAGAGTGTTTTGTATGTTTTCGAAGCCCGAAAATCTGTTTAACGGTTCAAGAAGCCCTTTACATGAAAACTCGGGTACCCAGGAGATATCCATTCTAACTACGTCAGGACCGCGGTTAGAGGAAGCACGTACTATTAAGTTGTTTTTTAGTTCGTTATTGTTAGCTAGGTTTATGGATCTGACTCTTATGGCTGGGTTCTCCCGTTCAAAAGCCGGGATCAGCTCTTGATCCAGCAGCCAGGTTTCTTTATCATTATAGGTGTGCCAAAAAGTAATTTCCGTTTTTTCGTTACCGTGAAGCATTTGAACGTTCTTTGGATCGGAGATTACGGACTGGCTTCCGCAACCGGCTGTCCATACTAGAAGCAGCAATAAAGATGCCCAGCGGCTGGCCATTACGAAATCCTCCTTTATTAACCAATTTTGAATTCTGGTGTTTGGTGCTTATCCCTGTATTCCATTGGAGTAATACCGGTCACCTTTTTGAACACCTTACTGAAATACTTTACGTCTTTGAAACCCGCAGCGAGCGCTACATCGTAAACTCTGCCATCATTGTGCGCCAATAGCTTCTTCGCTTCCCGAATCCGCAGCTCGATCAAATAATCGATAAAATTCCGATCGGTTTGTTTTTTGAATAAAAGACTGAAGTAGCTTTTGCTGAGATGAACGAAATCCGCCACACTCTGAAGAGTCAGGTTCTCGGTATAATGGGCTGCTATATATTCCAGCGCCTTCGTGATCAACTGTCCGCCATAGCCGTTATCGGTCAGCTTCGGTATAAAGGACTTTTCCATTTCCTCCAACTGACAAGCCAATATTGAAGCCAATTGCTCCAATGTCTCCGCCTGATTCAGCATTTCATAACGCTCAGCGAGCAGCGCTTCATCGTTTGTATGCAGCTTATTAACACCTGCAAGTAAGCTGTACGCCTCATGCTTGACTTGTTCCGGACTCAAGGCCCCCTCCTTCCAGCGTTCAAGCGCAAACTCAACTGCGAATGAAACCGGATCACCAGCACTAATCATTTCGAAAATAGGTGTCCAATCATAAGATGGATCTGCAACCGTATACGTATTTTCACGATTGTTCTGTAATTCGCTCATGCGATACAGACCGCCCAGCCCATCGAAAAATCGCCTCTGGCACGCCGAGCGGCTGTCAGCAAATCCCTTAAGAATGTTATGCACTCCTTGCTCTATCGCAAAGCCGGCTGAAGTTGAAATTTCCCATCTCGTCTCCAATAATTGCTTCCACTGACCGAGCCGCCGTTCAACTTCTCCATCATTATTAGGAAAGATAAGAAACAAGCTGTTTTCGGCCACCAGCAGTGCTGTTCCTTCCTCCACCAACTCATACAACTTTTCCTGCAATTCCTCCAGCATGAGCTGCACATACAGAAAGCCGTCATTTTCTCTCCATTCCTCCGCGGCATCCAGAATAAAATAGACGCAGACATAAGACATTTCCAGCCATGCTGGGACCCAAGCGGTTGACGAAGGCGAGGACTGCTCTTGCACGATCAATCTCTTAATCTCCTGTTCAACTATTTTTCTTTCCCTGTAGAGAGCTCCCTGTTGAAAATGATGCCGTTCGGAATCTTTCCTCCGTTCTTCCTCAAGCATGGAGATACACCGCCGAAGGACGGCAAGAAGATCATCCCGATTTAAGGTTAGCTTTAACAAATAATCGACAGCGCCCAGCTGAAGCCCTTCCTTTACATATTCAAAGTCGCTGTAGTTACTGATCAGAACCACTTTGATCCAAGGGTAACGTTCTATCGATTGCTTCATAAGTTGAATACCGTTAATCAAAGGCATTTTGATATCCGTAATAAGAATATCGACTGAGCCGCTTTCCAGAGAAGCTAGCGCTTCTGCACCGTTGGCGTAATGGTCTTCTACCGACAATCCTTCCTCTTCCCAATCGACAAAGGCACTAATTCCGTTTCGGATGACAGGCTCATCATCTACGATCATAACTCTATACATCGTATCCCCCCCCAATCTGCTCGTTGTTTGCGGTGGTTTGTACAAGTTTTTTTAACAAAATGCGTACTGTCGTTCCTTGCCCCGGCTCGCTTGTGATCGACCATTCCCAATTTCGTGCATAATAAAGACGCAGTGTGTCATAAATATGGCGCAGACCGATCCCGATTTCCCCTTTTGCGATAGCAGCATCTGGATCATTCAATTCCTTCAGCTTTTCATCCCCGATGCCTAGACCGTCATCATTTACGAGAAATTCCAAAACTCCATCACGGCTGCGGATGCTAATCGAAATGGTACCGTCCGTATTTTTCGGAACGATCCCGTGGAAAATCGCGTTTTCCACCATAGGCTGCAGCAGCATGCGGGGGATGATGATCTTCTCTGTGCCCGCTTGAACGTCTAGCTCCAAATGGAATGTTTTTTCGTAGCGAATTTCAAGAATGACCAGGTACTTTCGAACAATTTCCAGCTCCTCTTCCACCGATATCATGTTCCCACTTTTAGACATATTAGCCTCCAAAAGATGGTTCAGCGCCGACAAAACATCCGAAGCGCGATCATTCTGATTCGATTGAATAAGCCACCGCAGCGTGCTAAGCGTGTTATAGAGAAAGTGTGGATGAACCCGGTGAATGACAGCCCGAAGCTCAGCATGATACTTCTCGCTTTGCTCATTTTCCACCTGCTGCATCAGATGCTCGATTTCGTGAAGCATTTTGTTAAAATGCTTGCTCAAAAAGCCGATTTCATCGGAGGAACGAATATCTGTCCTTACTTTTAGGTCTCCTTTTTGAACGAGCAGCATGCTGCGGGTAAGCTGTTGGACAGGCCTCGTCACCCCTCTGGCAATAAAAAAACCAATGCCAATGGCAAGCAATGAGAAAACGGCGGAAGACACCAATATCCAGTTCTGAAGACTGTTCAACTGACCGCTGATTTCATGGACCGGAACTGTCCCTACAATCATCCAGCCGTTACTAAGAAGCTGCTTAACCCCGTAATAGGTTGTTCCATTCACGTCAAATTCAAATTCCATCGCGTCATCACCCACAATCTGGCTGTACAACCCGGGATTGTCTACGACCTTGTTGACCGCACTGAGATCAGAATCGATCATGATCTTTCCTTCGGAGTCCACAACAAAAAACTTACCCGTCCTCCCGAGTTTCAACTGTTCAATCGTGCCCAGAATGGAGCGCCCGTCCAACTGAACCTGAACCATCCCTATGTTATTCAAATTGTTTATATCCTTCAGGACTCTTCCTACAGGCAGAACCAAGTCCGTATTGACGCCTCCGCCGCTGAAACGGTCATACTGGAGCCCCTGCCAAACCAATTCTCCGTTTTTTCGTTTGGCTTCCTTCACCCATTCCTGATCGGAAAGCTGTATATCCTTAAGTTTGGACTCTGAAAAAGTGCCGCTGCCCCAGCCTCTTCCATTCTCTTTCAGCACATAAACGATTTTGACGAAGGAGTTGGAATAGACAATGTTGTTCAGCAGCGTATTAATTGATCGGGAATCCAAGCTTTCCTTGTACGAAGGCTTGCTATTTGCGTGTAAAGCAACGCTCTGAATGTTCAGATCACTGGAAATAAAATCGGAGGTGTCGATTCCAACATTAAAAATGAAAGATAGCGATTCCGCCGTTTGTTTAGCCATTTGAACGCTGGACTCCCTAACATTTTTCTTGAGGATGGAGTCGGACACCCAGTAGAATGACAAGCTTGTAAATATAGTAGGAATTAATATGACGAGCAGCAGCACTAGTATGATTTTGGCGGTAAAGCGGTTTGATAACCGGAATATTCGTACCATTGCGACTCTCCTAATTCGTTTCTTATCCAAATAGTGTACAAGATGAGATAGACTATACCAATGTCATTTATAGGTAAATCCTTGCTTTATGCCTGTGTCAAACGCTAAAGTGTATTATTTTAACGTAAGAGAATAATATATTACACCCTGCATTAATTTATAAAATTTGGAAAAATAAAATGCTCTGAAGTAAAAAACAATCAATATTTCGAAAAACTGCGGGATAGAGTGTCCAATATTACGATATGGATTTAAAAAAAAGGTTGACCCTATCAAGTTAAAGAGATCAAAGTTGATAGTCCCTGATTCAATAGAACTATGAGGATTTGGATTTAATCCATTATTTTAGCAAAAATGGCTTCTCTCAGCCATTGTGGGCGGAAAAGCAAAAACAAGCCTAAATTAAGATCCGTCGCTATTTTAGCTCTATTTGCAGATCTGTTTTGCAAGCCTTTCCCTCTATATTTGTGGCCTATCAAGCTATCTCATAGGAGGCATTGCCCATTGTTCATGCTGCTTTTAGTTGCTAACTTTGTAGTGGGCACCGCAGTTTATGAATTTAATCGGAGTGGGAGAGAGAAAGGTATGAGAAAAAAAATGAAGTCCATGAGCAAGTCGAAAAAATTGGCGCAAGCCATCCTGTGTTTAAGTTTGCTGACGGGAACTGCAGCGGGCGTGTTTCCAACCGACGTTGCTTTTGCCGAAACGCAGCCTGAAGCAGACACCCCGTTAAACAAGCAAAATCTGAAGTCATTATCCGTATCATCATTAGAAAGACTGGAAAATGGAGTAAAGTTGGATTTAGGCGATTACCAAGGCATTATTCGCCTCTTTTCTGACGACATGGCGAAAATCTCCGTTTTGAAAAAAGGTGAAGACGAATTTGTCTCCCCCGGAATTGCAAAGAAAAATTGGAAGACCCCTCGCTTTAAAACAAGTGAGACGAATACCGAGTTCACGCTAACTACTGACGAAATGACAGTCAAAGTTAATAAACGTCCGTTTGGAATTAAATTTTTGGACAAGCAGGGCAATGTCATCAACGAAGATGCAGCACAAGGCGTAGGCTATGAAGACGGAAAGCCGTATGTTTTCAAGAAAACCGACAAGGAAGAAAACTTCTATGGATTCGGCGAGCAGTCCGGCGGGCTGAACAAACGCGGAAAAAGCCTTGGCATGTGGAATACAGACGCTTATTCCTACAATAAAGATACAAAATATTTGTATACGTCCATTCCTTTTTTCCTCGGATTAAAAAATAAAAAAGCATACGGCATTTTCTTTGACAATACGAATCGCTCTTACTATGAAATGGCAAGTGAAAACGACGACTATTATTACTTCTATGCCAACGGCGGTAAACTTACGTATTACTTTATCAACGGTCCGGAAATCGGAGATGTTATCGATAAATATACGGAGCTTACGGGAAAATCGGAAACGCCTCCGATGTGGTCGCTAGGCTTCCATCAAAGTAAATGGGGATATACGCCCGAAGAGCTGGTCAATGTTGCGAATACTTACCGTGAGAAACAAATCCCGCTGGATACGATGCATTTAGACATCGACTACATGGATGGCTACAGAGTATTCACGTGGAACGAGCAATACAAACAAGCGCTCAAAACATTAAAGGGACAAGGCTTCCACGCGATTACAATCAATGACCCGGCTGTCAAACAGGATGACAACTATCGTATATATCAAGAAGGAGTAAAACGTGATTTCTGGGCAAAAAATCCTGACGGCTCCACTTTCATCGGTGATGTATGGCCGGGTGCTTCCGCCTTCCCGAATTTCTTGAAGAAGGATGTGCGTGAATGGTGGGCCGACAGTCTCGGTACTTTGCTAAATGAAGGGGTTGACGGCATTTGGAATGACATGAATGAACCTGCTGTATTTAACGGCCCCTTCCATACGATGCCGCTTGACGTCGTGTTTGAAGGTGATAACGGAGAGAAGAAACTGCATACGGAATACCACAATCTGTATGGACACGATGAGGCCGAAGCAACTTATCAAGCATTTGCGAAGCATAAACCGAATACAAGACCGTTTGTATTAACACGGGATATGTATGCTGGAACTCAGCGCTATGCGGCACTTTGGACCGGGGATAACGTAAGTAATTGGGAGCATTTGCAAATGTCGATTCCGATGAACGCCAATGTCGGTTTGTCCGGAGTTCCGTTTGTCGGAAATGATATCGGCGGCTTTGCAAAATCGCCTGGCAATGTTCCGACCCCCGAATTGTTTGCGAGATGGATCGAGGTCGGCGCCTTCCTGCCGTTTGCCCGCGACCATTACGATAACAGCGCGAAGTCCGGTCTCGGAAGCGGACAAGAGCCATGGCAATTCGGGGAAGAAGTTGAGGATATTAGCCGGAAGTACATTTCGATGCGTTATGAGCTGATGCCTTACTTATACAATCAATTTAAGAAATCGGCCGATAATGGACAACCGGTTCAACAACCGCTTGTTTACCAATTCCAAAACGATGTGAAAACATACAATATCGAGGACCAATTCATGTTCGGCGATTCGTTGATGCTTGCTCCTGTAGTACAACAAGGCCAAACGAGCCGTCAAGTGTACCTGCCGGCTGGCAACGACTGGATAGATTATTGGACAGGAAAAGAGTTTGGCGGCAATCAAACGATAACCGTAAATGCCGATCTTGCCATGCTGCCGATCTTCGTGAAAGCAGATTCAATCATCCCTCATCAGGAAGTCGAACAGCATACGGATGAGAAGAAGCTGGAAAACTTGATTCTCGACTCTTACTTGAATAAAAAAGCAAGCTACAGCTTTTACGAGGACGATGCAAAAACATTGGATTACAAACAGGGCGAGTTCAATGTTACCGAATTTCATTTAGAAAATAAAGGAAACCATATCACGTTTGAGCAAGACAAAAAAACTCAAAACTATCAATCTGACATTAAGTCCTACACGCTTAAGCTGCATAATGCCGAAGAGCCGAAAAAAGTAAAATCCTCTAAAAACAATTATGATAAAGTTGGCAGCGCCGAGGAACTGAACAAACAAGAAAGAGGCTATTATTTCGATTCGGGTGAGAAAGTTCTATATGTCAAAATCCCTGTAAACGAAAGCCATAAGGTCACGATTCAATAATACAAAAAAACGGGTTGAGGTCTCTTAGGCTTCAACCCGTTTTGTTACAAGAAAGAGATCAAGTATTAGCAGATATAGTGTAACTGAATTAAACGATATTTGGTTATAGCTTAAGGACTCTGAAGCTGTTCAATGCGCAGCGAATAAACGGTTTACCGGAGAAGCAGGAAAAGCGTCAGCCTTTTTTAAAGCGGCGGCGAGCGCGAAATTGATTGAATTGAAAATAGATGGTGCAGCCAATACAATAGCCGAGGATGGCGCCAAGAGCAGCAGCGCCCATCATGCCTGCGAATATATAGCCCACTGTAGCCCAGCCGAGTGCAAAGCTAAGCAACGACAAGGTGAGAAAGCCTACGCCGAGGGAGTTGTTAAAGCGCTGCAGCTCGGCTGCTTCCGTTTGCGCGGAAGGGAGCAAACGCGTAAGAAAAGGACGGGCAGCGAGAATGAATAGATTTGCTTTTGGACCAAAGACCAATCCGACGGTTTGAATAATGAACAACGCCGCGATGAGCCAGGGCAGCTGCAGGCTTAATGCAAGGAGGAGAACGATAACGATACCCGTCTGATTGCTGCGAACGTAAGGAATCGGAATTTCCTTCATGTTAAAAACCTACTTTCCTTATTGGACTTGTTAATTTAATAGTAGAGAATGATAGTGCAATTAGCAATATTGAAATCATTCTGCCCGAAAAAAATATTTTTAGATAGCTTTCGACAAGTATCCATTATTTTCATGTTTCATATATAATAGAACCTATGAAACTAAAGAACTAGTTTAAGTGATAAGAGGTAGATTAACAGGTGAAGCTGACTGGTATCGATATGTTTAAAGGACTATCCAATATGGAGCTGGCCAAGCTCCTCGGCATGCTGGAAAAGCAGGCGTTCGCTGCGGGAACGAGGCTGTTTCGGCAGGGTGATCCCGGCGATCAAATGTTTATTATAGAGCATGGTACGATTGAGCTATTTTCGAGCGCTGACGATCAAGTCAGACGCTCTCTTGCTGTTTTGGGAGCGGGTGAGGTTGTTGGAGAAATGGCCCTGCTTACCGGCGAGACAAGGTCCGCGGAGGCCGTTGCGGCTGAAGATTGCGTGCTTTATGTAATTGACAGTAAAATGTTTGACCGGCTGGTTGCGGAAAATACCATATTCTCCGCTTATTTTATTAAGCTGCTTTCACAGCGCTTAATTGCCACGAACGGCAGGCTTCAAGCCGCGAAGAAGACGGAGTCCGAGCGTATCGTCTCCGAGCTTGGACAATTGCGCGAACGGACCACGCGGTTTTTGCTCTGGTGCGCCCATGTTCCTCTAGTGAGCAAAGAGCTCGCTGAACATACCTTTCACTTTTCGTTAGAGAATGAATTCGCCGAAAACCCCTTCCTTCAGCAATGCTTTCAAGATAACCCCATGACATCGGAATGGCTGACCCTCGCAAGCGGGCTGAAGCCTGTGTTAAACGATATAAGCAAGGAACGTTACGGATATGAGGAAATGACCGCTTGGGTAGACAAGGCAATTTCCTGGTATGTGGCAAGAGAAAATTGGGTTGCGTTCATTATTGTTCAAGGCGATAAGGGCAATTGGCCGGTTGCGCTCGATACTTATGCCCGCGTAGGCGGCAAGGCGACGGACCATCAGCGCGCGGAGCTGTTTCGTCTGATCAATCGCTGCCCGAGAGAACTGCTTGCCGTTAATTACCCCGTCCTGAAGATTTATATTCCATATTGCGAGAAAAATGCGCCCGAAATAGGCTTGTCCGTCGTAGAGGAAGCGTTAAGCTATGGCTCTGCATTTCAGCCACAAGACCTTTTGTTTTTGTATGAGCGCGCCACAGAGCTGTGCAGGCTCGCGGGCAAAAAAAATCAAGCGCTTGAGTATTTAAGGCTTGCCGATGCTTTGGCAAGCACGCTGACGGCTGTCAAGGACGAAGCTTTAAATACGGACCGCGCTTATGGACTGGCGAAGCAGAAGCTGGCTAGAAAACGGAGCGAGCTGCTCGTGCAGGGCGCCGGCCGTTTATTAAAAGGAAACCGCACGGCAGAGTCGGCAGCTGTTATTGCGGCGCTGCTTTGCATCGTCCTTTCTTTTGTGCTCAACCCGATTGGCGGTTTGTCGGAAGCGGGCATGCGGTTTATCGGAATCGCTCTGGCCGCGGTCATCATGTGGATCGTGCCGGTCATTCCGGATTATGTGGTGGCGCTAGGCATGTTGATGTTATGGGTGCTCGGCGGGGTTGCTGCGCCGGAGACAGCCATGTCGGGCTTCGCCTCCAGCTCATGGTTATTTATGATTTTTATCATGGCCATAAGCGCTGTTATAACAAAATCAGGCATCTCATACCGATTTGCCTTACACGCGCTCAAGAGATTTCCAGCCCATTACCGTGGACAGCTTTGGGGAATTGTCGCAGGGGGCTTGCTGCTGAACCCAATGCTTCCTTCCTCCTCAGCCAAGGTTTCACTGGGCGTTCCCATGGCGCAGACGCTGGCCGAGTCGCTTGGCTACGATGAGAAAAGCAAGGGAGCCTCGGGACTCGGGCTTGTCGCTATGATTTTCTTTGGCTTCACGGCGCCTTTTGTAATGACGGGCTCTTATACGAACGTTATGGCGCTGGGGCTTGCAATGAACGGCAAAACGGTTTCCTGGCTGCAATGGTTTTTGTACGCGCTGCCGGCATTCGTTATCTTCGGCGGGGTACTGCTGGCTGTTTTGCTCTATATGTCCCGCAGGATCGAGCCTGCCAAAAGGGTAACCGGAGAGGTACTGAATGAACAGCTTCGGCTCCTGGGCCCGCTTACGAAGGATGAACGGGTATCCTTGTGGACGACGATTGGCTGCATCGGGCTTATGGTGCTTCAGCCCCTGCATGGCATCGACAGCACATGGATAATGCTGCTCGGCTTTGCTGTATTCGTCGTTAGCGGCGTGCTGGACAAGCAGACGATTTCCACCGGAATCGATTGGACGTTTCTGCTCTTTCTGGGGGCGGCGTTCAGCTTTGCGGGCGTAGCCGGTCAACTGGGCATCGCCGAGCTGCTGTCAGCCTTTCTCGGCGAGCATATGTCCGTTTTTGTTGAATCGCCAGCGTTGTTTTTGGCAGCGGTTATCGCGGTTTCTTTCATCGTTACGCTTGTCATCCGGGATGATCCGGCCGTTATTTTGCTCGTGACCGCGATTGTTCCCTTAGGGGAAACCATCGGCATTCATCCATGGGTGCTTGTATTTATTATTTTGCTTGCGACCGATCCTTTTTTCTTTACTTATCAATCCCCGACCTACTTAACCGCCTATTACAGCACGGAGGGAAAATCTTTTTCGCATCGGCAAGCCCAGAAGGTTGCCCTATGGTATGGGCTGGCTGTATTGCTCGCGGCCGTTTTATGCGTGCCTTATTGGAAGTGGCTTCATCTTATTTCTTAGCAGCGAGGGCAGCAGAAGGGGATTCTTATGAAAATAAAGCTGATACATATTATCGCGTTATTAACGGCGCTGTCTGTTTTCTTTATGTACCGCGGCACGCTGGACACCATGGATTATTTTTTCCAAGACCGCTTCATGCAGAAGGAAGGCAATGTGGATACCCGAATCGCAATAATCGCAATCGATGATGAAAGCGTAAGCGAGTACGGGAGCTGGCCGTGGAACCGCAGCGTACACGCTCAGCTTATTGATACGCTTGCCGAGGGGGAGCCTGCGGTTATTGCATTCGACGTCACCTTTCCGGCTCCCTCGGCGGACGATGCCTCATCGGATGAAGCGTTAATTGCTGCTGTAGGGAATGCGGGCAATGTAGTTATGCCCGTCTACGGCACGTTTGCTTCTTCGGCTAAAGAGGGAGCGATCGAAGCGATTGAAATGTCAGAGCCCTTTCCGGCGCTGAAGGAAGCTGCGGCTGCGGTCGGGCATATCAATACGATCCCTGACCGGGACCGCGTCGTGCGCAGCTCGCTGTACAGCTTTATGAACAAAGAGGAGCAGGTAGAGAGCTTCTCTTGGGTCATCTACCGCCTGTTTCAGGAGCGGATGGGCGGGACGGCAAACGCGGACATGCTTCCGCTGGATGCTTTTGGCCAGTTCCATATCCCCTATACGGGACGGCCGGGGCAGTATGAATCCATTCCGTATTCGGCGGTGCTGAACGGCGACGTGCCTGCGGATTATTTTAAGGACCGCATCGTATTAATTGGTCCTTATGCAACGGGGTTTAAGGATGATTATTTGACGCCGCTTCAGGTAAAAAGCCCGATGTACGGGGTTGAAATACACGCGAACATCATACAAGCGCTGCTGGATAAGAATCTGAAGGACGGGCTCGACTGGAAGTGGAACGCGTTGATTCTGCTTTTTGCGGCGGCGCTTGCCTTCTTCCTGTTCCGAAAGTGGAATATGGCGGTTTCCTTTTTGGCCATTGCTTTAATGATTGCGGCATTCGTACTGGGAGCTAGCTATTTATACGGGCAAGGAGTCATCATCTCGGTCGGTTATGTGGTTCCGCTGCTTATCCTCAGCTGCATTGTCGTCGTTGGGTTTCATTATGTGGAAGAGCTATTCGAACGCCGCCGCGTAACCGATATATTCGGTAGATATGTCGCGCCGGAGGTCGTTAACCAAATACTGAAAAACGGCGAGGATGGCTTAAAGCTTGGCGGCACGCGCCGGGAGCTGACGGTATTGTTTGTCGATATCCGCGGCTTTACGCCGCTCTCGGAGAAGGCAGAGCCGGAGGAAATCGTAGAAATATTAAATGAGTATCTCGATTTGGCCGCTAACTGCATCTTTAAATTTAACGGCACGCTAGATAAGTTTATTGGAGATGCGGCAATGGCGATCTTTAACGCGCCGCTGCTGCTGGAGGATCATCCGATGCGCGCGGTGGAAGCAGCGTGGGCGATGAAGGAAGGCGCGGCTGCGCTGGAACGCAAGCTGATTGAAAGATTTGGCTTTGGCGTTAAGTTTGGCCTCGGCATTCATACCGGCCCCGCCGTCTTTGGAAATATCGGGTCGAAAAGCAGAATGGACTACACGGCCATCGGCGACACCGTGAATACGGCAGCAAGGCTGGAGAGCAATGCAAAGCCCGGCCAGATTATTTTGAGCGATGCGGTGTACCGGGCGGTTAAGGATCGGATTAAGGCGAATTCGCTTGGCGAAATCAAGGTTAAGGGCAAGGAGCAAGGCATTTCAATCTATGAATTGGAGGGTTTACGATGAAAACGTTAAAGCTATTATTCCTTTCTTTGCTCGTGCTGGCGATCGTTATGCCAACGTCGGTCTTTGCGAAGGACACGGATAAGGCAGGCAAAGTAACGACGGTTGCCGGCAAGGCCGAGGTGAAAAAGGGCGGCGGATCCAAAAAATTCAATGCTTTTAAGGGAATGGCCATTACGCAGGGCGATACGATTATAACCGGCAGCGACGGTAAAATCACGATGGACCTGGACAGCGATAAACAGGTGACGATTGGAACGAATACAACGCTTATAATCAGCGAGCTGGTCCAAAGCGCAAAGGCGCTTGGCGGCAAAACAAGCCTTAGCCTGCTGAAGGGTAAGGTGCTTATCACGATCAAGAAGAAGCTGGAGGGAGATTCGAGATTCGAAATTGAGACTCCGACCGCGATTATGGGCGTCATGGGAACGGAATTTACCGTTGAATACGAGGATGACGTGAGCTATGTCGGCGTTTTCGAGGGAGCGGTAAAGACAAAGCATGGCGAAAAGCTTGCGGATGAAACGGTTGTTAGGCCAAATGAGCAGATGGGCTTGGACGAGGAAGGTGCAGGAAATAAAGAAAAGCTGGATTACCTCGATCTTCCGCTGGTCGGCCTGGAGCATTACCTTGCATTGCTGCAGAAGGATGCGAAGGCGGACAAAGCATTAATAGAGAAGGTTAAGCAGCAGATCGCAGCTAAAAAACAAGAGGAAGCGGCCGAGGCGGCAAATGATAACGGAAGCACGCCGGCTAATACCAACATTGTTTATGAGGACGGTACGGGAACATCCGGCGGGAACGGGAGCGTAGCTGTGCCGACGCCAACAGTGACGCCGACACCGACACCGACGGCATCGCCGAGCGTGACAGAGGCACCAACGCCGACGCCAACGGCAACCACGCCAGTAGAGACAGAGGCACCGTCGCCAACGGCAACAACTCCAACGCCTGTGCCGCCTGTATTGGATGTAAATGCTTTGTATAATAACCTTCAAAAGTACATGATTGACGCTAAAACGTTTACTTTACCGTTTACGGCCTCGATTGCTTACAATGGTGTGAATATTGCATTCCCGTCGGATGGTTCGCAGGTTGTGAAATTTGAGATCTATAACACTGAAACGCACCAATTCGAGTCAGATCATATCGGATTATCCGTAAGCGTTGATACTGACAACGATCATCTTTTGGTCATAAAACGTGCTGAAGCCGTACCATACAACGCGAAAATTCTGCTTACGGTTCTCGGCGGCACCATAAAAAATGCGGAAACAAACGATATTCAAACCGAAGATCAGATCACGGTAGACGCGGAGATTGGCCCAGGCTTCGTATTTAAATTTGAAAATGAAAGCTACTCCTCCGAGTATAATCATGTAGAGCCAACGGAAGATGGAGAAGGAATGGTTGTAATAGAGCTCCCGACGCTTGGTTATCAATTTAACGACATTGCGATAAGCAGAGTGTGCCCGGAAGAGGAAGGTGAGGGGCAAGAATCCCCGCCGTGTTACACAGACCTTGATGATGAATTGAGCGACTATGTGACTGTAGATGAATTGTTGAAAAGTGTTACCATTACACTGAATATATCAAAATTCCAAGCCCTTGATCCGGGAATGTATCAAGTAAGAGTTAATTTTCGAGATGCAAGCGACAACTTATATCCTGTTGATTTCAATATTAATATAAAGGGAAAACAGCCCCCAGAAGCCGATATGTTTAACGCCTATATGAAGGATGATTATTCAATCATCCTGCCATTTACGACTGACCTAGCAGGGTCTATTGCTAACTCGGATATCAGCGTTATCACCCTACCAGACCTATTTTTGGAATCTCCATTTCAAGAAGAGGGCTATGAGCAGGAGGTTGAAGATTTAGAAGTCGAGAGCGTCATGATTAATCCGAGTGACGCGGCACAGCTTATTGTGACGCTGCAAGATCCAGTAGAATACGGTTCGTGGCTGGGAGTAACCATAGCTCCAAATGTTTTAAGGAATGCAGAAACCGGGGATGTTCAGAATAATGTGCAGGATTTCTTTTTCGAACATAAGTTTACTTTATCGGCAAATGAAGTTGAATTTATGCACGGCAATGGCAGCTTTCCCGACCAAGAGATTATAATAAATACTTTTGGACATGAACTGGGGCAATTCCAGCTTACTATGAATTGCATTGGGGATAACTGCGGGGGCTTTGAGCCTCCTTCGGATTTAGGAGAGGTCTATGCACTGGCAGAAGAAAATGATTTGATAAAATTGACGCTCAAGGGTTCTTATTTTAGCAGTGAATATGTTAATCCAGGTTGGTATGAACTTACGATTCCGATTTTAAGAGATGACGAGCAAATCGATGAAATTCGCATTTCGATTGCTGTGAATTTCCCATTAGTTTAAGCATGCGAAAATGAAAGGAGCAATCATATGAAAAACCGAATTCGTTTACTGGCGGCAGGAACTGTCCTTGTCACTGCGTTAGTTGCGCTCAACGCAAGCGCTTTTGCAGCGGCTGGACAGCCGGTCTCGACAATGGAGAACGCAGGCAATGCCGCAGTATCCAAAATCATTGAAAAGATCAGCCAGCCCTGGGGGCTGGCTGCGGCGCAGGATGGCGGCTTGATCATGGTGGCCGCGGGCAGCAATCAGATTAGCAAGTGGCAGAACGGCAGGCTTTCGGCCGTGACGTCCCAGGCTGCGGCCGGCTATTATGACGGGACGACGGTTAGCTCTACCTT
Organism: Pristimantibacillus sp. PTI5; assembly: GCF_048572955.1. Lineage (GTDB taxonomy): Bacteria > Bacillota > Bacilli > Paenibacillales > Paenibacillaceae > Pristimantibacillus. Next base: position 3,450,499 of record NZ_CP183886.1, read on the forward strand.
TAACCACCCATCATACGCGGCAATAAACAGCAAGGGCGTCATCTATGTAAGCGACACGGAAAATCACGTGGTACGCAGAATTACAAAGGATAGAGTGTATACAGCCGCGGGGAACGGCCAAGCGGGCAATAAAAACGGGAAATTCGGCGAAGCGCAGTTTAATGCGCCGGCAGGCTTGGCCATCGACGCTAAGGATAATGTCTATGTTGCCGATTCTTTAAATCATGTCATTCGGGTCATTTCTCCGGAAGGCGTTACAACCACCTTTGCTGGAACGGCTGTCGAAACGGGCGGCTACAAGGATGGCAGCGCGGCTGAAGCGAAATTCAATGAGCCGATGGGGCTCGCGTTTGATGAGAAGGGCGGTCTGTATGTAGCGGACAGCGGCAATCATTTGATCCGTTATATTCTGGACGGCAAGGTAACAACGGCAGCAGGGAAACCGACGGCAGCCGACCCGCTGACCGGCTATATGACAGGCGGCTATGTCAACGGCGCAAGCGGTGAAGCGCGGTTTAACCGTCCTCGCGGGCTTGCTTATACGGATGGCGTTTTGTTTATTGCGGACAGCCTGAATAACCGGGTCCGGGCTTTGCAAGGGGGCGGAAAGGTCATTTCCATAGCGGGCCAGAGTGCGCCGGGCGACACGGTTGGAGCTGTAGAATCGGCACAGTTTAACCAGCCTTCCTCCTTACTATATGTATCCGGAAAGCTTTATGTTGCGGATACGCTGAACGACAGCGTGAAGATGCTGGAGGTTCATCCCAAAGCGCTTAAGCCTGTCCTTACCAAAGAGGAGTTAATCGCGGGTACTGAGCTGCAGCCGGCAGGCAAGGACGTTCAGGTCTGGCTGGAAGGCAAACCGGTTAAGTTTGCGGCTGCGCAGAAGCCTTTTAAGAAAGGCGGCAAGACCTATCTCCCGGTTAGAGCCTTATTCGCGGCTTGGGGTGCGGAAATTAAATGGAATGCGGCGGCAAGGGAAGCGCAATTGGCCAAGCAAGACTGGAAGCTTACGCTAAAAGTAAATGCCAAGCGCACGGTTATCCTTGAAAAAGGCGCGCTGTACGCCGAAGCGGATTATTTGGCTGACGCAGCTTCATTTATCCTTGCGCAGGATACCGAATTTAATGCTATCATTATGAGCAGTGGGCAATAATAAGCCTAACTCCTTTTAGTTGAAACGGGGGGCTGTGCAATGACTACAGGAAGCCATTCGCAAAACAACGTAGATCGTTTCTCCGGATTTGAAAATGATTATGATCAGCATCGGCCTAAGGCACCGAAAGCAGTTATCGATATTTTAACAGGCTACCTCGGCCGGAAACCCGATGCGGTGGCTGATGTCGGCTGCGGCACAGGCTTGTCCTCCTTTGTATGGCTTGGACATGCCGGGCGAATTATTGGTTTTGAGCCCAATGACGATATGAGGAGCAAGGCGGTTTCCCATTTATCGGAGTTAACCAATGTGGAGCCTATTTCTTTCGTCAAAGGCTACTCGGATAAGCTGGCTTTGGAACCGGAGAGCGTCGATGTGGTTACCTGCTCGCAATCCTTCCATTGGATGGAGCCGGTCAGCACGCTTCGCGAGTTTGCGCGGGTTCTAAAGCCCGAAGGCCTATTTGCAGCCTATGATTGCGACTGGCCTCCTACGCTGCATTGGTCGGTTGAAGCGGAATACAAACGGCTCATCGACCGTTCCGAGGAAATTATCGGGAAATACATCGCGCAGAAGGACCGGGCAAGCAAACGCGACAAGGAGCAGCATTTAGCCCATATCGCGGGCAGCGGATTGTTCCGCTTTTCGAAGGAAATCGTATTTCATAATATAGAGGCTTGCGATGCGCAGCGCTATATTGGCCTGGCGCTCAGCCAAGGCGGCGTTCAAACGGTATTTAAGCTGGGCTCGACCGGCCTTGAGGAGCAGCTGCGGCAGTTCCGGAGCTGCGTGGAAAATTATTTCGCAGGCAGAACGTTGGATATTAGGTTCAGCTACCGGATGAGAATCGGCGTGAAATAAATCCTTTTTTAATGAAAAGCCGGCTATAAAACAAATAAGCAAGCTGTTAACGCCTTGAAGGCAATGACAGCTTGCTTATTTTTTGTTTCTTTTGGGGGAGAGGGGGGACTATGGCTTAGTGAATATTCCGCTCTTCAACATAAACAATCGATTTTGCGTAAAGGATTTCATGGCCAACCTCCGTGCTTAATAAGTGATAACGGTTTCAAGCGCAACTGCTTCTATTGTTTAAGAAATAGGTAGACGGCAAAACCGATGGCTGCGGCGACTAAACCGATCGCTGCCGTGCCAGACAGAATGCGGAAAAATAATTCCCACTTATCTCTTTTTATGCCACGAATGTCCTGTTCCTCGTTCCCCTGCGTCTCTTTCGTTACAAAATGATCCTGACGGGGCTTAATGGTGGATCACCTTCTTTCTTCATTGCTTTTGCGGATTTTGCTTATAGACGACTAAAATGGTGCTTCGTTGATACGTATTGCCGGAAGTGGCTGTCTTGATCATGGAACCGTAACAAATGTTAATGACTTGATCGTCATCCAGCTCCGCCAAAAAATCGTTTGCTCTTTTTTCGGCAAAAACCGTATCCGTATCGATAAACTCTTTTACCTGAATCATGCTGTTTCACCCCGCTTTCCGAATAGACAGATAGGCATCCCGCCTTGGTAGCGGAATGCCTGCTCACGTCCACCATAGCACTGGGGGATGTGGGTGTCAATCGGAATAAATAACCCAACCCATGCCCGTGGAATTAGTCGTATGGAGTCGAAATTATGCAAGTTAATGTAAGTTTATATAACATATAGATACTTTAATATAGTAAGGAACAAAGTCAAAATTTAAGTAAAATCAAGTAAAAGCTTGTTGTATACGCTTTATTGATCGTTTTTGTGTTTGTTAGATTATATTACATATAATAGAATGTGGAAGTAGTTAGAGAGAAATATATAACATTGGAGGAGAAGAACATGACACAGATTGTAAAGAAAGAGTTAGCTAAGAAGGTTCTTGTTCCATTGCTGGTGCTTTCGCTGTTAGCGGCAATGGTTGGGGTAATGGCAAGTAACAGCTTTGTACGCGCAGAGGAAGCGCCTCAGCTGCCCACCTTTAATATTCCGGCTCTTTCATCTGAGCACCAGGCATCCAGTCTGCCTAATGTTATTGTTGTCGCAACCGGGGGCACGCTTGCGGGAAAAGCGAGAAATGATGATCCTACCAATTTTCAAAACTATGCAGCGGGTACATATCTGATGTCGGATTTGGTTGCTCAGCTTCCTAAGAAGGATAAAATAGCCGATGTCTCTACCTTCCAATTCGGAAATAAGGGTTCAGGCGGCTACACCATTAAAGAGCTTTATGATTTATCTCTGGCTGTTGATGCCGCTCTAAAAGTTTATGACAGCGCGGTTGTTACGACGGGTACGGATACCATGGAGGAAATTGCTTATTTCCTTGATCTTACGGTACGTAGCGAGAAGCCGGTCGTTGTAACGGGCGCAATGAGACCGTGGGATGTTATTGGCACGGATGGACCTGCTAACCTTTATCAAGCCATAAAGGTTGCCGGCAGCAGCAAGACGAAATGGTTCGGTACCGTGGTTATGCTGAATGATGTTATTTATGCGGCTCGTGAGGTAACGAAAACAAATGCACACCGCAATGATACTTTTGACGCTCCTATGTTTGGCGCTCTAGGTTATGTAGACGATCCTGCTGTACGCATTTACCGTGCTCCTGCAAGAGCGGCTAAAGCAGGTACGCCGGCTTGGTCATCCCCGTTTGATCTCAAAACCATCTCTAAGGACAGCCTTCCGCTTGTTGAAATCGTATATAGCTACCAAGAGGCAGGCGGCGGTTCTATTCGCGGTTTGGTCGAGGACGGCGCAAAAGGTATCGTAACGGCAGGCACGGGGGCAGGCGGCATATCGTCGCAGCTGAGCGCAGCCCGTACAGCGGCAATTAGGGATAAGGGCGTAGTATTCGTATCGACAACGAGAACTGGCTCCGGTTCGATCTATGACAGCGGAAGCGGCAGCGTTATTGGAGGAGATAACCTCAATGCGGCGCATGCCCGTATGATGCTGCTGCTATCCCTTGCCTTTACAAATGATGTGAGCCAAATTAGAAGCTGGTTTACGACCTTCGGCACACAGGATGTTGAAATATCAGTGGATGAAAATACCGTGCTGAGCACTTCGGTTGAAGAACCGATTGTTGAGCCTGCCGTAACGGAGCCAGCAGTTACTGAGCCTACTCCGACTACAGAGCCTGTGGTTACCGAGCCTTCGCCGACTACGGAACCGGTTACTACGGAGCCTACGCCTGAAACAGCACCGGTGATGCCATAATTTTGGGGAGGAGTACGGTTATGACCATAATAAGCCAATCAAAATTAACGAAGAAGATTTTCGTTCCTCTCCTCATTGCGGCCCTTCTCGGCACGGTTCTGACGGGTTACGCCCATTCGGTTCGTGCAGAGGTAGCGGCGCCTGTGCTGCCGACCTTTGATATTCCGGCATTGTCTGAGGAGCATAAAGCCTCGGTGCTGCCCAATGTCATTGTTGTAGCGACAGGCGGCACATTAGCCGGGCAAGTGAGAAATAGCGATCCTACAAATTTTCAAAACTATGCAGCGGGCACCTACAAAATAGCAGATATGGTTGCCCAGCTCCCGAGAAAAGACAAAATAGCCGATGTCTCCACCTTTCAATTCGGGAACAAGGGGTCAGGCGGCTACACGATGAAAGAGCTTTATGATTTATCGCTTGCCGTAGACGCGGCTCTTGCGGTCTATGACAGCGCGGTTGTAACGACGGGTACCGACACGATGGAGGAAATTGCTTACTTTCTCGATTTGACGGTGCAAAGTGAAAAGCCTGTCGTCGTAACGGGGGCGATGAGGCCTTGGGACGCGATTGGCACAGATGGTCCGGCCAACCTTTATCAGGCGATTAAGGTAGCCGGCAGCGGCAAAACCAAATGGTACGGCACGGTCGTCATGCTGAATGACGTCATTCATGCGGCCCGCGAGGTAACGAAAAGCAATGCGCATCGCATGGATACGTTTGAGACGCCTATGTTTGGCGCTTTGGGTTACGTCGATGATCCGGCGGTACGCATTTATCGTTTGAATGCCCGTGCGTTAAAGGCGGGGGATGCCGATTGGGCAACGCCGTTTAACTTAAAGACGATTTCAAAAGAGAGTCTGCCGAAGGTGGAGATCGTGTACAGCTACCAAGAGGCTGGCGGCGGCGCGATTCGGGCATCGGTTGAAGATGGCGCGAAAGGAATCGTGACGGCGGGCACGGGTGCGGCTGGGATTTCGTCAAAAATGAGCGCAGCACGCTCCGCGGCCATTAAAGATCATGGCGTCACATTCGTATCGACGACAAGAACGGGCTCCGGCACGATTACCGGCGGAGGCAGCGGCATTATTGCAGGGGATAACTTGAACCCGCAGCATGCCCGAATTATGCTGATGCTGTCGTTGGCATTTTCGAATGATTTTAATACGGTGAAGAACTGGTTCGAGACCGTGGGCACGCAAGACATTACATTAGATGTAGCCGAGACTCCTACTACTCCTGGAGGAGACGGCGGATCTGGAGGATCCGGCGGTACTGAAACGAATTCGGGCCAGGTTACCATCGGAGCCGGCAGTGCGGGTACCTTGGGCTTGGATGACAGCGTCACGGTTTCTGTTCCAGCAGGAGCGACAAAAGAACAAATGCAGCTGTCCATTACGAAGTTGACGGGCACGGGCGGCATTGTGGAATCAACAAGCCAGCTGGCATCGCCGATTTTTGAAATACTCAAAACCATATCAGCGAATTTCCTGGTTCCCGTCACGCTGACCTTTAAATTTGATCCGGCACTCATTAAGGAAGGTAAAGTAGCCTCCGTATTCTATTATGATGAGACGAAGAAACAGTGGATCGAAATGGGCGGAACCGTGAGCGGCAGCAGCATTGAAGTGAAAACCGATCATTTTACCAAGTTTGCCGTGTTTGCGGTGGATAAAAAAGAAGGCGCCTTTACGGATATTGCCGGACACTGGGCGGAGGCGGCCATTAAAGAAGCTGTTGCTTCCGGCATTGTAAAAGGCTATATGGACGGTAACTTTAAGCCGAATAACACCGTTACGCGGGCGGAATTTGCCGTGATGCTGATGGGCGCATTAAAAGCAGAGGGCGAGGGTGCGGCGCTTGCCTTTACCGATCAAGCCAAAATTGCGGCATGGGCGAAGGAAGCGGTGGCGCATGCGGTCAAAGCGGAAATTATTAGCGGATATCCAGACGGAACCTTCCGTCCAGGCGCTAATATTTTGAGGATGGAAATGGTGTCAATGATTGCAGGCGGAGCAGGGTTAACCTTGGATCCGAATGCGGTAACCAGCTTTGCCGATAACGATGATATTCCGGCATGGGCGATGGGGGCTGTAAAAGCAGTTAGCGACAAAGGCATCATTCAAGGGCGCACAGGCAATGTATTTGCGCCAAAAGCTACGGCGTCTAGAGCGGATGCCATTACGGTAATTATGAACATGCTTAAAAAGTAAAGTCATGGTATGAATCACCGGAAGGGCGGTTCCCTAAGGTCTGTGAAGACCTTAAGGAGCCGCCTTTTTCTGCGCTGCGGCAATAAACGGCCCTTACATTGAAGACGAAAGCCCGGCTTGCCGGATAAGTTCCGCCGTCTCGGCCGGATGTGAAATGGGAAAGTGGTGGCCGCGAGCAATCCGCTTTGTGGGAATTTGATCGTAAGCCTCTGGCAAGGAATACGCCTGGTCGAATGTGCCCCAAATTATGCTGATTGGTTTGCTGGTCCAGCTTGCGGGTTGAAGCTTGAAGTGCTTAGCCTCGGTCAATGCCGCAAGCGTATCGGCTAATGCCGCTCTGACCCGGGGAGAGAGGAGCTCGTTTCGTACGTATTGCATGTAGCCGGCCGGGATTTCCTCGACGCTTTCAAAGCAGCCTTGCGATAGGAGATTATTGCGCAGCGTGTTAGCTGGAACCTTTGTTAGAAGCAAGCGATTCACGCTTGGAATGCGGTAGCGGCCGTTCGCTTGATGAAATGCGGGCTGCAGCAAATGTACGGCGTGAATCCGTTCAGGAATCCGCTCCATAACCTGGGCTGCCAGCAGTGCGCCGTAAGAATGGCCGATTAAAGTAACGGGCTCCGCTTGTGAAAGGACGGCTGCGATGATCGCATGGACATGTCCCTCGATGACGTTTGCGCCATGGCGGTAATACGGTGTGCGTCCGAAGCCGGGCAGATCGGCAATCCACACGTTGTGCTCATGCAGCTCCGATGCAAGCGGGAGAAGGCAGTCTGCTCCGCTAAAGGTGCCGGGCAGCATCAGGACGGGATTGCCGCGGCCCGTCTTCTCCATTGTAGCGAGTGGCCCGCGTCTGCCGCGCACGAAGCCTGGGCGAACAGGGCTTCCATGCGACAGGCGGTAATCCAAGTCGGCTATGACATGGGGCAGAACGGAGGCGTTCACGGCTGCCGGAAGGCTGTATTTTCGCTGGATTCGCCTTGCTGATTCCGTGGGGAAATCCGTATTTACGATAAAGCTGAGCGACTGCTTGGGTATGCCTGCTTTACTGCCTAATGAAGTGCTGAACAGCTTGGTTAAAAAGGATAAGGAGATCGAACCGATAGGCGCGGGGACGCGGAGCTCCTTGTTAATGATTCGGATAAGCTCGGTCATGCTGGGGCTTTGGTCCTGCTCATCCAGTAAATAGTAGGTTTCATTAACCGGCTGCCGTTCATTTGCTAATGCAGCGATGAAAGCTGCCGCGTGATCGACGTGAACGAGCGGAAGCCAATGCTTCCTGCCGCCGGGAACGGTGCCCATCAGCTTCCGTCTGGCGGATGCGATTAAAATGCCGAGCCCGCCGGTTTGTTCTGTATTTCCGGTAGCGGAATCGCCGATGACTACGCTGGGGTGCACGACGGAAAGAGGATAGCCGGATTCCTTGGCTTGCTTGCGGATATGGAGATCGGCGGTTATTTTCATGCGCTCATAAGATGATTCATGCTCTAATAGCTTCATTATTGCAGAGGGTTCATGCCAATTCTGATCGGTTACGGGACTTTTAAAGCCGACGACATGAATAAAATGGCGAAGAACGCCATTCTTATAAAGCTCGTCGGCGAGCTCCCCTAAATAAACGGCGGCATCTAGGAATACTTGCTTGGCAAGCTGTTCATTCAGCAAAATATCCATGGGGCCGCCTGCGTGAATAATGACGTCTGCGGCTTGAATGGCTTGCCGGTCGCTTGACGATAATCCGAGTCCCGGCTGCGTCAAATCGCCGCTAACAGCAGATAAGAAGCGGGATGTTTCTTCACCTAGCTGCTGAACGAGCTTGGTAAACCTGCTGTGTGATCGTACCAATGCCGTAATATGATGGCCTTGTGCCGCGAGCTGCCTAACGATGTGGGTACCGACAAAACCTGTTCCGCCGGTAATGAAAATATGAGCCATATTGTTTTCACTCCTTAAGTTAGTAATTAGTATTTATAGTACTGAACAGTACTAATTGGTTCAAAAAAATTACTTTAGCATGGAAGCTAAAGCATGAAGCGATTGCTGCAATATTGTTGATTCCGGGTTGGTATGCTGCAGGAATAGCCCGCCTTCAACCGTAGATAAAATCAAGGCTGCCATCGGCTGCGGCGGCAGCTTGCTGCTGAATTCATTGGCTGCGATGCCCTCTGTAATCAGCTGTTCGAGAACCGTAAGCTGCCTGCTGAAAAAACGGCTGATTTGTTCGCGAACCGCCCCTGCCTCCTTGGGAGTTTGCGTATAAAGCGTCAGGAAGGGACAGCCGCCTAGGCAATCGGCGTCTTGTTCAATAAGCACCTGCATCAGCCTCATCAGCCGATCCATAACAGGCTGTTCCGATTGAGCGGCTATATGGGCTATAAGCGCTTCGTATTGATCCGTCATTCGTTGAATAATTGTGGACAAGAGTTCCTCTTTGCTTTTAAAATAATAGTAAATATTGGTCTTGGATACTTTGCTTTCCGCGACGATGTCGTCCATGCTGGTTACAAGGTAGCCTTTGCTCAAAAAAAGGCTGGCTGCGGTTTGCAGCGCAATTTCTCGATTGGAAGTTTTTGTTTTAGTGTTCATATTAGTACTATATAGTTCTAAAATTAAGTTGTCAATTATTTATTGGCTATAGGGGATTTTTTGGGGGGTCAATGCGGCAGCGCCTGCATACGGATAAGTTCATATACTAATCATTTCGTTAGAATGGAGAGGGGATTTAAATGACGCAGGCGATAAGAAGCGTACCTGGAGCTGCGGTGCGCGGAACGGCATCGGGTGTTTTATTTATGTCGTTTTTCGGTACATTATGGGCGTATACAGGCACAATGGGATTGCGGGGCTGGGGAACTTCTTTGTTTTTAACAGCAGCGCTTGTCATTGGGGCCGCTTTGTTTTTTGGCGGGATTTCGTTAATACGGTCATCAAAGGCATTACCGGTTCAGAGCATAGAAGGGGATGCGCGGACCGGGAAGCGGATGAGGTTTTGGTTTAACATTAATTTTGCGGCAGAGGGAATTGCTATATTCATCGCCATTGCTGTCTGCAATGCGATCCATCGCAGTGAGCTTATGCCGATCATAATCGCAATTATAGTCGGCATACACTTTTTTCCGCTGGCGTCTCTCTTTGGAGTTAAGTTTTATCATTTTACAGGCGCGTTTCTGTGCTTGCTGGCTGTCATTACATGGCTGTTCGTTCCTGAGCGGATTACGGTAGGGTCGCATCAACTCGATTCCTACTTGTCTATCGTCGGCTTTGGCTCTTCTATTATTTTATGGATAACGGGCTTTGCCATATGGATGACGGGAAGAAGGCTTCTGACAGGTGTTCCGCGTGAACAAACTAGTGGTTTAAGCCAAAATTAAAGGACTGTCTCCGGAGGTCGAAAACCTTAGGAGCAGCCTTTTTTTTATGATAAAAAGTAAAAAGAAAGAAACCGTTCGCAGCTGAAATGGAAGTGCCGCCTAACCGCATACGCAAGGTGACGATTTAAGCCAGGGCGTTTGCAGTGACGCAGGCGGGGCAGTTGCAGTAACATGGACGGTCGCAGTAAGGCTATCGCAAATATAGGTTCTCTGCCGAAGGCTCGTTTGAAGATGATTGGCGGCTTAACCCCCAAGGGGGTTAGCAAAGCTGGAGCAATATAAGTGCAGGCAAGGTTCTACACTGCAGTTTCTGCAATGTAAGGGCGGCAAATTCGTAGAATTGAAGGGTACGTTGTAGTTTCTGCAATGGGAGTGCCTATTTTCAAACGGTTGGGAGCAAGCGGAGGCTATTCTGCTGTAGTAAATGCACTGTAGCTAAAATGAAGCGGCGGTTTCTGGAATTCTGATGTAGAAACTGCAGTGTACCGGTTGACTGCGACTGAGAAGAGGCCCATAGTCCGGAATACGAACATGAAAAACCCATGATCACGGATTTCGACCATGGGGTATCCGCACATATAACAAGTCTTAAGACATACCGAACGTCTTTCCGGCGTTAGAAAACCAGTTTACACAGGTGTGACCGCATATACCAGCCCCTTAATACACGCCATGGGCCTCTTCCCACCAGCCGACGGAAATGACGGCAGGGGCGGTGCGGTTCATGGAGCTTGTTAACGTAAAGAGTATGGCTTTGCCGGGCCCGATAATCCAGTGGCCTGCTTTCTCGCTGGAAATGCTCGAATAAGAGGGGATAACTCTGGTGGAGACGGGCACGGCGGCCAGCGCAGTCGTATCGAGACCGCTGCCAAATTGCACCTGTCCCCGGGGCAGCGGCGCCGGGGACAGGGCTAAGTTGGCTGTTGAGACCTCATGGGACTGCATTCCGCGCGTGGGCAAGCTTGAGCAGAAGCAAATTTGCGACACAAGATGATCATCCGACAGGTTGCTCAGCACATAAAGATCCAAATAAAGATTAACGCCGGAGTGTGGGGGGTTGACCAGCGCCCCCCAGGTCCGGTTTGAATCGTTTGGATTCAACTGATCGGTCTCGCCCAAAAAATACTTTCCTTGCAGCGACTTATTCAGCGGATTCGTCAAATTGACCACGCTGACAGGGCCGTAGCCGTACATGGCTTCACCATCCTTTTTTTGCAGCACGCTTATACTCCACCATATGACGGGATTCCGGTAACATGCCTGCGAATCCGAGTGAGAGCAAAGCTGTGCAAGGAATGGCTATTCCTTAGAGACGTGGCTGCCCCAAATCGCAATGCCTTCTGGGGAGAGCGCGCTGAAAGTCATCACATAGCTGAGCGTGCCTTCATTCCATTGGCGCAGCAGCGAGCCTTTATATAAAGTGCCGTCAATGGACAGCTCAAGCGTAAGGTCGCCTGTGCTTTTCCAAGTGCCGCTAACGCTGCCGGAGATACTGCCGTCTTTGCCAAGGGCGATGAGATTGGCTTGTTTCACATCCGCTGTAATGTCCTTCCCGTGATTCACGTATTTATATTCGCCTGCGATTTCCTCTGCATTGACAGGCTCGGCCGTTTCACCCGCATAACGATGGGGAGCAATCACGGGCCAGCCGTCCGTATTCATAAGCATTTGATGCACTCTCACCTCATGGCCTTCGCCGCGCGAGGGGAAGCGGGTGTGGAAGATGATGAACATTTTGCCCGTCTCCGGATCGATATAAGTAGAATTATGGCCGGGCGATGCGTATCCCGTTCCGATATTCGCTATCTCGCCGTCTACGTTGTCCATTTGAAAGTTGCCCATGAGTTTCACTCCGTAAGGGGCGATAGAAACGTCGTCGAAAAGCGTTCCGGCAGCGCCGAATGCGTTGATCATATCCTGGCCCTCGGCGTCAAGAAACGGACCGTCAGGCTTCTTCGAGCGTGCGACGCGGATGTTGTAGCCGCCAGTTGAGTCAAGCCCGCCATAGGAGAGGAACAGGTAATAATAGTCGGTTTCTTTGCTGTACATCATATACGGCGCTTCGATACGGCTGTGGTTGTTGCCGAGCAGCCGTTTGCCGTAGCCTTGGCCGGGATGGGGCAGACCGGTTTTCGGATCCATTTTCATAATGAAAATCCCGCCGGAGTAAGAGCCGTACACCATCCAGAGAACGCCGTCTTTATCGTAAAATAAATTAGGGTCCACTACGTTTGGATGAATCGTCGCATCGTATACGGTACCATCCTCGCTCGCTTCATTCCACATGCCGGATTTCAAAATCGTACCCTTATTCGTATAAGGGCCCTCTACATGATCCGCAACCGCATAGCCGAGCACGGAACGAGGGGAATCGCCTTTGCACATGCTGTAATACATATAAAATTTGCCGTCCGGCAGCTGGATGACGTCGCCAGCCCAGAAGGTATCGGTTTCTGCCCACGCCAGCTCCTCGCCCATCTCCGTTAACACATCGGGAATGATTGGATTTCCTTCATAAACGCTCGAGTTGAGCTGCTCCCAGGACATCAGGTCTGTAGACTTCGCGACAGCCAGATGGGAACCGAAAATGTAAAAGGTATCATCGACTTTAATAATGGATGGATCGTGTACGGACGCATCGGCGAACGCGGGTTCTTCCATTGTAACCGCTTCCGAATTTGCTTGGCCGGAAGTTTTGGCTGAAGCCGCAGGCTGCGCGCTCTCCGTGTTTTTCGCCGCATTTTCGGCATTGACGCCGCTGCATGCGCCCATAAAGGCCATCATACATACGGTGAGCAAAATAATCGTTGGTTTCCTCAAAATCGTTAATCCCCCTTGATTGCCTAAGTTGATTATACATTCATTAATCGATTAATGAATTTATTATACTATAGGACATAAAAAAAGAGAAGGGCTATGCCCTTCCCTCTCTTATTTTGTTTTTGTCGGCTCTTCAAAAGTCATGCCAAGCGTGTCTACCGTTACTTTTTTCATGGAAATCGGGTTATCCGGACGATCATTAGCGCCTTTCGCCTGGTTAACGATTTCGTCGACGGCTTCCATGCCTTCCGTTACTTTGCCGAAAGCGGCATATTCATTATCCAGCGACGGAGCATCGGCTACCATAATGAAAAACTGCGAGCCGGCTGTGTCCGGATCATTGGTGCGGGCCATAGAAAGTATTCCGCGCGTATGCTTCAGCTTGTTCTCGAAGCCGTTGCTGTTGAACTCGCCGGGAATGCTGTAGCCTGGTCCGCCCGCGCCGGTTCCGTCAGGATCTCCGCCTTGAATCATAAAGCCTGGAATAACGCGGTGAAAAATGACGCCGTCATAGAAGCTTTTATTAATAAGGGAAATAAAGTTGTTTACGGAATTTGGAGCAACCTCCGGGTAAAGCTCCAGCTTGATGATTTTGTCGTTGCTCAGCTGAATCGTTACGACAGGATGCTTGTCCGGACCTGAAAGGGCAGGGCCGTCCTCGGCAGGCGCTTCCGTAGGCGTTGTCGTGTTGGCGGTACCGCCGTTCGAACCGGTCGTTTCGCCGTTATTCGGAGTTTTGGTTCCGCCGCAGCCTGCTACAACGACTAAAATAAGCGAAAGGAGCAGCATCATTCCGAGGCGTTTGTTTTTCAAAAGCATGTTCAATATCCTCCCTGTATTTGCGAATGGAAACGGGCGATTGCCGACAGAAGAAGACGGCCGCCGTTTAGCATTGTCCAATTTGTATAATAGCATATTGCTTGAATTAATTGCGAATATCTTACGCCGGCATGGAGACGATGGGGTCATTCAGCTAGCTTCGATTCCGGTTAAAAGGCCTAATAATCAACCTAACAAAATAACAAATTATACAATTGAAAATCATTTTAAACCTATAAAAGCTAGTACAGACCATTTTTTTCTATAGTATCAGACGATATACTAGAAATTAAGCGCTTACATATCTCAGTCATAAGCAATAACAAAAATAACAAAATTACAGGAGGCTTAGAATGAAGAAAATACGTAAGTGGATAGCTGGGGTCATTGCGCCTGTACTTGTCTTATCGGCTGCCATGCCTGCTTTTGCTCAAACAGCGGCGGCGGATGTTCAAGGGCACTGGGCACAAACGGCCATCGAGAGATGGCAGGACAACGGGGTCGTGAAAGGATACAAAGACGGCTCCTTTGGACCGAATAAGAGTATCACGCGTGCGGAGCTGGTCACGATTATTAATGCAGTGCTGGGATTCAAAGCCCAATCCGGGCAGCTGTTTTCAGACGTAGAGGCATCGGCATGGTACGCGAAATCCGTTTCCGCGGCCCGCGCGGCGGGCTACTATGAAGGATTTCCTTCGAATAAGGCCAAGGCGATGGATGCCGTCACCCGTCAGGACGCGGTAGTTCTTCTGGCGAAGGCTTTTCAGCTAAATGGAATTGGGAGCGCTTCCTTTAAGGATGAGGATGAGATAGCCGGCTATGCAAAAGCGGCGGTCGGCGCCTTATCCGGTGTGTTAAACGGTTATAAGGATGGTTCCTTTAAACCGAAAGGCCAATTGACGAGGGCCGAGCTTGTGTCGGTCATTGATAAGCTTGTTGAAGGGTACTACCCGCAAGCAGGCGAATTTGCAGGTACGTCCGCGGCGGGCAGTGTCGTTGTCGGCGGGGCCGATGTCGTGCTGAAGGACATGACGATCTCCGGCAATTTGTATTTGACGTCTGCGATAGGCGATGGCGATGCGAAGCTCGAGAATGTTACCGTTAAAGGTAAAACATTCGTATGGGGCGGGGGCGTAAACAGCGTGACGGTTGATCATTCTACGTTGGCGGAAGTAGAGGTTAACCGGGAGGAGGGGCCCGTTCGCGTCCTCTTCAGCAACGGCTCAACCGCGCAGCATGTAGCGGCGGACAGCGAATTTACGCTGGAGCTAAACGCAGGCACGCGTATTGAGGGCCTTACGTTAAATGCTGGCGCAAGCGGTACGCTGCTGAAAGGCCAGGGCGATGTAAAAAAAGCTTCTATACGGGCTGACGGCGTCAAGCTGAACGGGAGCGAGCTCAAAAAAGGCGAGGCAGCGATAAAAAATGGCGTCGTTGAAGCGGCTTCGCCAGGGTCTGGCTCAGGCAGCGGCGGCAGCGCGGAGCGGGTAGAGAACTTGGTCGATCCGGATGCCACGGACTATACGAAATCCTTGTTTGCTTATTTGGATGATGTGCGCGGACAGCAGGTGCTGTTCGGCCACCAGCACGCGACGACGGAGGGCTTATCCTTTACGAACACAACTGGGACGCAGTCCGATGTTAAAAACGCGGTCGGCGATTATCCGGCGGTATTCGGCTGGGATACGCTTAGCTTGGAGGGCAAAGAAAAGCCGGGTGTGTTTAATGACTACGAGCAAAGCAGAATCAATCTTATCGCCAAAATGAAAAAAGCGCATGAGCTCGGCGGTATCGTTACGTTAAGCGCCCATATGCCCAACTTCGTAACGGGCGGGAGCTTTAATGATACGGCAGGCTCGGTCGTTCAGCATATTTTGCCGGGCGGCGACAAGAATGGGGACTATAACGCCTTTCTCGATCAAATCGCTTTGCTTGCGGGCAACTTAAAGGATGATGACGGTAAGCTGATTCCGATGCTGTTCCGTCCCTTCCATGAACAGAATGGCGGCTGGTTCTGGTGGGGTGCCAAGACGACCACAACGAGCGAGTACGTCGAAATATACCGGTATACGGTTGAATATTTGCGCGATCAGAAGGATGTGCACTCCTTGTTGTACGTTTATTCGCCAAACGGAACCTTTGCCGGCAGCGAAGCCAACTATTTAACGACTTACCCTGGCGACGACTATGTAGATATCCTTGGCATGGATCAATACGATAATCAGCAAAATCCAGGGAGCGAGACATTTTTAAATCTATTGGTCGATGATTTGGCGATGGTCTCGAAGCTGGCGGATGCGAAGGGGAAAATTGCGACGTTCTCCGAATTCGGCTATAGTCCGCAGGGCATGCTGCAGCAAGGGAATGCGGATACGGCGTGGTTTACGAGAATGCTGAACGCGATCAAATCCGATCCGGACGCAAAGCGGATTTCTTACATGCAGACCTGGGCGAATTTCAGTGCAAACGGCAACTTATTTGTTCCTTATCGCAATGCACCGGAGCTGGGCGACCATGAGCTGTTGAGCGATTTGGTTGCTTACTATAACGATCCGTATACCGCGTTTGCTGCGGAGGTCGGCGAAGTTTACGACAAACAAATCAAAGCTGCGGCAGAGCAGCCTTACCTTCATGTTGCAACTCCTGTTCATCAAAGCACGATAAAAGAAAACGTGACGCTCGTTCGTGCGCGGGTGCTGAACGAGTCCCCTTCCAAAGTTGTGTATATAGCAGAAGGCGGGACGGCCGAAGTGCCGATGAGCTTGGACGGCGATGGCTTTTATTCGGCAAGCTGGTCTCCTTCAGGCGAGCAAAACGGGAAGACGGCCGCCATTACCGTAAAAGTTTATAAACAAAACGACGTAGTGCTGGAGCAATCGGTTTCCGTTTTTATCAAAGCCGATGAAATCACATTGAAGTCGTACACCTTTGATGACCATATTGACGGTATTCAAAATAATGGCACATGGCCCGATACGATGTCTCTCGCGCTTGCGCATGAGAACTTTAACGGGAGCGGCGCGCTTAAGCTTAATGTGACCGGTGCCGCGCAAAGCGACGGCTGGCAGGAATTTAAGCTGGAGCTGACGGATGCGGCGAGCGCCGTGCCTCTTGCTTCCGTAAATCGAGTGAAATTGGATGCGTGGATTCCGGTGTCGGCAGGCTCTGCCAATGCGAATGCGAGCTTGCGTACGGTCGTAATGCTTCCTCCGGATTGGTCGGATGCGGGGAAATACGGCATGCTGACAACAGAAGAAAAGTTGGCTGACTTAGAAAAAGTAACGGTTAACGGCGTGGAATACGCGCGTTATTCCGCGGCGGTTGATATGAATGACGCAGCAAAGTCAGCCGAGGCAACGGGCCTTGCTTTATCGGTTATCGGAAGCGGGCTGCAGTTTGACGGCCCGATTTATATCGATAATATTCAGTTAATCAACAGTTATTTTGAACCTCCGGTTATTCCTTCATTAGTGGATAATTTTGAAGGCTATCAAGGCGTTAACGCCGCGCTGCAGGCGAAGTTCGTGAAAGCCGGCGGGGATTCGGTTGCAGTCAGCCTCGATCCTGCACATGAGAGTGGCGGCAATTATGCCATGAAATTCGATTATTCGTTAGCGGGCTCCGGATATGCCGGAATTACAAAAGGGCTTGGCGGCGTGGATTGGTCTGCGTTTAATAAGCTGAAATTTTGGATCGTCCCGGATGGCTCCAATCAGAAGCTCGTGATCCAGCTGAAGGTAGACGGTGTGTCTTATGAGGCGTACCCGTCTCTGGCAGGAACCGCTGGGGAATGGGTGACCCTTCACTTTAATGAATTTGCGGTTGCCCCATGGGATACAGGCAATGCGGGCAAAAAAATCAACAAGCTTAGCCTGAAGAATGTGCAGGATTTCTCTATCTACGTGAACGCGGTATCGGGTGCAACGCTCAGCAGCAGCTTGTACTTTGATGATATCGAGGCCATAAACGACGGAACCGGCGGGGTGCCGAACGGGGGTGACGGAGCGGGAAGCGCGCCTTCGCCTGCGGGAACCTTGTACGACTTTGAGAGCGACACTTCGGGCTTTATCGTAGAAGCGAACGAAGCAAGCGCGGCTGCTCCGATTATTACGATGGATGCTGCAGCCGGCGGCACGCATTCGTTGAGCTCTTCCTTCAGCTTGGCGGGAACGGGCTTTGAGCTTACTAAGGTATCGGCGCTTGATGTATCTGCGGTCGATGCCATAAGCGTAAAGGTGAAGCTGTCAGCGGGAACAGCCAACATGCGGTTATATATAAAGACGGGCACGAACTGGACCTGGTTCGATAGCGGTCCGGCCGTCAGCGTCGATCCGTCTGAATTCAAAACATTGACGATTCCGTTAAGCGGCGTCCAAGGACGTGATGCCGTGAAGTCAATCGGCATTAAGATCGAACCGACAAGCGGCTCCGGCACCGCAGCCGTCTACGTGGATGATATCACGCTCAGCGTAAACGAAACCTGACCAAAACGAAGCCTAACAAGAAACCCCGGAGGCGATGGGCAAATGCCGATCTCCTCCGGGGTTTTGCCGTGCTCTAGTAATTATAGCGCCGGAACGTCGCGTCGCTCTTATTTATTTTGAAAGGGAAACGGGTGAAAGCGAGAAAATAAGCAGGGGATAAGCGGGATATAGCGAATATATTTTTGAGGTTATCAACCAACATAGACAGGAAGGGTTCGACCTATGGGCGTAGTATTAGCATGGATTGGTTTTTTGATTATCGATATCTATTTTAATCTGGTTCCGCTGCTATATCCTCTTAATACGGTGTTATGGCTGATGTATGCATGCTTCTTTTTTGTATTAGCCCATCATGTAGCTATGCTGACAGGTCTGAAGGGGATTAGCGCTTTGGGAGTCAAGGCTCATTATGGCTGGAAAAGAAACCTTCGAATCGGCTTTTTATTCGGCGCAGGCATTTGGGCGGCGATGTACTTGCTATTATGGATATTTGGCGATTTTCAGGTTGAGGGAATAAAAAAAGCGCCTCAAGCTATTATTTTTATGGTAGAAGCGTTGGCGGGCATGTTTCTCGGTTCGCTGATCAATGATCTCATCGTGAGAGGTTATGTGTTCGCTCATCTCAAGGGGAAAATACGAAATATGAATTTATTGCTGCTATCCACATTTATTTATGCATTGGATGATGTCTGGTTAGTTGGATTCAGCGTTCAAAATACCATTTTTTCCGTCCTATTGGGTTTGACTCTCGGTTACGTACTGCTCAGATCGGGCTCTATTTGGATGAATACGGGGATTCATATGGGCTTGAATGTGATGTATTGTATCGTTTACGGTATCCCGGGCCGCGAGGCTGCGCAAGGACTGATATTGACCGCGCCGGGGAATGCCCACTCTTTTTTGCTCGAAAATGCCCACATCTTTGCGGCTGTTCTGCTGCTGCTGGTCATCTTGCTGGCATATGGCCGTTTGCGAATAAATTCGACAGCTTAGGGAAAGAACCTGTTGTTGACAGACTCCTCCGATAAAAATCATGATTTAGATGCTGCCAGGTATTGCGCGATCAGCTCCGGTTCGCTATAATCACTGTAATTCAGTCGAAGGGAATGGGTATCATGTACAAATTCCAATTGAATCAGCTTCATCATTTCATTAGGCGTTAGCACACCTGAACAACATTCAGGGTGGGCTAGCGCTTCTCGCGTTGGCCTCCCTGCAGCATACGATGCGCGCAGGACCAAGAGGTCCTGCGCGTTTTTTTTATTCCATTAACCGAGAGGGGATTGATCGTGATGCAAAATGTGAAGGGGACTTATGATTATTTTGGCAAGGAGCAGGCGCTAAGGAGTCAGCTCCAAGCGACGCTGCGGGAAAAGTTTGCGCTTTATGATTTTGATGAAACGGTGACGACCGAGCTGACCGATCTTGGGTTTTTGACCTCTAAATATGCAGGCGGCGATGAAATCGTAAAGGAAATGTACCAGCTGACGGATAGGCGGAAACGACGATTAGGCTTGCGCTATGACTTAACGATACCTTTTGCCAAGGTGATGGCGCTGAATCCGGGAATAGAATTGCCTGTGAAGCGCTATGAAATTGGAAAGGTGTTCCGTGACGGGCCGGTTAAACGCGGGAGATTACGGGAATTCTTGCAATGCGACGCCGATGTGGTCGGTGTCAAGGGGCCGGAAGCAGAGGCGGAGCTCATGCAGCTGGCGGTTGACGTGTTCCGGACGCTTGGAATAGGCATTCAGCTGAAATGGAATAACAGGCGGTTTCTCGGGGAGATACTGGAAACTGTTCATATTTCTGCGGAGGAAGCGTTGTCGGTCATGCTGATGCTGGATAAGCTGGCCAAAATCGGCGAGGCTGGCGTAAGAGAAGAGCTCCTTCAGAAGAATTTGGCTGAAGACGCGATTGCTGCGATAGAAGAGCTTCTTGCGCTCAAGGAGCCGACCTTGGAGAAGCTGATGGACAAGTACGGTCTTTGGAACAGCAGAGGTGCGCTGGAGGTGCAAGCCGTTCACGAAATTTTATGCAAAATCGGACTGGGGCAGGCATGCGTGTTTGATCCCTTTCTCTCGCGCGGGCTTTCGTTTTATACGGGCACCGTTTATGAAATATTCGACGCATCGGGAGGCTACGCCTCAAGCCTGGGGGGCGGCGGCCGGTATGATGCTATTATTGGGCAGTTGATAGGCAGGGAGGAAACGGAATACAGCGCGGTGGGCTTGTCGTTTGGCGTGGAATCGATGATGGCGCTGCTCGGAGAGCGCTCTGCCGAGGCGGCTGAGGCGCCAGTTGTCCTCATCCCTATCGGAGTAACCGCGGCGGAGCTGCTGCAAACGGCTGCCGAGCTGCGCGCAAGCGGGATTCGGGTGAAGCTCGATACGAGCGGGCGGAAGCTGAAAAATATTTTGGCTTCGGTATCAAGCGGCGGGGCAAGGTACGCGCTGCTGGCGGGAGAAACGGAATGGAAGTCGGGCAAGCTGCGCTTGAAGGATCTGGAGGAGCGGATCGAGAGAGAAGTAAGCGTTGATGAAGCGATCTATTGGATTGAGAAGCAATTGGGACTGCCCTATGATCAACGTTCGAGCAGACTGCCTTAATCCTCCCTGTAAATAAAAAAGAATCATCCGCGCACGAAATTTATTTATGAGGGTCAAAATAAAGGCGTTTATTTTGTCGGAAGGGCGATGTTGAAGCTTGGCGGCACCAACAGCAATCATGCAGTGGTTCATGAGTTTATGAAAAAGGTAGAAGAAGCGTTGAAGTGAGAGGAATTAAACGGAGGAGGAAGAGGTTGCCTGATGCGGGGGCATCTCTTATCTAGAAAAGAGCAGCCTAGAACTTAAAGGTTCTAGGCTGTTTGTCGTGTATTAAGCATGGGTAGGCGTCTTAAGCAGCTTCTGAATGTGGCTTTCGATTTTCTCGGGGGTATCTTTGGAGCCGAAGCGTTTCAGCACTTTTCCGTTTTGATCCACGAGAAATTTGGTGAAATTCCACTTGATTGCCCGGGAGCCTAGAAAACCGCGCGCGTCATTCGTGAGGCGCCGGAAAAGCGGGTGCGCAGTGCTGCCGTTTACATCGATTTTTGCGTAAAGCGGAAAGGATACGCCAAAGTTGATCTCACAGGCTTCAGCGACTTGGCTGTCATCGCTGAGCTCTTGATTCGCGAACTGGGAGGACGGAAAGCCGAGTACCGAGAAACCTTGCTTGCTGTACGTATCATGAAGCTTTTGGAGACCCTTGAACTGGCCCGCGAAGCCGCATTTGGTTGCCGTGTTTACGATCAGCATGACCTTCCCCTTATAAGGCGCGAGGGTCTGTGCTTCTCCTCTGATCGTCTTCACTTCAATATCGTACAAGGACATGTTGGAAACCTCCAATAACCGATTTATATTTTTTATAATTTAATTGTACACAATTTAAAATAGAGTGTCAATCGCAAAAAAAAGGAGGCTGCCCCATTACGCGGGACAGCCCTCTCATTCTATTTCCTATTATTAATAAATAACGTCGAGTGCGCCGGATTGAATAAGCAAACGTTTGGAAACTTCCTCGTCATCCGTGTCGGCGGCCAGCAGGAAATATCCCTTCTCAATGGCATCGCCCGCCGTCTTGGCATGCCTACCTTGAATGCCGATATCCTGCAGGACATTTTCGTTGCGTGTATCGTTATCCAAATCAGCCGTCCCTGCCACGAAGCCGGTTGGGCTTGCGCCGACTACTCCTGACCCTCCGGCGACATACCCTCCGGACACAAGGGGAGCCGCTCCGATTGGAGACACGAATCTGTCGCCGCCCCGTTCCTGAGCTTCCCTGATATCATAGACTTCATCAACGGGAATATCCGTTTGGCCGGACAGCAGCGGTGCGGCCTCTTTGTTTTTTACGACAATTTGAAGGTTTTGTTTATCCGTCCTCACTGCCTGAAACCTTTTGATCGCTTCCAAGACGCTTTCTTCCTTCTCGAAAATACCGATGGTCACCGTCATGGTGAGCCCTCCTCTCGATTCTTAGCCAATATGAGGTTACATTCCTTAATACCCTTCCCTCAAGACTTTGAATCGAGAGCGGGACCATAAGCAGATTCGTCCGGATTTGCCGATTGTTCAGCTGAGCTTAGCGTGACACGGCAAACCGTGAAACCTCGTTGATCTCGCTGAGCTCATCGGCTGTCAGCCGGAAGCGCATCGCCTTCACGTTCTGCTCGGCATGATGGATTTTCGAAGCTCCCGGGATGGCGAATACCGTCTCGCCATGCGCGTGTATAAGCCAATTGAGCGCGACCTGCGTCACGGTGGCATCATAGGAAACGGCGATCTGCTCCAGCAAGTCGATGAGCGGCCTAGAACGGTTCATGCTCCTGGCTTGAAAAGGGGGGCTCCATTTGCGGGGACCGCTGATCGCTTTGATAAGCGAGGGATCGTAATGGAACTTCCCGCTTAATATGCCCTGCTCGAGCGGAGAAAACGCGATAATGGCGCAGCCCAGCTCCTTGGCCGTTTCCAGAATGCCGTTTTGCTCGATGCGTCGATCCAGCAGGCTGTACTTCACCTGATTGGAAGCGAGCCGCAGGCCATGCTCCCGCAGGACGCGATCGGCCTCGCGCATTTGTTTGGCGGAGAAATTACTAACGCCTACATGCTGGATCTTTCCGGCCGCCGCCAGCTTGGCCATTTCCTTCATCTCGCTGCTTACGGAGGAGAGGGAGAAGGGCTGATGCACCTGATGCAGATCGATGGTCCGTCCCTCGAGCAGTCTCGAACGCTCGTTAATCGTGCTTCCTATGCTGCTCGCGGTGCGGAATAGCGGCCACCATTTGGTTGCGATGTAAACGGGGGCGTCAGCTGGGAGCGTTTCCCTTAGCGCGCGGGCAAGGAGCTGCTCCGATTGGCCGTTTCCGTAAATCTCGGCCGTATCGAACCAATTGATTCCGCCTTCGTAGCTTGTTTTGACGATGTCATTTATAATGCTGCCTTGCAGAACGGGCCAAAACTTCCCGATGAGGCCTTTGCCGTTGCTGAATTGCCAGCAGCCGAGGCCGAGCGGGGATAATTGCAGCTTTGTCGGGCCAAAGGGCCGGAGAATGGTTGAAGTCATAGCTTGTTCCTCCTAAGCAGGTGATGGCGGATAGAGCTTTTGCCGCCTAGAGACGCGTCGAAAGCCGATTATGCGTACTATTCCTTAGCCGTGCTTTGCTGCATCTTGTGAAGGAACTGATGCATGAGGGTGAGCAGAGCAGCGCCGTCTTCCGGGGTGCCGTCAAGCTTGCAGGCCAGCTGGTAAGGGAAATCGAGGGCATGCTCCTTCAGGGCTCTGCCTTGCTCCGTCAGCTCTACCAGCACGCTTCTCTCGTCATTGCGATCCCGTGTGCGCGTAATATGCCCGGCCGCTTCAAGCTTCTTGAGCAGCGGCGTTAACGTGCCTGAGTCGAGATAGAGCTTGTTGCCGAGCGCGGTTACCGTCACATGATCCTGCTCCCATAAAGCCAGCATCGTCACATATTGCGTGTAAGTAAGGTCTATTTTCTCCAGCATGGGCCGGTACAGCTTCGTAATTTCACGGGAGCAGGCGTAGAAAGCGAAACAGATTTGGTTATCCAGCTTTAAAATGTCGTTGCGGTCCATGTTGTGATCCTCCGTTTGGAAGGTGATTTTTAATCAGATGGTGAAGCGGCTTGCTTGCTAAGTTTAACAAAATTAAATTGTGATAAATATAATATAGTGGAATGGACAACGGGCTGTCAATGAACCGGAATTCGGCTTATATTGAAGACAGACGCCTAAATGTGCTATAGTTACAGCGTTTATTGGAGTAAAGGAGTGAATGGGATGTCCCGTACAGCTGAAGAGGTTGCGGAATGGATGCTGAGCGAATTAAAGGAAAAAGGCATTCTTCATCAAAGCGCTGCCGTGGAGCATATTAGAAGCCAATTTGGCGAATCGTTTATCTATGTGAATGAACACGGCAATCAATCGATTGATAAAGAAGTGAAAAAAATATTCCGTAAGCTGCATAAAGGTAAGGCGGCTTGGGAAAGAGACGGCTTCTTCTGGGGCTGGAGTTAAATTAGCTTCAAAATAAATAGAAGGGCGTTATTTCGCTGAGTTGGCTGAGCCTTTATCTCTTTTCAGCTAATAACGCCCCATTCTATTGAATGGCGGTATGGGTTATTGCATGCAGCCGATAATAAGGCCGGCGATCACGTATGAGATAAGGTGATAGCCAATCGTAATAAGATAGAGACCGAGCTTATGGCCTTCGAATAAGTAATTCATCCCGATTTTCAATGAAACGCTAATGCCGATCAGCAGCCCGATGACCAGACCCGTCCAAATCGTTGACTCGTCAGTAAGCGTGAGCAGCAATGCCAGGATAAACGAGCCGCCGAGCGCGGTTAGTGCTGTTAACACGTAAGTCATGGCCCCGCCGCCTGAGATTTCGTTCTTGGATAAGTTCCGATGTTTCATCCACGCATTGCCAAGTAAAACAGGAGAGTACCACAAGAAACCAAGTACCATTGTTGTTACTGTAGCAATCAGAACCGCCACGTAATTAATTTCTGCAAAATCCACCATTTTTCCATTTCCCCCCTTATGTCATACACTTCATCATTTTAACAGAAAAATACGGCTTCCGATGACCAGCGTCTAATTTTCGGCGAAGATCTTGACAAAAATAACTGTAACTATTAAACTTACAGTATGGAGTTAGCAACCAAGGCGTAATCGAAGGGTACTCAACGTAAGATCGGCAACTGCCGGTTGCGCTTGCTGCCTTAAATGTATTTAAAATTAACACAGTTGACGGGTAATCTAACTAATCGAGACAGGTGGTGTTGGAAGATGAAATTCAACATAAGCGACTGGGTGCAAGGGAAAACGAAAGACGGCGAGCTCATTCATGGATTTGTTGAAACGGTTGATATTTTGCAAGGGTTCGTGACCGTAAATGTTGTGAAATCGGATAATGAGGAAGTCATTGGGAAAATCGTTGCCGTAAGGTCGTCTTGGCTCAAAAACGTATCCGACATTACTTTAGATGATGCCCAGGTTTTTCAAAATTCAATCGACTTGGCATTAGATACCTGGGATGAGGAATGGTTTATGGAGCTTACAAACTCGCAGAAAGCCAGCGAAGCCGCAGGTAAAGCGGGAGATCGTTCGAAAGTGTATCCATTCCCTAAAAACCGGCTGGGACAATCCGCTTAACCATAAGCAGATGCTCCGAGTCTTAAACCATAGCATGAAAAAAAGGATGATGCCTGCTTCTAGCGGCTTCATCCTTTTTTTGTCGTATTAGCTTAATTTCGAGCGGAGAGGATGGATCATTTGAGCTCTAAACCGATTTGTAGCGCCTTTGCGCGACTTACGAAATGTTCAGCCAGCGCCATGTCGAATACGGCCATGCCCATTGGGCAAAATAATACGGGCTCATCGCTTGGCAGGGCCGCCAATGTGCTGCGGCATACCACATCCGCCAGAGACATGGTTTGGTTTCTGGTTAAGCCGTACTGAAGGTGCAGCAGCTCAATATCGGTATTTTCGCGGCAAACCTCATCCCAGTCATCCACGATAATCGCTTTGATGCCACTTATAGCCTCTGACCTGAAATCCCTTAAAGATACGTCGAGCAGAAGGCTTCCTGCTGCCGGAGGAATATCAATATAACGCTCCTTGGTCACCGTGCAGGTTATGACGAGGTCGCATTCCTTATATAATTGCTGCCAGCTGTCCGCAATATGCGTGCGGCTGCGCAGCGCGGTATCCACGCTGCCAAGATCGGGATCTTCCAAATCGCAGCCTCTTATATCATAAAGATAAATGTTTGCGAGATGCTCACCGAATAACCGGCAGCACATCTCGTAGTGAAGTCTGCCTATAGGCCCGAATCCGATAATGCCCAGCGTCATTTTCCGCTCCTTGCCTTGCGCATGCAAATAATGTCGGATAAGCAGGCCGCTGACGGCTGCGGTTCGAGCGGCGCTCGGCAGCGTTGTATTCAGCATTGCGTAAGGAATGCCGGTGTTTGTATCGTTAAGGAGAGTGACGCTGTGCGCGCGCGGCAAGCCGGCGTCAATATTGCCCGGAAAGCTGGCAATCCATTTGATGCCGGCGGTTTGCACGCTGCCGCCGACATAGGCGGGCATCGCTATGATCCGGTTGGCCGGATGACGGTACCGCAAGTAAGGCTTAATCGGCTGTGCATAATCCCCCGAATCCATAATCCGTAAGGCCGCCTCCATGCTGTCTACAAGCGCTCCCCAGTTCAGACCAATCGCTCGAATATGTTCATCGCCAAGATATAACACAGACATTGTCCTTTCTGATCTTAAATGTAGTTCATTTAAACTGCTGTTCTACCCATTCGTCAGAATACACGGTATCCATATACCGCTCGCCGCGATCATGCAAAATAACAACGCAAACGGCGCCGTCCGGCAGCTGGTTTTCCATTGATTTCAACGCGTGAATGACGGCTCCGGACGACGGCCCTGCAAGGATGGACTCCTGCGCGACGAGCAATCTGCAGCCCTTCACCATATCCCTGTCGGCTACCTTAACGGCAATATCCATAAATTTTGTCTGCCCAAAAGGCGGGATAATCCCCGTTCCGAGGCCGGGAAACCGGCGGGTCCCGTTAACCCCGCCAAAAATCACGCTGCCCGCCGCATCGACCGCAATGACCTTCGTTGGCAGCTTGCGGTCGCTCACATATTTTGCGCAGCCAAGCATCGTGCCGCAGGTGCTGACTCCGCCGACTATGTAATCGACAAGGCCCAGCTCCTCGATCACCTCATGCATGGTTCCCTCATAGTGGGACATGTAGTTGTTTTCATTCGCGTATTGATTCGGCCAAAAGCTGTTCGGAATGCGCTCGACGAGCTGCTGCACCCTATTGAGCCTAGCAGGCAGAAATTCTCCCGTTGCGGGGTCGACTTCGTTCACGAGC
Source organism: Pristimantibacillus sp. PTI5 (assembly GCF_048572955.1). GTDB lineage: Bacteria > Bacillota > Bacilli > Paenibacillales > Paenibacillaceae > Pristimantibacillus. The sequence continues at coordinate 3,477,526 of NZ_CP183886.1, forward strand.
TCGATATCGGCGCCGTAAGCGCGCATGATCCGGATGTTCTGCTGCGTCGTCTTCGGATCGATGACGCTGATAAACTTCATGCCAAGGTAGGAGCATATGGCGGCAAGACTGATGGCCATGTTCCCGGAGCTGGACTCGATGATGACGGAGCCGGGTCCGATTAAGCCATCTTCCAATGCTTTCATAATGATGCGTGCGGCAGAGCGGTCTTTGGCGCTGCCTCCGGGATTGAGCAATTCGAGCTTTGCAAAGACCTTGATGCCGCGATCGTTCGCGAATAGCTTCGAGAGCTGTACCAGAGGCGTGTTTCCGATAACCGACAACCAGCTTTTATCCATAGGACGAGTACTCCTTAAAAATAAATTTTTTTGGATTTTACCGCCCCTCGTTCGAGCGGTTCGTTATCCGCTGCGCGCGTGACTGAAATGCCTTCAAGGATCCGGTTTTGGATCATGAGCCCAATATCACCAATTTTATGCTCGATGGCATTCTGAATATGAACAAGCATTTCTTCTTGCAGTGATTTGCTTCGAATATGGACGGATAGCTTGTTATCGATGAGCTTTACGCGAAGCTCGGCATCATGGACGAATTGATGAACGACGCTTTCGATATCGTATAAGCTGATTTTTTCGCCATGCTTTAAATCCGTTCCGATCCGCTTCGCGATACAGCTGAAGCATTGGCGCTCCCGGCCATTGATGGTAACGGTTCGAAAATCGCGTACGACATCATAGGTCACGTATCGGATGGCGGGGAATAAGGTGCGTACATAGGAGGTCAGCACGAGAACGGCTTCATTGGCTTGAAGAGGCTCGAACCGGTCGTCAATCTGCTCTGCTGGCAAAGCTTCGGCGTGAATTCCGCTGTCGATAACATATTGGCCTAGCTCATGCGAGTAAGCCGCGATTGCGCCGATTTCGATCGAGCCGTAGGTGTCCAAAATATCCTGAGGCTCGATGCCAAAGCGGGCCGCGATATTGCTTTGCCATTCAAGCGGTGCGATCTCGCCGACGACAATTATTTTTTGAATGCCTAGAAGCTGCGGTTCTCCCGAAGCGGTGACGATAGCATCCAGGATCGACGGCATCGTATAAAGCAGCTCCGGACGAAAAGCTTTGAGCTTCGCGATATGCTCTTCGATAGGCAGCTCAAAGGACAGCGATTCGGCCTGCCAGCCCAGCTGCTTGAATATGGTGAGCGCAGTGCTGGCGGCGTGCCCGGTACCCATGTCCGCGAGCGCTTTTTGAATGACGGTTGGATGGCGCTCCGGGTCGTTGCTGCCGCCGGATGCCAGCCATTCGCGGAACGAAGCGGCTTTTGCTGCGATATATTTTTCATCATCATCTTCGGAGTAGTAGATCGCTTTCCGGACGCCTGTCGAGGTGCCGGAGGTTTTATATACCGATAATCCGGCTTCTTGACGGGTTTGCTGCGTGAAATAATGCTTTTCGAGCAGCGAAGAGGTCAGAAGCGGAAGCTCGGATAATTCGCAGGCTTGCGGCTGTATCGCGCTTTGTGCAAGCAAATCGCCGTACCAGGGATGAAGCTGGCCTATGCGAATGATTTGCCGCTGCAGCGGGGATAAAGGTGACATTCGGTAGCCTCCTAAGGACAAAACTTTCGGATATTTACTTACCAAAGCATATGTCGCGATTTCGTGCAGGTTCGGCTTATGACGACAAATGCCTACATCCAATTTGAGGAACAATCGTATGCTAATGGGAGTGAGTAACTGGGAGGGGAATTTTGTGAATAAAAAGCAAGCCAAGGCGGCGCCTGTGAAAAAAGTACACAGCACGGTTGCGAGCAAGTGGACGAAAACAGTTGTGCTGCAACGCGATCCGCAGGTTAGAAAATACCTGCCCCCGGCGCAGATGATGACTGAAAAAGGCCTGCGGGAAATGCTGCTGAAGTGGAAAATGGTGTACGTGAAGCCGACGCTCGGATCACTAGGGAACGGCGTTATGAAGGTGGAGCTGAATGAGGGAAAGGGATCTGGCCAGGCAGCGCGCAGCTTTTCGTACCAGCTTGGGGAAACGCGGTTAACCTTTCGTACTTACAAAGAGGCTTACCTGTCCATTCTGAAAAGCACGAAGGGGAAGGCCTATCTTGTGCAAAAGGGCATTCATTTGCTCAAACACAAAGGCCGGCCTTTTGACATTCGCCTCGTTATGCAGCAATCGCCTCGCGGTATTTGGGAGGCGACAGGCACTTTAGGCAGAGCGGCTCATCCTCGCAAAATCGTGACGAACGGCAGCCAAGGCGGGACCATTTATCCGACCGATTATTTGCTGAAGCCCTATACGAGCAAGGCGAAGCGGACTCGGATGCTGGAGCAAATGGATAAGCTGGCGATCAATACGGCGAAGTGTCTCCATAAAGTCTATCCGGGAATCAAGGAGTTGGGACTTGATCTTGCGATTGACCGGCGGTTGAAGCCTTGGATACTTGAGGTGAATACGCGGCCGGATCCCTGTCCGTTTACGCTGCTCGAGGACCAATCGATGCTGCGCAAAATCGTACGGTACGCCAAGGCATACGGCAAAACCTACCGGCTCAACTGTAAAAAGGCAAAGCGGGGGAAAAGATAGGGCGAAGCGTTTTGCTGCATGCGGTTTGAAGGCTTTGTGGAGTTCGTGCGAATACGAAAGGGTGTTGTAAGTCTCTGAAGAAAAAAGTATTAGACTGGCCGTGTACCATTAATGTAATTGCGAGTAGGGTATTATTTCGTATCAATAGGTCAACAGAGATTTTTGGTTGGCCTTTTCTCTATTCACTTCACTTTCTTCTTTTTCCCTCGAAACTCTTTTATCTTTTGTAGTATTGAAAAGTCTTGCAGCTCTTCAAAAGGAGTGGTTAATGGTTGGAAGTTCGCTTCAATTACCCAAACCCTGCCATATCTATCAATACCCATATCAAGTCCGAAGGTGCGTTTTTGAGGATGGTATTTAGCTAATTGGTTAGCGACTAGAAGCGATATTCTGTCAATTGATGCGATCAGATGTTTATGATTCAGGTGATTCAATGAGGACAGCTTGATTGCTTTCTCCACATGCATAACTTCTTTAGCTGCATTCGTAATGACAAAACCTTCAATTGCGACCTTTGCGACCTTCCCCGTTATATCCCAAAGATCCGCAAGATTTTTACGTTGCACCATAACTCGAACATCAAAAAGGCATTTATCGATACTAGCAAGCTGAACGTTCTGCTGTACGATATATTCGTCCCAAATATGATTCTCTATCAAATATCGATAAGTTTTCGCCCATCCTTCCATAACTATTTTACGATTAGAAATGTGAATCTCATAAAGTTGTTCTTTAAGGACAGTAACTTGAATAATTCCTTTTCCAAAATTTCCAAGAACCGGCTTTATCATTACTGATTGGTGACTCTTGATTGCTGTAAATAAAGATTTTTCGGAGAACAGCTCAGTGACCGGCAGATAGCCTGCAAGCATTTTTTCTTCTTTCATTTGTGTGTAGCTTATCCATTTCGAAACTGAAATCATAGTACGCACCAACCAATCTTTCATTTCATTCGTATGATCTTCTGTGAATAATATATTCATATACTATTGAAAGTAGAGGGTGTTTATCCCTGTTAGATCGCACATATATGTTAACCACAAGGACAAATCAAATAATAATGAAAATATAGTGTTTTCCCCCAGCACATTTCAGAAGCAGATTTCCTATACTATATATTGCTAATATTCCACCAAGAAATGAGTGTGTATTTATGGGATTACTGCAGGGCTGTAGTGATGGTTTTTGGAAAAATCATCCTGAAGACTGGCCACCCACGGGATTTTCTACTACGGATAGCTTTAATACAGTTTTTGGCCGAAATGCCTTTTCGCCTACGTTTACTTTACTTGACGCTCTTGAGTTAATGGGAGACGACTTTAATTCCCTTGTTCGAAATGCTACAGGCGCATTGCTCAACGCGGCGCATCCATCCGTTCGTTATCCCCTGACGGTCGATGAAGTCATCTCTCAGTTTCAACGAGCATTCGATAATCCAGCTTTAAGAGAACCTATTAAGGACGAATTCGAATTGTTTAACACCAGTATGCCATGTCCACTGGACTAGGAATTCAGAGGAGTAGACAGTATAAATAACAAAAATAATTAGGCGGCCTTGGTCCTGTATTCCATTGGACTGAGGCCGTTTAGTTTTGCTTGTAATTAGTGCTTCTAGCATTTAAGGATTCCCCAGAAAGACTCCATTGGACCGTTATCGGTGCACCGCTCAACACGGGACTTGCTCTGAGACAACTTGTTTTCGTCCAGGTGCTTTAAGCACGCATGTGCTCTTATCGCTTGAAAGTAACCTAAGTTAGCGTGCTGTAAGCACCTATGTGCTCTTATCGTATTGAAAGAACCCTCGGCCTAAGCGCGATAAGTACTTGGGCCGAGGGTTTCATGTTGGTGATGCCTGATAACACCGGGTGACACCTATAAACCTCCGCCAGGATCAATCGGCCATAAACAGCGACTCCATAGAGAATGCGGTGCGGAAGCGAAGGCTCTCGACGGGATCCCGCAGATCCCGGCCGGTGAGCCTTTCGCATTTTTCGAGGCGATAGGTCACGGTGTTGCGATGGACAAACAGCTGCTTCGCGGTTTCGGCCAGCTGGCAATGCGTGTTGTAAAAGGTGCTTAGCGTCTTCAGCAAATCGCTTCGCTCTTTTCCTTCGATGCTCAGTAAATCCTTGAAGGTTTCCTCGTAATATTCCTTGAGCTCCTCCTTCGGAATCAACCGCAGCAGGTTGTTGAAGTTTTTGGCGCGATAGGGCTGGACGAACTGCTTTTTGCGCGCATCATAGCCCGTCTGCAAGGCTTCGACTGCTTCTTTGTAGGACAAAGGAATATGGGAGAGCTGAGATACCGGATTGCCGACGCCGATGGAAATGGGGATGCCGTGCTGCTCGCCTAAGGCTCCGACCATATGCTTCAGCTGCTCGATAAATTTGCTTTCCTTGCCTTCCGTCACGTCTTGGCTTGCATGCAGCGCAACAAGGAAGCAGAAATACTCATTTTTGGTGAACAGCACAAAACGCGCATCGTGCTTTGAAAATTCGCTTTTCAATACATTGTAATGGCGGTCGCGTTCCGAGATGAAGCGGCCGTCCGATTCAAGCGCGCTGGAAGAGCCGAAAAGGTCGAATGAAGTATCGCGCTTGGCGACAACGCTTATATAGGCCGGATAGCCGAGCAGGTCATAGTTTTTGCTGCGGTGCATGAGCTCCTGCTCCGAAGTAATCAAACCATCGACAAAGTCGGAGAAAAACTCGTTTTTGTACCGCCGCGACCGCTCTTTTACCGCTTGCTTCTTCACAAGCTCGAGTCCGACGACGTTAGCGGCTTGTTCCATGGCATGCTTCGTCAAATTGCTGAAATGCTTGCTGATATCGCTCGTCAAGGCAACTAAAAAGCCTTCAAGCTGAAAGGTTATGATCGGGTGGATCTCGGCATTCGAATAGAGCGCTCCGGCCGACGGCTGCAAGGAAAGTGGAATGGTGAAGGAGCCGTGCGGCGAGGGCGATGCGAACTCTGCTTGAAGCTCGGCGTGGAGCGTTGCATACAACTCCTCCGTCATTGAGCTCGAGCGGAAGAGCAGCCCCGCATAAGCATCCATAAGCATGACCGGCGAATCAATCAGGATGGCCAGCGCTTCAATGACATCCCCGGTGCTTTTGCCCAACATAATCATTTGCGAAAATTGCTTATGCGTCGTTAACGCATAATGCAGCTCATCGGTGCGTTTCTCCAAGATATGGCTGAGCGAGAAGTTGGAAATATCGCCGAGCGATTGCTCCAGCGACAGCTCAATAATCGGAAATTGAAGCCTCTCCGCGCATTTGATCACATCCTCCGGGACTTCCTGCAAAAAACGTTTTGTCTTAATCGCAAGACCGGCGCAGCCGACCTTGGCCATGCTGGTTACGAGAGACAGAAGCGCTTCGGGATGGTCCTTCATCGCATAACCGGTGGTGAGCAGCAGTTCGTGCGGTTTTAAATAATTAATAATATCAGGAGCGTCCATGATGTTGACCGATTGGACGCTATTTGTCATGCCGTCATGTCCGGCAACCACCTTCGCGTTCGCGTAAATAGGGAGAGAGATAAGTTCTTTGAGAAGCATGACCGCACCACCAATGAATTTTATGTTAGTTTTTATGACATCAATATATCACTTATGCCTCGAGGTGTAAATGTATGTTTGTGTGTAATATTCAATGAATCCACGATATTTTTAGTTATTGTGCACAATGACAAGGAAGTGAATACGAATTATGATGTAGTTATACATCACCGATACATGTAATATAAGCTAACAACAAAATGGATTGGGGTTGGAAAAATGAAGTTGGCAGTGAATCAGGTTGGCAAAAGCTTCGGGACAAGAACGATTTTGAAAAATGTGGATCTTACGGTTAACTCACACGAGTTTATTTGCATACTTGGCCATAGCGGATGCGGCAAATCGACGCTTTTGAATATGATTGCGGGTTACCTATTGCCTGATGACGGTTCGATTACGGTAGATGGAGAAGAGATCAAAGGACCGTCGAAATCAAGAGGGATGGTATTTCAGGATCATGCTTTATTCCCTTGGATGACCATAAAGGACAACATCGCCTTTGGTCCCGAGGTGCAGAAGATGCCGAAAGCGCAGGCGAAGGAAACGGCCATGGAGTTTCTGAAGCTGGTCGGGCTTGAGCAATATGCCTCACATTATCCCGGAGAGCTGTCGGGCGGGATGAAGCAGCGCGTAGGGATCGCGAGGGCGCTCGCAAGCAAGCCGGATATTTTGCTCATGGATGAGCCGTTCGGCGCGCTCGATGTACTGACGAGGGAAACGATGCGCGTCGAGCTTCAAAAGATTTGCAGCCAGCTGAAGCCGACGATCTTGTTCGTCACGCATAGTATCAGCGAAGCGGTCTATCTCGCGGACCGCGTAGTCGTTATGAAGCATGGGGAGATTGTCGAAATTTTCGATGTGGGCATCAAGCATCCCCGCTCTTCCCATTCCGCAGGCTTTGGCGAGATGATGAGCCGGATTGAACGGGTTCTCATGGATGAAGAGCATGTGGAGCTAGCGCAAGCAAAGGTGGGGTCGTAATGAACGGAGCAAAAATATCAACGGTAAAGGATACAGGCGCGGGCGTCTCTGCCTTATCGGGGCCTTCCGTTATAAGCAAGCAGGCGCGGCGGGGTAAAAGCCCTTCGGCAGTCAGCCGATTTTTTCAAAAATATAACATCCTCCCCTCCATTCTTTTTTTTGTATTTTGGGAGCTGTTCTCCCGAGTGAATGAAACGGCTAAGTTTTTTAATCCTAACTTTCTTCCGGCTCCAACGGTGCTGCTGTCGGAGGGGTGGGAGCTCGCGAAGACGGGGATTATTACGGACAGTCTCATTTCAAGCACGATTCGGATCGCGTTGGGATTTGTGATCGGAAGCGCAGCGGCGGTAGGGCTCGGCGTCGTCATGAGCAAGTTCAAAACCGTCGAGCGGTGGTTTTCTCCCATCCTCAACCTGGTCGGTCCTATCCCGACCTTGGCGCTGCTGCCTTTGTTCATTATCTGGTTCGGCATTGGGGAGTTTCCGAAGGTGCTGCTCATTGCGTGGACGACATTTATCCCGGTGCTGGTTTACACGCTGGACGGCTTCAAGTCGGTGCCTTCCACGCTGATCCGGTCTGCGCTTAGTCTCGGAGCGACGGAGCGTCAAGTTTTCACGAGAGTCATGCTGCCTTCGGCGATTCCGAATTTTCTCGTTGGCGCACAGGTGAGCCTTGGATTATCCTTCTCCGCTCTTATCGTCTCTGAGATGATGGGCGCAAAATCGGGTCTGGGCTATATCATCGTGGATGCCAGAAACTATTTCAAAATTTCCAACATGTTCATTGCCATCATTTTGATCGGCTTGGAATATAGCTTGTTCTCCTACCTACTGAAGCTTGTCGAGAAAAGGGTAATGGTTTGGCGCAAAGGCGGGCTTCGAGATGCCATCGAGAAGTGACGCTTCAAGCAAGAGACCAGCGGGAAGCAAGTGAGGCCTGCAAGTGATACAAGGGAAATGGCGTGGCAAAAGTAAACTACAAAGAGAAAAGTGGAGGGAATACCTATGAAGAAATCCGGAAATTGGTTCAAATCTGCAATCGTGCTTACGTCGTTAACTTTTGTGCTTGCTGCCTGCGGCGGCAATAACAATGCCCCGGCAGCCGTGAATGAAGGTGCGGCATCGAATGCGCCAGCCTCCACGGAGCTTGAAACGGTAGATCTGACTTTGGTTGGTGTCCGTGATGCTCAAATCTCCTCGCAGCAAATCATTGCCGATAAGCTCGGTTACTTCAAGGAAGAAGGACTTAACGTAACGAGCCAACTGATCGAAAGCGGCCCGGATATCGGTCCGATGGTAGCCGGCGGCAGCGCGCCCGTAAGCATTCAAACGAACTTTATGGATATTATTTTGAAATCGACGGATATTCCGGTCAAAATCATTGCCCCGCTCGCACAAATTGCCGGTACGCAGGCGGTTGTCGGTTCAAGCAAGTTGGAGCTGAAGAGCGCGAAGGATCTTGAAGGCAAAACCATCGGTATTCCGAGCGGTGCTGACGTTACCATTGCTATCAATAACATGGCCAAAGAGCTTGGCGTTGACGCTAGCAAAATCAAATACGTGAACCTTGCGCCGAGCGACGCGGTAGTCGCTTTGGAGAAAGGCGATATCGATGCGCTGGCTGCTTGGGAGCCGTTCATTACGAAGGCCATCCAAGGCGGCGGCAAGTTCCTCTTCAGCGGAACGAAGAGCGAACTGCCTGACAAGCAAGGGGACGTGGACTGGATGAGCGTACATACGACCATCCAAGTATCCGATGATTTTCTGGCGAAAAATCCAAACACGCTGAAGGCGGTCCTTCGCGCTTTGAAGAAAGCGACGGACTACATCAATGACAACCGTGAAGAAGCGATCAAGACGCTCGCTCCCGAGCTTCACTTGACGGAGGAAGAGCTGACGCAAATCATGTCCCGCAACGTGTATTCCATGGAGGTCGGCGATACTTACGTGAATGGCAGCAACGGCCCGGCGGTCGGCGAATATCTGAAGTCGGTCGGCAACATCAAATCCATTCCGGCTGCGGCGTCCTACCATGATCTAAGCTTGTTGAAAGAAGTGGATGCAGGCTTGGTCGTTACTGAAGTGAAGTAGAAAATAAGATATAAAAACGCAGGCGTGCAGCGTACTTGCGCCTTCATAAGCAATGCTAGCTAATCGGGCCGCGGACCTCGTTGTCCGCGGCCTGCTTATTTAGCTGCAAGAGGCTGCGCGGCAGACGAAAATTTAATAGAGGCAGCTTCACTATTTGGCTGAATTTGCTCATAAACTGCATCAGAGGATGAATTGAGGCAGGGGATATTCGGAGTTAACCCTAGCCTATGCACAAAGAAAGGCGGAGAGCGGAATGGCGGGAACGGATAAGCTCGATTTAATCATAAAAAACGGAAGCGTCGTATTGAAGAATGAGGTGCGGGTGCTGGATATCGGCATTAAAGCGGGGCGGATCGTTCAGCTTGGCGAAGCGCTTGAGGAAGGACATGCCACTCAAATTGCGGATGCATCCGGGCTAACGGTGATGGCCGGCATGATTGATGTTCACGTTCATTTGAATGAGCCAGGCTTGGGCGACTGGGAAGGCTTTGAGACAGGCTCCGCCGCTCTCGCAGCCGGCGGATGCACGACTTATGTCGATATGCCGCTGAACGGCATTCCGCCTACCGTTACGGTGAGCGCGATGGAGCAAAAGCTTGCCGTGGCAGAGGATAGGTCTTATGTGGATTACGCCATTTGGGGCGGATTGGTGCCCGGGAAGCTGCATGAGCTTATTCCGCTGCATGAGGCGGGCGTCGTCGGATTCAAGGCGTTTATGTCATCGCCGGGCGATCCGAGCGAGGATGCGTTCCGCGAGGTAGATGATTATACGCTGCTCGAAGGCATGAAAATCATTGCGGGCATGAACAAGGTACTGGCCCTGCACGCCGAGAGCGAGCCGATCGTATCGAAGCTGGGACGGGACATGCGGGAGGCTGGGCGGTTGACGCCTGCTGATTATGTGGCCTCACGGCCCATTATAGCCGAGCTAGAGGCGATCAACCGGGCTCTCTTTTATGCGGAGCAGACGGGCTGTGCCCTTCATTTCGTGCATATCAGCAGCGAGGCGGGCGTTCGTTCCATTTTGCAGGCGCGCGAGCGCGGGGTCAATGTGACAGTAGAGACCTGTCCGCACTATTTGGCTTTGACGGCTGCGGATTTAGATCGCAAGGGAGCGGTTGCCAAATGCTCGCCGCCGCTGCGGGATGCTGCAGAGCAGGAGAAGCTTTGGGCGGCCGTTGCGGAGGGTGCAATCGATATGATCTCGTCGGACCATTCTCCCTGTCCCGCCTCCATGAAGGAAGCGGACAACTTCTTCGATGCTTGGGGCGGCATTGCCGGCGCGCAAAGCTCGGTAGAGCTGATTATAGGGGAAGGCCATGTGAAGCGCGGCTTGCCGCTTACGCTGCTTAGCGATTTGCTCGCAGGCGGGCCCGCGAGGCGTTTTGGCCTTCAAGGCTCCAAGGGTGAAATAAGAATAGGCGCGGATGCTGATCTCGTGCTGATTGATTTGAACCGGTCTTATATTTTGGAGGAAGCGCATTTATACCAGAGGCATAAGCACAGTCCATATATAGGGGAAGAGCTGCATTGCCGGATAACGGCGACCTATTTACGCGGACATCGGGTCTATGGGGAAGCAGACGGTTTAGGTGAGGCCAAGCGGGGCCGATGGGTGAAATAGATTTTGCAGGCGAGACAGGAGGAACGGCTATGGAGCGAGGTTTACGTCTCTCCCCGCAAGAGAAGGAACGCATGTTATCGCAATTCGAGACGCAGGTCACGCAGGTGTTGAACTGGCTGGCCTCGTTCAGTCCGGATGAAGAAGGCGGCATTACGCGGCTGCTTTATACGGAAGGGTGGCTGGAAACGCAGCTGGCGCTTTCCGCTAAGATGGCGAGCTATGGGCTATCCGCGGAATTTGATAACGTAGGCAACTTATTCGGAAAATTACAAGGCGAGGATTTGGATGCGCCTTCTATTATAACGGGCTCCCATATCGATACCGTCGTGCAAGGCGGGATTTATGACGGAGCTTATGGCATTGCGGCAGGGCTGCTTGCGCTGGATTATTTGCGGCAAACCTACGGTAAGCCGAAGCGGACGCTTGAAATCGTGTCGCTCTGCGAAGAGGAAGGAAGCCGTTTTCCAATGGCTTACTGGGGCTCGGGCAGCGTTGTCGGCAAGCGGAATTTTGAGCAAATTGTCCATCTGCAGGATTTAAATGAGGTGTATTTTGCGGATGCGATGCACCGCTGCGGCTTTGGCGAAGGCACGGGCAGAGACAGCCGCCGCCATGATATCGGCGCCTTTATCGAGGTTCATATCGAGCAGGGTGCGGTGTTGGAAAAAGAGGGAATCGCGGTTGGCGTGGTTGACACGATTGCCGGCCAGCGGAGGCTGAAGTTCGAGGTGATCGGCGAATCGAACCATGCGGGAACGACACCGATGCATTTGCGAAGGGATGCGCTTGAGGGCGTGAGCATGATGATTCAAGCGCTACGCCAGGAGACGATCCGTCTGGGTCCGCCGCTTGTGGCGACGGTCGGCAGGTTGCAGGTGCAGCCTAATGTGCCGAACGTGGTGCCGGGCAAGGTGATTTTTACGGTGGATGCGCGTCATGCCAACGGGCAAGAGCTCGATAGCTTTTGCCGCTGGGCGCTGCAGGAGTTTGCGTCCATTGCGGATGAACGCCAGCTTGAGCTTCATGGCACGGAATGGTTCCGGGAAGAGCCGGTGCCGATGAATGAACGTCTTAAAGGGCATCTGGATGATGTATGCGGGAGTTTGTCTATTTCCTCCAAACGCATGATCAGCGGAGCGGGGCATGATGCCCAGATGTTCGAGCATATTTGTCCGACTGCCATGCTGTTCGTTCCGAGCAGGCGCGGCATTTCGCATTCCCCCGAGGAATATACGGAGCCGCGTGAGCTTGCGGTCGGGGTGCTTGTGCTGTCGGAGCTGCTTTATCGATTAGGCTATGAGGGGGAAGAGTTATGAAGGTCTATAAGGATCTAGCGCCATCGCCGCGCACGATTATGACGCCGGGGCCGGTAGAAGTCGATCCGCGCGTGCTGCGGGCGATGTCCTATCCGATACTCGGGCAATTTGATCCGGAATTCACGACCATAATGAATGAAACCATGGGCATGCTGCGGCTGCTCTTCAAGACGGAGAACGAATGGGCATTTCCGGTGGACGGGACGTCGAGATCCGGCATAGAAGCCGTGCTCGTTGGATTAATTGAGCCCGGGGACAAGGTGCTTGTGCCGATTTACGGCAGATTCGGGCATCTATTGACAGAAATCGCTAAGCGCTGCGGAGCGGATGTTGTCACGCTGGAAAAGGAGTGGGGCAGCGTGTTCGCCGCGGAGGAAATCGTGAACGCGATAAGGGAACATCAGCCTAAACTGGTGGCTCTTGTTCACGGCGAGACATCGACCGGACGCATGCAGCCGCTGGAGGGAATCGGGCAGGCGTGCAGAGAGGCGGATGCGCTGTTCGTTGTGGATGCAGTCGCCACGATTGGCGGCATCGAAGTAGCAACGGACCGGCTGCTTATTGATGCGGTAATCGGCGGTACGCAGAAATGCTTATCCGTTCCGGCAGGCATGGCTCCGATAACGTACAACAAACGGGCGGAAGCCAAGCTGCAAAGCCGCAAAAGAATCGAGAGAGGGCTGCTGCTCGCCGATGGCGACGACGATCCTCTGCTGCGTCCGATACAAAGCAACTACCTTGATTTGAGCCAGCTTCAGGACTATTGGAGCCCGGCGCGGCTGAATCATCATACGGAAGCGACCTCGATGCTGTATGCGCTGCGCGAGGGACTGCGCCTCGTGCTGGAAGAGGGGCTTGAAACGCGCTTTGCCCGGCACCGCGAGCATGAAGGCGCATTAATCGCCGGTTTAGAGGCGATGGGCCTGAAGCTGTACGGCGACCCCTCCTGCAAAATGACCGTCGTCACCTGTATTGAAATACCAACCGGCGTGGACGGAGAATCGGTCCGCACCATGCTGCTCGACCATTACGGAATTGAAATCGCCAGCTCCTTCGGACCCTTGAAGGGTAAAATATGGCGCATCGGCACCATGGGCTACAGCTGCAGCAGACGAAATGTGCTACTAACGCTTAGCGCTCTGGAGGCGGTGCTGCTGCGCCACGGGCATAAGCTTGAAGCAGGCGTGGCGCTGCAAGCCGCGATGGACGCCTATGGCATGTAGGCATATTTTATAAAAACTTTACTTTACTTTTACTTTGCTGCGGCCTTCCTTTTACCCGCGACCGATACAATAACCTCATAGTGAATTTACGGGGGTGGAGGCATGGGGATGTTGGGGAAGTACAAGTGGACGTTTATGATAACACTATTCATGCTTGCCTTGATGACAGCGTTCCTGCTGCAGGGAGTGAACCGCTCCAATGCTTCGGGAGATTTGTCGGATCCTTTTCTTGATCCGTATGCCTTGTCGCTGGCGCATCGCCATGCGGGGCCGGGGTTGGAATCCGCAGCGGAGAAAAACGTACAGATACAGCTGGCTTGGCCGCAGGGGGAAGTGATTGCAGGTGCTCAGGCGCTGCTTTCCTTGACGGTGAGGGGCGGCAAGGGCGAGCCGATCGAAGATTTTGAAGTGACCAACGAGAAGCTGCTGCATCTCATTGCCGTAAGCGAGGATCTGCAGCAGTTCCAGCATGTTCATCCGGTGTATAAAGGCAAGGGAATCTTCGAGCTTCCGATTGTGTTTCCCGAGGGAGGCGCGTATAAACTGTACGCGGATTTTTTGCCTAAAGGGATGAATGAGCTGACACGCATGGGCGAAGTAAGCGTACGGGGTGAGCCACCTGCGCCGGCAATCTTGAAGCCAAGTGAAACGTTGGTTGCTCAGGTTAACGGCATGCGTGTGGAGCTTTCATTGGGCGAAGAGCCGCTGCCGCAGACGGAGCTAAGCATGACCTATACGTTTACCGATGCAAAGACCGGGGAACCGATCGACGATTTGGAGCTGTACCTCGGCGCAGTGGGGCATGTCGTCGCCATTGATCAATCCATGCGGCAGTTCATTCATATTCATCCGCTTAACTGGGCGTCTAAGGGTCCGCAAGCAGTGTTTGGCGTAAGCTTTCGGGAGAGCGGGTTGTATAAGGTTTGGGGTCAATTTCAGCGTAATGGCGAGACGTTCGTCGTGCCGTTTGCCGTTCAAATCTAATGGAATAAGCGATTGGCAAATGCCTATCTGCGAAAGTGGGTTTTTCGGCTTCCTTGAGGAAGCGGAGAACTCCGCTTTCTCGGGTAGGCATTTTTTTGTATAAGCATTGCTAGGGTGTGCCGGTACAAAAGCTTTACCCAAAACGGGGAAATATATTCATTTGCCTTTACCTTTTCGGCCTTTATTCATTACCTTCACATGTTAGAGTAGGTAACATCAAGCAAGGGGAAAGGGGGATGCGGTGGCAAGGTGAAAGGGCGAGGCGGCTGGCAAAGAAAAAGGCTTAGAGAGAAATTATAATTGGAGGGAAACTATGAGAAAGAAAAAGCTGATCGTATCCGTTATCGCAGCATCCGTCGTTATCGCTTCTATTAATATTTTTCCAGGTGCGCTTGGACTAGGTAGGTTGAGCGCGGCAGAGATCGACAAGATCGTTTATCATCCGCTTAACCCGTTAAGCCCGCAAGAGATCGAAGAAACGGCCGCTATTATCCGAAAATCGCAATATGGCAGCAAGGATATGTACTTCTCTGAAATTAAGCTGGAGGAACCGGATAAACAGAAGGTATGGGCTTGGGATGATGCGGGCGGAGCGAAGCTGGCTAGGGAAGCGACTTTCACGCTCATTAAAGGAAACAAGCCGTACGAAGGAACGGTGAATCTGGATACGGATAAAGTGGTGTATTGGAAAGAAGTGAAGGAGGGCTGGCCTTTCTATACGGAATGGGGCCAATCGGAAGCGATCGTCGAAAAAGATAAGGATGCGGTTGCCGCTCTCGCAAGGCATGGCATTACGGATCTCAGCAAAGTGTCCTTTGCGGATGGACCGCTGGGGGACTACGGCCCAGAGCTGACGCCGCCGGGCTCCCGGCTTGCCATGTCGGTTCCGCGTCCGAAGATCGAAGGCGCGGTTAACAACTTCGCTCATCCCATGGACGGTCTGGCCTTCCTCGTAGATCTCAATGCCAAAAAAGTCATTAAAATTTACGAGTCCGGCAATCCTCCTGTTCCAACCGATCCGAATGATTATACGAAGGTAGTGAAGACGAAGCGGACGGACGAAATTAAGCCGCTTATCATCAGCCAGCCGAAGGGCGCAAGCTTCTCGGTCAAAGGAACGACGGTCGATTGGCAAAACTGGAAGTTCCACTTCCGCCTAGATCCCCGCGTAGGGCCGATGGTATCGACCGTTTCCTACACGGAGAACGGAAACAAACGGAAAATCATGTATGAAGGCGGTCTCGGCGGCATGATGGTTCCTTACGGCGACCCGGACGCGGCTTGGCTGTACAAAATATTTATGGATGCCGGCGAGTACGGCGTCGGTTTATCGACCCGGCCGCTTAATATCGGGTCTGATGTGCCGAAGAACGCGACGTTATTCGATGCAGCCATCAACAATACAGAAGGCAAGGCGCAGGTCATTAAAAATTCATTTGCCTTGTTCGAGCGTTACGCGGATCCGGAATGGTCGCATAACGGCGAAGCGAGAGAGCGCCGCGAGCTGGTGCTGCGCGCAATTGCTACAATCGGTAACTATGATTACGTGCTTGACTGGGTATTCCTGCAGAACGGTTCGATTAAGCTTATGGCGGGAGCAACGGGTCTTGCTCAGGTCAAAGCCGTCAACACGAAGACGATGGATGATAAGACAGCGGTGAGCGACACCCGCAACGGCAAGCTGGTGGATGCAAACATTGTCGCACCGACGCATCAGCATATTTTCAACTACAGGCTGGATTTGGACGTGGACGGCGAGTCCAACTCTGTCGGTGAGATTCTGCCGAAAGCCATATCGGTGAAAAATCCGGAATTTGCCCGCAGCGAGATGATTACGGTGGAGAAGACGTATAAGCTGGAGCAAGACGCGATTCAGAAGTTTGATCCGGATAAAATCGTTCTCGTGACGAATACGAGCAAGGAAAATAAGCTGGGTTACGCAACGGGCTACCAGGTTATGCCTTATGCAGGCGGCACTCATCCCTTTATGGAAGAGCCGCTGTTTACCAAAACGGATTATGTCCTAAAGCGTGCGGAATTTATCAATAATCATATTTGGGTAACGCCTTACAAAAAGGAAGAGCAATATTCCGAAGGCAAGTATACGGCGCATAACAAAGATACCGGGCTTGGGCTCTGGACGCAGCAAAACCGCAGCATCGAGAACAAGGATACGGTCGTATGGCTGACGACAGGAACGACGCATGTCATGAGGGCCGAGGAATTCCCGATCATGCCTACGGAATGGGTCACGGCCATGATTAAACCTTTCAATTTCTTTAACGAGACGCCGACGCTAGATTTGAATAAGACAGAGTAAAGCGAACGTATAGCTGAAAAAAACAGTCCGTTTATTTGCCGCCGTGGCAGATGAACGGACTGTTTTTCGCAATAACCGTGTTAACTCATTGATTGGAAGTCCAGTCGTCAAGGATTGTCGAGCTGCCGGCATCCGCTTGAATGCTGTGTGAGCGTTCCTTGTTATCCTGAAGGTCGAATAGAAACAGCTTCGTTTTCTCATTGTAATTGACGGGTATGATCTTCGTAGATGCTAGGTCCAATTGTTCTTTATAGGATTTAAGCAAATGGGTAACGGCGGATTTGTCTTTCTCCGTTTGATCGTATAATCCCAGATGCAAAATTAAACTCTCCGTATCTTCTTGAAGCAGTGCTTGCAGGTACTTTTCTGTTTCTCTAATGACAAGAGGGTATTGGTTGATCAGCGGAGATTCGTACAAAGGCTCGCGATGATCATCATCTTGTGCAGCGGGCGATCCGTTATTCTTGTAGTACTTTACCTGAAAAGGAATAGATCGGGCTTCCCCTTTCTTCATACCGGTAATCACGAAATTTTCTATAAAATAATCTTCATTCTGCCCATTGGATTCGAAAGAGAGCTTCAGCTCCGCCAACTTGTCGAAGTACAGCTGAAACCCTTCAATAATGATCTTCATTGTCTCGGGGGTGTTTTCATTTTCCGCGTGCGCCATCAAGGTGGACATGAGCTGAAAATCTTCCTTCTCTAGCGCATCGAGGTATTTCTCCGCATCCTTGGCGGCGATGCTCTCCAGCGATGATGCTTCATTGGCTGGAGACTCCTCCATTGACGCCGTTTCCTTTGGTTCATCCGTATTCTTCTGCGGTTCAGCACTCACGTGCGTGATTGGGGCGGGCCCCGGCGGTTCCTCTGTGCTGCATGCTGCCAATGCCGCGGTCATTGCAACCGCAATTGAAATGGAGAAGGCAAGACTTAGCGATTTTTTAATGAAATTCAATCCACTCACTCCCTTATAGACGGTCTCCATGAATGCGAACCGTAGTATATGCATAGACGCATCTGAATAGGAAATGGTTTCCAAAAATTATAATTAGAAGAAACTCTACTTTGTCTCTTTCCTGAATAGCAACTTAGAAACTATTAAAAAGAAACTATTTTTAGTAGTCATAGACTGTTGTACATCCCTTTAATAGAAACTCGACATAGTATACACAAATCGATTTGGAGGTGCTTTTATTGGTTTGTGTAAAGCCGCGTCGAAAGGAAAAAAGTTGTAAAAAAGAAGCTAAGATCATTAACTCTTTCCAATCTAACGTTTTTATCATCAATAAAAAAACAAAGAAAAGGAGAGTTAGACGCAGACCGATACCGAGACGGTTGCTCAAATGGTACGATTTTTTGGAGATTCCTAACCCCATGGTGCCTGGCGGCCCGGCGATTGCTACATTTACGCTCCCAACCCCGCCCGCTGCGTTCGGTCCGGAGATTTCTATAAGCTCATCGTTCATCACCTTGAGCCGGATCGATTCGAATGACCGCGCCGAGTTAAAAGCGACAATTGTTTGGAATTTTGGTGTTACAATCCCCGAAGGCGGCCCCGAAATCACCGTTGTTTCGCAGCAAATGCAATTTAGCATTTGGCGTGATGCCCCATTTACCGGAACGCGACTTTGTACGGTCGTGGATACCCGGAACCTAACTCAAATTTCAGTTGATGCACCTGCTGGCACAACGATGACCAGCACGGCTACAACCTCTTTTTCGTGCACGGATTCAGCCATTTCAGGCAGAACGCATAATTACTATTTGACCGGTGCAGCCGGCGTTGCGAATGGTTTTCTTGTTATGCTAGGAGATGAAGGCGGGGCTCCGACACCGATTACCGATTTCAACAGCCCGACAGTGACCGAGCTTCATTTCAGCGGTTCGGTTATCGACCGAAACTAACCTTCAATCCTTAAATCTTGGATCAGACTGCCGCGGCTAATATGGAATAAGGTATACATTAATGTAAAGCGTCAAATAACGGCAATGTTAGCGAAAAGATACAGCCGTGGCCGCTCTGGTCATTTGACATGACCGTAAGCTGGCCGCCATGCATGTCGGCAATTTCCTTGGCGATCGATAAGCCGAGTCCGCTCCCGGGTATGCCGCTGTTTCTTGATTTATCCACTCGATAGAAGGAGTTGAATACATAAGGCAGCGCCTCCTCCGGTATGCCAGAGCCGGTATCCATGATGCGGAAGAACGCATCGTGATTTGTGAGCTCCATTGTAAAGGTGATTGGGCTGCCGGCTTCTGAATATTTCATGGCATTATCGATTAGATTATCGATTATTCGGCTGATGAGATGGGGATCGCCCCGTAACTGTCCGCCGTCTGCTAACTGCATCGTATGGAAGGGGCGCCGCTCCAGCTTCATGTAAGCCTCCCATTTTGTGACCATGTCACGGAAAAAACCATCCGCTGCAAAAACGGTATATTTGGCATCCAACTGCCGGGTTTCCAATAAGCTCAGCTCGTTGAGATTGCGAACGAACTGATTAATGGTTTGAATATCCTCGTAAATTCTGCGCAAAAAGATACCCGTATCCTCACCGCTAATCGTCCCGTCATTTATTGCCTCTATATAACCGCGAATTAAGGTAATCGGCGTTTTCAAATCATGTGAGATGTTCATGAACAGCTCCTTGCGCCAATGCTCTAATCGCAGGAGCTCCTCCACGCGCGCTTCCAGCTCATAATTCATGTCGCGCAGCTCTTCCGTGCGCAGCTCGACCTTATGCTCGAGCTGTTGGTTGAGCTCGGTCTGCTGCTCCATAAGCTCGCGAATGTTTTGCGACATGCGGTTGAAGGAACGCAGCAGCTGATTGAATTCCAGCGTCCGTGTGTCGTTGAGCGCGGCTTTGAACTGGCCCTCGCCCATTTCGGCGAATGCGCCTGCCAGCTGATTGACGGGTCTTGTAACTTTGGAACGCAAATAGAAAGAAAGAAGGATGCAGAGAGCGACAGCGACTAAAGCGAGCAGGGACAGCTGAAAGGCGAGTTGATTGCCCATTTGTGAAGAGAGCTGCTCCGTAGCGGTATGAATCGGCTCGAGGAGCTTGTTTTCCGGAATGATATAGCCGAGGATCCAGTTTGTGGACGGAATCGCACGGCTGAAAACGACCTTTTGCTGCCCGCCGAGCTGCATGCTTCGGAAGCTGTTTAACGTGTCCTCGCTGAAGAGGGCGGCTAAATCCAGCTGTTCAATTTCATTTGCGCCATGCTGCTGGGCGGCAATGAGCTCATGGTCGGTATCGAGCAGCAGCGCGATGCCGTCCTCGTCGCCGAATCTCGTATTGAGCACGTTGTTTACGAAGCGCTCGATCGTCACATCGGCGGCGACTACTCCTCTGAGTACGCGGTGTTCGTCATAAACAGGCGTTGTCGCGGTAAACATCCAGCCTCTTGGCGTGATATCGAGGTAAGGCTTCGTCCAGGCGACTTGATTCTTTTTTGGCCTGACGTTCAGGGCGTCGGAATAGAAGTTGTACGAGGTCAGCTCGTTGATGGGCGTTGGCAGCGTATCGGAACCTTGTCCCGTATATTCCGGATAATAAAAGGAACCGGATTTCGGATGGATATAATACATCGATACGATATTTTGCTTCCGCGAGGATTCGGATTGGAACAGCGGCAACAAAGCCTTGCTCAGCGCCAGGTCGTAAGCCTGCTCCGGTGACGGATACTGGAGCGGGTTATCGGTTCGAATGGAAATGACCCCCAAACCATCGGAATGCTCCTCGGTAAATCTTTTCTTCACCGTGTCGTATCTAAAGGCGATGGGCTGTACTTCTTTGCGGCTATCCGCTGAAAATATAGATTCGGCGAGCGCTTTGGAGAGCAGGACAGCGTCCTCGACCAGCCGAAGCTCGGTATCGATGGCGCGAACCTGCTCTTCAATGTTGGCTTCATACATGCTTATGTAATTTTTTTCGATTAAAGCGGTATTCAGCTCATTGAAGTGATTGAGCTGCGAGGTTACCGTCTGTCCGGCGAATACGGATAATAGCAAAAGCGGGATTAGGGAGACGGACAGCATAGCCGCAAGCATCTGGAAAGCGAAGGTGCGCGGCCGAAGAAGTGCTCTAATGTTCCTTAATGGGTTCATCGTACTTGTATCCAATGCCGCGAATGGTTTTGATGCGCGATGGCGAAGAGGGATTTATCTCGATTTTTTTGCGCAAATGCCCGATGTGCACTTGAAGGGTTTTGGTATCGAGGTTGCTTTCATAACCCCAAATATGAGTCAATAAGCGTTCGGCCGTAAGCACTTGGCGCGCGTTTTGCATGAGGTAAGCGAGAAGCTGGAACTCCTTCGCGGAAAGCTCGATTCGTTCCCCGTCAACGTAGACCTCGTGAGCGTCGATGCGCAGTTGAACATGCGTGGACGAAATGACCGTTGAGGGCATGACCTCGGCTTGCCGTTTATAGACGATTCGGTTGCGGCGCAGCTGTGCTTTGATTCGGGCAACGAGCTCGACGGGGCTAAAAGGCTTGCTGACGTAATCATCAGCCCCTACGCTTAGCCCGACAACCTTGTCGATTTCCGTGTCCTTGCAGGTCAGAAACACGATGGGGACATCCGTTGTTTGGCGCAGTTTGGCGCAAAGCTCATAGCCTTCCATATCCGGGAGCAAAACATCGAGCACGATGAGCGCGGGCTGCTCATTTTCGATCAGCTCGATTGCTTGCTTTCCGCTTGTTGCATTCAAATGGCGGAAGCCGTCCTTGGACAAATACATGCCGACCAGCTCGCCGATCCTGACTTCATCGTCAACGGTTAATATGAGTTCTCCTGGCAAGTCGGTTCACCTCTTTGCATGGGATATAAACGTCACTCTTTGATTTAAATATATACGCCATAGTAAGGTTTGCGCAATGTTTATGTAAGGTTATATAACATAAAAACGCTGTCATCCCCAAATAAAAAAGCAGACCAGCTTATTACAGCTGGTCTGCTTCTATTCCCTAACTATTCACAAACGAAATTAATTGTTGATATAACGCTCGAAAATCGCGCCAAAATCCTTCACGCGGTACTGCTTATGCGTGTTGACCAGCCAGTTGAAGGCGGATTTGTTCAAGCCGTCGAATTGCTCGACAACATTGAAATCGCCTTTGTGGATTTGCTGCAGCGTAGTGGATGCGAGATCGAGACTGCGTCTTGCATATTCAAGCGAGATTTCATTCTCGCGCGTAATTTCGGAAATTTTGATAAGTGCTTTGTACAGGTCCTTAAGCTCTTCGATATGCTTCTTGTTTACGTCGATAGAGAAAGGTACGGAACCGATCGTAAACTTGATTTCTACGTCAAGATCGACGGTGCCCGCGGTTTCAAGCGCAACCTGCGAAATCTGATTGGCGCTGTAGGAATAACGCTTAAGCGTGCGCTTCTTGCTTAGTGCGCTTGTGCCGTCCAAATGGATGAGAGCGAGATTCGTAAAGCAATATTCATCGGTTTTTGATTTGATCAGAAAATAGATCTTCTCGTTATCCTCATGCATGACATAATCGTCAGAATCGGCCTTGCTGAAATCTTCCGGCTTAATAATCGCGCCAATGTCGCTTAACCCGAGCGCGTCTGCAGCTAATTTTCCAAACATCTTACCATTCCTTTCGTAATCGCATCGATTTCATACTTACTCATTATATATTAGAATTGGGCATTTATGTTAGTTCGTTTGTAGGAATTCGATTGGATCAAATGGATAAAATACGGAAATTTCAGCAAACTGAGGAAAGGATAAATGAGCTTGTGATTCGATTAATGGTGAAGAATGGGGTGTTACGCTCTGAGTAAACAACAGGAAGGCTCAAGCACGCTGCGCAGGGGGCTAAAGGCTCGGCATATGACGATGATATCGCTGGGAGGCTCGATCGGAACAGGGCTTTTCCTCGCAAGCGGCGGTGCTATTCACTCCGCAGGGCCGGGAGGCGCGCTTCTTGCTTATGCGCTGATTGGAGTCATGGTGTATTTTCTCATGACGAGCTTGGGGGAAATGGCCACCTATATGCCGGTATCGGGGACATTCAGTACTTATGCGACCCGGTTTGTCGACCCCTCGCTTGGCTTTGCGCTGGGGTGGAATTATTGGTACAACTGGGCGATCACGATCGCCGCGGAGCTGTCGGCTGCTACGCTTATTATGAAATTTTGGTTTCCGAACAGCCCCTCCATTTTGTGGAGCGCCTTGTTTCTGATTCTCATGCTGGGCCTTAACCTGCTATCGGTTAAAGGTTACGGGGAGTCGGAATATTGGTTCGCGATGATCAAAATCATTACGGTGATTGTCTTTATTGCAATAGGTTTATTGATGGTGATCGGCATTTGGAACGGACAGGCCGTAGGCATTGGCAACCTGACGGATAATCCGTTTCCCGCAGGCTTTCTAGCTACGTTAGGCGTATTTATGGCGGCAGGCTTCTCGTTTCAAGGAACGGAGCTGATCGGAGTGACGGCTGGGGAAAGCGAGAATCCGCGCGAAAATATTCCCCGTGCGATCCGTTCGATATTTTGGCGCATCCTCTTATTCTACATCTTGGCAATCCTGCTGATCGGCATGCTGATTCCGTATTCGAACGAACAGCTGGCGAGCGGGGATATTTCGACGAGCCCGTTTACGATTATTTTCGAAAAAGCGGGGCTTGCGGTTGCGGCATCGATTATGAACGCGGTCATTCTGACATCTGTTTTGTCCGCGGGCAATTCAGGCATGTATGCTTCCACGCGCATGCTGTGGGTGCTCGCGAAAGAGGGCAAGGCACCGCGCTTTCTCGCGCGCCTGAATGAACGCGGAGTGCCGGTTGCCTCGCTGCTCGCGACAGGAGCGCTAGGCATGCTTGCTTTTCTGGCTTCTTTTTTCGGCGACGGGGTTGTGTATGTGTGGCTGCTGAATGCTTCCGGGATGTCCGGCTTTATCGTCTGGCTTGGCATTGCGATTAGCCACTACCGCTTTCGCAAAGCGTACCTCTACCAAGGACGGAAGCTGGAGGATCTGGCTTATCTTGCCAAATGGTTTCCTTTTGGCCCGATCCTTGCCATGCTTCTTTGCATTGTGGTAATCGGGGGCCAATTTATTGGGGCGCTGCATGACGGACGAATCGATTGGGCTTATATTATTGCGTCGTATGTCGGCATTCCGCTGTTTCTCGCCATATTCATCGGACACAAATGGAAGCACCGCACCCGAATGCTCACGCTGGCAGAATGCGAGCTGGAACCGGAGGAATAGGTGACGCTGTAAGCAGAAAAAGCCCAGCAGGCGATTGCTTGCTGGGCTTTGTGCCGCTATTAATGGATGCGTTCGCTATTCAAATGATCTGAAAGGGATCATGAACTCCGGCATACCCTGTGCATAAGCGGTGTACTCATATTGCTCGAAGGTAATGACGATCGCGCCATGTCTGAGGTAGAAAGGGCGATCCGGCTTGATGCCTTCAAACGGATTCAACAGATTTAATTTTCTCGCTTTTATTTGCGCGTTAATCGATTGATTGATGATAGCGACGTAATCGGAATGGCTGCCGGCGGCTTCCTTCAGGGATACCGTATCGCCATTCTTTAAATCGAATGTATAGGGAATGCGCACGGTTGTGCCGTGGGCGCCGCCGAGGTCAATATAATAATCGACATAGAGGCTTAGCATGTCCTGTTCGTTATAGGTGATGGTGTAATTTCCTTCATAGGCTACCGGCGGATAATCGATATCCGGATTATCCGATTGCAATTTTTCGTTCTCCTGCATCGTTTTGGTAAGGGACTGCTGACCGGAGACGGCGAAGGACTCGGCTTCTCGTTTCAAGAAGTCATTGACCTTGCTCTGGGTATCGGCGTTCTCATAGCCGGAGATGACGGGATAATGAATAAGCAGCGATTGTTTCTCTGTTACTTCGCTGATCGTTTTTGTAGCAAAGTTTAGGTTGTTTTCTTTGATGGTCTGAATGCCTACCGTGCGCGTGTTGGCGTCATAAGAAATAACATAGCCCATTCGCTCCAGCAGAAAACGAAGAGGCAGAAACGTCGAGCCGTTATTCAAAATCGCTTGGCTGCCATAAACGCGCTGTCCGTTCAGCTCATAGCTGCCATTAACCGGAGACGCTATGAATACGCGGTTGCGCCCGGTGACGATGGCTGATCTTGATTTGACATCCCAGCTTGTTGCAAGGCCCAGCTTTTCATTAAGCGCACGAAGGCTGATGTAAGTCTCGCCATCCACGATTGCTGTGGGTACCTCTGTGCGCATGCCGTCAATTAAGAATGGCTGAGAGACGACATTTAACATGGATGCTGCTGCTGCGGAACCTTCTGCCGCTGCTGCGAAGTCTGCGCCGGGGAGCAAGCCTGCCGCTGGCGCCGTAGAAAGCAGCATGGTTGCTGTAAGTGCCGCTGCAAGCTTTCTTTTTCGTTTCAAGCTCTTATTTTGTTTGATTTGGATAGGTGTCATACCGTATTCCTCCTCTTCATATTGTCGATAGCTGCATTGACGCACCCGCAATCAGATGTTGCAGAAGGATGGCTAAATAAACAAGCTGCTCCTAGTCATTAACCGAGGAGCAGCTTGTTTAAACATGGACTGCTTATATTTTCGCAGCGATGGAGAAATTGAAGTTTGTGATTAGCTGCAGCTGGCACTCAAAAAGGCTGCCGAGGGCAGCCTTTTGTTCGTTACAAAGTTACTATATATGCGTCAGGCTAATTGTTATATGTTTTTTTGGAAATGGTAACCGGTAATGTTCATTTTCTTGTTCAGGTAGAATCGATGCGCATCATGCCGTTGAACGCCGGAATCCAAGTGCAATTGCAGGCAATCATTTTTGGCCGCTTCGGCTTCCAGCCAATCCATTAACAGCTTAGCGTAACCATTAGTGCGGCTGTCCGCATCGGTGATAAGGTCATCCACATATAAATATTTGCCCCATGCCAAGGATTCGGTAATGCGATATCCTGCAGCGGACCTGGCTTGGCCATTTTCGATAATAGCTGCTAACTGATAACCGTGATTATGCTGAAGTCTTCTTATAAGGGTTAAATAATCATTTTCTGCTAGATGGGGACGTAATTGCTTCATTAAGGAAAAGGTCAACGTAATGTCTGCGTCCGTTGTGATCAACTTAATCTCAGCCATATGGATTCCTCCTATATAAAATAAGAAAAGGCCGCTCCAAAAGGCTAAAAAACCTTCAGAACAGCCTCAGCTTGATACTGGATCTGACGAAATGCTTAGTCGAGAACGGCAGTGATATGTGCTTTTGTAATGGACCAGTGGGTAGCGGACCATACCTTTTCTTTTTTGTCGATGAACATAATTTGCGGAGACTCATGCTTCACGGATGTGTCTTCGGCAATTTGATTAGAGACCGGACGCGACTCAATAACCTTCACGAGCACGTAATCAACGTCTTCTCTTGGATTGCCTTCAAGATACTGATTGAACTCTGTATAAGCGTTCGCGCTAACCGGGCATGTCGTGCTGTGCTTGAATACGACAAGCGGACGAGTAGCAGAAGCGTCATAAACGTTGTTCCATTCTTCAACGGTTGTGATTTCTTTCAATGACATGGGGAACACTCCTTTTATTCTGCTGTGCAGATGATAGTTACAGCTGTATCTGTATTATAGCTCTTTTTTAGAGGTAAAGTCATCTTTAGTCGAATCGCAGCAGACATTATCATTGTGATCTATAGCGCGCTCACACACATCATTCGATTAGGTATTGCAAACAAATAAGGAGCGTGCTATGATGGCTAAAGTCGAAATGACCGTTTTGGTTTTTTGGTCAGTTTCAAGAAAGTTACGGGTTCGGGGGTGCCGGGATGGCAGTGGATCGGCGACAGCAGGTTGTGGATGCAGCGGCGAAGTCGTTTGCCTTGTTTGGATACAAAGCGACAACGATGGATCAGGTTGCGAAGATAGCGAACGTTGGCAAAGGAACGATTTATACGTTCTTTACGAATAAAGAAGAATTGTTTCATGAAATTATGAAGAGGCTCATTCTTGAAATGAAGCAGGTTGCGGAGAAGGTTGTGGATCCGGACCGCCGATTTTTCGACAATTTGAACGCTGCGCTGGAGCAGCTGCTCGAATTCCGCGAGGAGCACGAGCTGGCGCTTAAGCTGTCGCATGAGGTACGGGAGATCGGCACGCCGATGGCGATAGAGGGCATGCAGCAAATCGAGAAAGCAGTTATCGGCTATATTCAGCATCAGGTGCAATTGGCTATGGATAAAGGCGAGATTAAGCCCTGCAATCCGGAAATGACGGCATTCGTTATGTTGAGGCTTTATATGGCATTGACCGTGGAGTGGAAAAAAACGCATGAACCGCTCGATAAGCAGCAGGTAGCGGAACAACTGCGATTTTATATGCAAGTAGGATTGGCTCCGGAATAGCCTGGAAGCCTTTTTTTACAAGATAAAATGACCATATGACAGAAATGGTCAATTAGTAACGAGGAGAGTGGACGCGTTGAAGTTCAGAGGATTAAAACAGTTTGGTGAGGAGCTTTCCGGGATTGCCCGCAATAAGATGCTGTTGATTTCAGTGATCGGAGTGCTGATGATTCCGCTTATGTATTCTTCGATGTTTTTGGGAGCCTTCTGGGATCCTTACGGACATTTGGATAAAATGCCCGTCGCGATCGTGAATGCGGATAAGGGTTATGAGTATAACGATGAAATGATGCATATTGGCGATGATTTCGAGGAACAGTTAAAAGAAAACGAAAAGTTTGAATGGCATTTCGTGAGCATGGCAGAGGCGGAGGCCGGTATCGAGGATCACAGCTATTACATGGCGATTGAAATCCCTTCCGATTTCTCGGAGAAAACAACGTCGCTGACATCGGATAACCCGACGCCTGCGCAGCTGACGTATTTGTCTAACGAAAGCTACAACTTTTTAGCCTCGCAGATCGGCAGCAAGGCGGTTGACACGATGAAGGTTGAGCTTGGCCAAGAGGTGACGGCTGCTTATACGCGAACGGTCTTCGAGCAGATGGAAGAGCTCGTGGACGGAATCGGCCAAGCAAGCGACGGTGCCGGCGAAATCGCCGACGGCACAACGAAAGCGAAGGATGGAGCAGTGCTCATCGAGCAAAATCTTGCAAAGCTCGTCAGCGGATCGATGACGCTGCAGGAGGGTGTCGCCAAGCTGAATGACGGCGGCGCGGCGGTAGGCAAGGGAAGTGCCGAGCTAAGCGCAGGCACATCGAGCTTGGCAAGCGGCCTGGCGCAGCTTCAGGCCGCGCAGCAGCAGCTAGGCGCGGGAGCAGCATCGCTTGGCGACGGCGCGGGTTCGCTTGGGGCCGGAGCGGTGAAGCTGAGTGACGGCTTGCAGCAGCTGGCCGAAGCTAGCGGACAGCTGGCGGAGGGTGCATTGGACGCGCAGCAGGCGGCAGGGCAGCTGGCGGGCGGTCTTAAGGAGTCGGCTGCGGGCGAAGAGCAGCTGAAGGCAGGTGCGGCGCAGCTCGCGAATGGGCTGGCGCAGCTGGGTCAGGCGAATCCGGAACTGGCGGAGAGCGAGAGTTTTGCGTCGTTGCTGAAAGCTAGCCGGGAGCTGGCAGCGGGCTTGGAGAAGTCCTCGGCTGGCCAGACGCAGCTGAGTGACGGAGCGGGCAAGCTGAACGAGGGGCTCGTGAAGGTCTCGGACGGTCTTGGAGCTTTTGACAAGAAAGCGCAGGAGGCGGCGGCAGCCGGCAAGCAGCTGGGAGCAGGCGGAGAGCAGGTAGTGGCCGGATCTGAGAAGTTTGCAAGCGGGATGTCGCAGTTTGGCGCTAAGCTGACGGAAGCGAGCGGCGGAGCATCCAAGCTTGCAGCCGGAGCAAAGCAGCTTAATGGCGGAGCATCCACGCTGGCTGCAGGACTTTCGCAGCTATCCGCTAACGTAACGCCATTCGTGGATGGCACGGTTAAGCTGGAGGATGGCGCACAGCAGGTTGCTTCCGGTTTGCTGAAGCTGGAGGACGGCACGCAAGAGCTGTCCGGCAAGCTGGGCGAGGCCTCAGACCAAACAGCGGATTTGAAGCTGACCGATACGATGGTAGATATGTTTTCGGATCCCGTTAAGCTTGATGTGGAGAAAATGACGGAGGTCGACAATTATGGTACGGGGCTTGCTCCTTACTTTCTGTCGCTTGGATTATTTGTCGGAGCAATGCTGCTGACCATCGTATATTCCGTACGCGAGCCGGCGGTTCTTCCGGTTAGCGGTTGGAGCTGGTTCTGGAGCAAGGCGCTTACGTTATCGCTTATCGGCATCATACAGGCGCTCATTGCTGACGCGGCACTGCTGTTTGTGCTCAAGCTTGAGGTGCAGAGCGTAGGTCTGTTCTTGTTTTACTCGATCTTAACTAGCATTACGTTCATGATGATCATTCAATTCTTGGTTGCATCCATGGGCAATCCAGGCCGCTTTATTGCAGTTATTCTGTTGATTTTCCAACTTACGAGCTCCGCAGGCACGTTCCCAATCGAGCTCGTACCCGGCTGGCTGCAAAAAATATCGCCGTTCCTGCCAATGACTTATGCGGTGGCAGGGTTTAGAGATATCGTATCGAGCGGCGATTACAGCTCCATGGGCAGATATATTGCGACTCTGGGAGGGATTGCGTTCTTGTTCGCGATATTATCTTACGCTTACTTTACGTTATCTCATCGCAAAATGAAAAACGACAGCTTAGTGGAGCAGCCGGCAGCGGCGTCCGTCTAAAAGCTGGATTTTATCAAGGAGAACAGCGAATGTATTCGCTGTTCTTTTTGTTGTGCGCCCAGCATGGGGGCTATCTCTAGGGTTCAAGTCCCGAAATGAAAGCTTGGTGCAACATAAATGAATGCTCTGTCGAACAATTGAAATATTGGCTTTAAAAATAAAACGTGGTTCATCCGTATCCGTCGTACGCGCTGTCAGAGCGGGGAATTAGGAAATAGATTCATTTCTACAAGAACGCAAAAGAGCCGTCCTCCGAAGAAAACAGCCCTCACTTTTTGTATATTGATAGGATAAAGACGTTGAAGTTCCATTAACGGAAACGGTGCTCAACTAAAGGGCAGTTTAACAAGAAACTATCCTAGACAAGACGTCTGGGATGGTCTGGTCTATTCGTAATCACTTTTCTGAAGGATCAGTTGAAGCGCTGAAGCAGTATATTATTTTTCTCCGGCGTGCCGATGGAAATTCGTACATGCTCCGGCAGCCCCAAGCGGCTCCGTATCGAACGATAACTCCTTTATGCATCAGAACGAAGTAGCGCTGCTCCGTATCCTCGACAAGTTCAACAAGAATATAGGGAGTGACCCTATGAAAATTCCAAATCTGACAAATTAACATAGTATAATCTTGGCACAAGTCCCTCTCCAGTGTCGGGGTTTTTATATCTCATTGTAATTAAGAGATTGTCATTAGTATTTCTCGAAATGTTGATAATATAATACCTTTCATCATCAACATTAAACGTTGTTTTTCTCAGCGTGCCGTCTGTGTAATTTAGTAGATATAAGTCATTTTCTTTGCTGAACGATTGATAAAATAAACCCGAAAATTTGCTTTTTACAGATTCTGAAGACATTTCAAATTCTGGATTAACACCCATAATAGAGCGTAGGGAGTCATTTTCAATTTTTCCTAAAAATCTTGTAATGCTAAAATTCGCATAGTAGATATAATCTTTTGCAACGACAAAATTTGATACTCCTTGACGTAATTCACTCTCGGGCGTGTCGGTAGAATTAGATGGAATCGTTGACACATCAACAGAACGCAGGAAACTCATATCATGGTCGTATACATCCAGGTACAACCGTGATTTACCACCTGATTCTATTTTCAACCGTAATAATGAAATTGTATTTTCGTCAGATGTTATCTGTCGGATAGCTTCTCCTATATTTGCTTTGTCATCAAAATCAAATTTCTTTAGAATCTTTCTCTCGTTCGTTTCTGTGTTATATTCTTCTAACTCAGAACCGCCGGTAGCGATTACTCTAACCATTAACAGTTTATTTCCCACAGCTGTCATGGTGTTGTAGGGAAATCCACCTTTTTCAGAAAAAATAACTGACATAGTATTACTGATTAAGTCCACTTTATAAAGATGAAGCGTTCTGTTTTCAATATCCGATATGTCACCAGTTGTGACAAACATGTATAAAGAGTTACCAATGACTGTTGTATTATACTTAGCTTCGTATGACCAATTTTTAACTGTACCCAATTTTATATTTTCTTTTGTTTTAAAAATGTAACGATAATAATCCATAGCGGTTATCGAGTCAACAGACCCAGTCGGAATCTTATTGTAAATAATGCTGTCATCGGTTAGCACTAAGACACCATAACGTTCAATTGCTCCGATTTTTGCATTGTTAATGTCATAAATCGAAATTGTTTCATTTGAAATCGAAGTGCTTGCGGTGTTTGCGGTAGTTGTTTGTTTAGAATCGATTTTTTTGTTTTCGGAATTGTCATCACAGCTACATAGAATCATTATAAAAGCCAAGCCAAGCAAACCTATTATTTTTTTCAAACTAACCCTTCCTTTTCGAAAAAGCCATTTCACTTGAAATTAAGAGGTGTTTGCTTAACAAACACCTCTTGATTTGTGAATTTTACCAAATTACGCGAATAGTAACAGAGCTAGTGACAGCTGCTGTTTTTTCATAATAATATGGCCATCCAGATTGTGTTCCGCCAAGTGGATCGGCGAATTGGACTTTAGACTTGTCGTCATATATTGCGTTAACCGCCAAATGGTGACCATTTGTTGCATAATGCCAATTTGCTCCAGTCGAATTTGAAATCCCCACCGACCCCGGCGAATCCATGGTTACAACATCGTGATATAAACTAGTGAGCAGAGATGTTTGACTTGGATTTGCAGAATAAATATAATTCACTGTACTTTGCTTACTATTCAAGTATGCCGGAACCTTTGTAGGATCTGTGCCGCCGGTTGTGGTTCCCAATTTACTTGCTATCGTAGCTTGGCTATCAGATGATCCAGCAAGATATTGCACAATACTCTTTGTAACTGCTGGAGAGCAGTAATAACTTTGAGTTTGCTGATACATAGTGAACGTACCCGGTATTGAAATCTTAGTTGCTGCTAATGTGCGAGCTTGAGTCGCATGTTCTTCTGCAACTTTCTCAGCACTCCGAATTTTTTCGTTTATTTTCGCCTTTTCATTTTCGGATAGGCTACTAAAATATTTATCGTTTTCTGCAGGGGTTAAAACTTTCAAGCCAGAGGGGGCAGTTCCTATTTTTTCAGCTTTATTTTCCTCTGCACTGGCAACAGTAACAAAAGAGAAAATCATACTCAAAGCCAAGAGAAAACCTAAAAACCTTTTTGTCTTCATAGTAAACATCCTTTCATTATTTAAATATTTACAGGCAAATTTTATAGACAAGCCTGTATACTGTCTTTCTGAGGATTGATTGTTCTCTCCGATAAAAGTTAAAGAAATCGGAAGCTACTGGTAC
This sequence comes from Pristimantibacillus sp. PTI5, assembly GCF_048572955.1. GTDB lineage: Bacteria > Bacillota > Bacilli > Paenibacillales > Paenibacillaceae > Pristimantibacillus. Next base: position 3,509,698 of record NZ_CP183886.1, read on the forward strand.
AAGGAATTCTCACCAGCTTTTCGAAATAGCACTGGGATCAGTTTCGAATACAGCGATCACTAGGCATCTCATCTCTAGCCTAAGTTTTTGAAAACACGTAACGGAGCAATTTACTCTGTTCACCACCACCTCCGTTTTGATGATAAATATGTAAATACTACCAAAATTACCGTTATAAGACACTCTATCATTTCTATAACTTACAGGAAATGGGCTGCCGGACCCAAAAATTATGTCGAAACATCCTCGAACAATTCGCAATTTGGAGCTTCCGAACGATTTGTTCCGGGATATTCCCCACGAAGTCTTGGAGAAGTATAGGCAGCGGGTTTCTACAGAGGATCTCCGGGAATATGCGCGGCCATCCTGATCCAATACGATACACATTGCTTTCAGTCTTCTTTTGGTTGCGGAGTATGCGTCAAATAGCCCACACCTTGTCACCAAGATGAGGGCTAAAATAAGCTGGATTAAGATTTAAACACGCGACAACTCAGTGGTAGCGATGTTGACCAAGGTAATAGTTTGTCCAGCGCTTCCGGGTTTTTAGGATCGGATAGCTGCGGGAGTTGCTCGAACAAATACACCAGATACTTGAACGGATTCAACCCGTTTTCTTTTGCTGTTTCCATTACACTATAGATGATGCTACTTGCCTTAGCGCCGCGAGGCGTATTGGCAAATAGCCAGTTCTTTCTTCCAATGACAAACGGCTTAATCGCTCGTTCACTTCGATTATTATCGATCTCGAGCCGCCCGTCCTCTAAGAACGCCGTTAGCTTGTCCCATTGGTTCAAGCTGTATCCGATAGCCTCTCCCAGTTTGCTCTTCGGTAATGTGCGGGATCGCTCTTGACGAAGCCATGCTAAATAAGCATCCAAAACAGGGCGACTTTGCTCCTGGCGGATCCTGTAACGTTCTTCTGTCGCCTTGTCTTTCCGCTCACGCTCAATGGCAAAGAGCTGATTGCAGAATTGCAATCCCTGATGGGCGACCGTTCCGGTTTTGTCTTGGGAGGGCGGCAGTGCTTTTAGCGCTTCATCGAACTTGCGACGCGCATGCGCAAAGCAGCCAACCAGCTTGACGCTTTGTACTTTGTGGTAGTCGGGGTAACCGTCCACATGCAAGTAACCGCTGAATCCCTTCAAAAAATTCCGAGGATGCTCACCGCCGCGCGTTGGCTGGTAGTCGTACAGAACGATCGGCGGACCCATGCGACCAGTCCGATAAAGCCATAGATACGACTTGGACTACGCCGACTTACCCGGTTCGCAAAAACAAACGAACATTCATCCCCTGCCTGGTGCGAGGCGCACGGACACACCATTTCGATTCTAGCGATCCACTCTTGCAAGCGTTGGTGTTTGTCCATGAGATAGCCTCCTTGATTTAGGTAGGCCCATTTTCTCACGAATGGATTGGACGTTAAAGGTGGGCTGGGTTTGACGCTTACGTATTTTCTGCGATGTAGCTCATTTGGTTGGGTTCGATGTCAGGTTTCTGTTGTAGAAAGTGCAGTAGAATTAGTTAGTCGGGGTTAGACTTAGTGTTGGTGTTGGTGTTTTGTTTAGTGAGAGTTGCTGCAGCTGGTTACTGGTGCTGTTGCTATGCTGTCACAATTGAAGTCGAAGTCGCATTTGCTATTGCCCGCGTTGACGTAAAAGTAACTTTTTCTCAATTCAAGAGCTATCTCCTTGCACCTACGCTGTAGTTTGTACAATGTAATTCGAGCTTCGTCGCCAACTCCTTCGCTACAATGTAGTTTCTGCAACAGAAAGTAAGTCACGGAGGTACTTTGTAGCGTGTTGGGGGAATTCTGTTGTACTTTCTGCAATGTAGCTCATTTGGTTGGGTGTGATGTCAGGTTTCTGTTGTAGAAAGTGCAGTAGAATTAGTTAGTTGGGGTCGGAGTCGGGGTTAGACTGGTGTTGGTGTTGGGGTAGGAGTAGGGGTTTGGATTAGAATTGATGTTGATGTTTGTGTAGCTACTGGAGTCGGAGTTAGAGTTGATGATGAAGTGATGAAGTAGATGTTGGATTTTAAGTTGATGTGGATATAGATGTAGGTGTTGGTTTCGATGTCGGCGTTAGTGTCAGAATTAATGCTAATGCTAACGTTGATGTTGACGCTGATACAAGAATCATAGAAACCAAAAGGCTGTCCCGCAGGCATTTTGCCTAATGGGACAGCCTTTTGGATTAAACGTTCATTATTCGTGGATTTCCGTAAGCAGTTTGCCGAGCGTTTCGAGAGCCTGCTCTTCCTGCTCGCCATCAATCTCCAGGGTGACTTCTTCGTTTGCTGCGATGCCGAGCGTGAGCATGCTCAGCGAGCTTTTTCCGTTTACCTTTTTGCCTTTATTAATAACATTCACCTTGCATGGGAATGTGCTGGCCATTTGTACGAAGGTTTTGGACGGACGTACATGGAAGCCTGTAGGGTTTAGAATCGTGAAGGTTTTACTTACCATTATGAATCACTCCGTTTCTTGTGCGTTCTACAAATTGTGTAATTTCCGATGTGCTGCGCATAGTCAGCGCCTGATTAGCGAGCGCCGCCCATTCTGCTTGGTCCAGCCCGCCGATCAGCTCTCTCGCTTGCAGGATCGAGCCTGCGCTCATGCTGAATTCATGCAGGCCTAGTCCCAGAAGCAAAGGGATGGCTGTCTCATCGCCAGCCATCTCGCCGCACATGCCAACCCATTTGCCTTCTTTCTCCGCCGCTTGAATAACGAAACGGATAAGACGCAGCAAGGAGGGATGCCATGGCTGGTACAGGTAAGATACGTTTTCATTCATGCGGTCTGCCGCCATTGTATACTGGATCAAGTCGTTCGTGCCGATGCTGAAGAAATCAACCTCGGGCGCGAATAGGTCTGCCGCCACTGCTGCTGCGGGAATTTCGACCATCATTCCGATTTCAATGTTCTCCGCAAGCTGGACGCCCTCGGCAACAAGCTTCTGTTTCTCTTCTTCGAGCAGGCGCTTAGCCTCGAGCAGCTCTTCCAGCACGGCGATCATCGGAAACATAATTTTTAAATTTCCGTAGCGGCTTGCGCGAAGCAGGGCCCGCAGCTGCGTGCGGAACAGGTCCTGTCTATCCAGGCATAGCCGTAGCGCGCGCTGTCCAAGGAACGGATTGCTTTCCTTCGGCAGCTCCATGTAAGGAAGCTCCTTGTCGCCGCCGATATCGAGCGTTCTGATCACGACGGGCTTCGGGTTCATTTTCTCAAGCGCATATTTGTAGCTGGTAAACTGCTCCTCCTCGGTAGGGAGGGAGCTGCGTCCCATATATAAGAACTCGGTGCGGAAAAGACCAATTCCCTCCGCGCCATTATCGATTGCCCGCTGAATATCCTCAAGCTTGCCGATATTTGCCGCTAGTTCGACCTGCTTGCCATCCTTCGATAGCGTAGGCTGGTCTTTCAGCAAGCTTAATTCCGTTCTACGCTGATCATCCATCTGCTTCTTCACCCGATAGGAAGCCAGCTCATCCGCAGATGGATCGACAATAACGACACCTTGATTCGCATCGAGAATAACGATAGCCTGCTCGGGTATATCGTGAATCGTTTGGCCGATCCCGACGATTGCGGGAACCTCCAGCGACCGCGCCATAATGGCGGAATGCGAAGTGCGGCTGCCAACCTCGGTAATGAAACCGCGCACGTACTCCAAATTGAGCTGAGCCGTATCCGACGGCGTCAAATCCCGGGCAATGATAATACATTCCTCGGACATGCCTGCTAGGTCCATATGCGGAACGCCGCGCAAGTGGCTCATAATCCTGCCGGAGACATCCTCGATATCGATTGCGCGCCCGCGCAGCAATTCATCCGACATCGACTGCAGCAGCTCGATAAAAGATAATGCTACCTCATGCAGCGCGAACTCGGCGTTTATGGCATCATCAGCAACTTTTTGCTCGATCGCTTCAATAAAATCCGGGTCCTCCAGGATCATGAGATGCCCTTCGAAAATCTCGGCTTTTTCGGCCCCGAAGCGTTCCTCCGCCGAGGCGCGAATCGCCTCGATCTCGTCCCGTGCGACTGTCACGGCTTGGCGAAACCGCTCGACTTCCGCCGAGCTGTCCGAGACGGTCTGCCGAGCTGGAACGAAGCGTTCAGCAGCTATGAAAAAAGCGCGAGCGATGGCGATGCCCGGCGAAGCTGCTATGCCTTTTAGCGACATCATAAACTCATTCCTTTCTCTGCCTGTCTGAGCGATTGCTCCAGCTCGCTGTACTGCTTTGCGGCTTGCATATGAAGCGGGTGCTTTTCGTCTAAACCGGTATATTTGGCAAGCGTGGCATGCAGGCCATTCTCTTGCAAGGAGGCTTGCAGCTCAACGGATTCGGGATCGTCTTTATAATCAAAATATAAGGCAGCTGCCATTGCAGCGGTCAAATGAGTAACGGGTATTCCGTATCCATAAGCTAATAAGGCCGGTCTTACCAAGCGGTCGTTCGGAGAAAGCTTGCGGATCGGCGAACGGCCGATTCTTGCAATCTCGTCTACCAAATAAGGGTTGATAAAGCGTTCCAAAATTTGCTCGACATACTGGGCATGCTCTTTCTCGTCGAATTGATAGGCTTGAACAAGCGCGGCTCCCGACTCAAGCAGCGCGCCTTTTACCTCGGCAACAACCGCTGTGTCCTTCATCGCTTCCTGTATCGTCGTATAGCCCCTCAAATAACCGTGATACGCCGCAACGCAGTGGCCTGTATTCACCGTGAAAAGCTTCCGCTCAATATAAGGCTCGAGCTGATCGACGTAATGCACGCCTTCGATCTCGGTCAGCGGGTCCAGCAGGGGAGAGCGTTCCACCGTCCACTCGTAAAAGGGCTCAACCGTCACCTGAAGCGCGTCCTCATGCTGCTGCAGCGGCACGATACGGTCTACGGCAGCGTCGGGGAAAGCGATCTGTTGATCAGCCTGCGCCTGCTCCTCCGCCGATAGATGCTCATAAACGAATTGCTTCAAAATCGTGCTGCCGCCCAGCGCGTTCTCGCAGGCAATAATGGGAAGAACGGCTTTTCCGCCAGCCGCGCGCAGCGTGATCCCTTTAGCGATAGCGGCTGCGATATGCTTGAGAATTGATACGCCAACCGCCGTCGTAACGATATCGGCATCCGCAATCGTCTCCGCGACCAATGCGGTATCCTTGCCGTCAATGGCGTTAATGTGATCGATCAAATAGGTATCTGCTTGCTCGTTGGCGAGCTTCACCGAATATTGCCCTTTTTCCTTCAGCTCCGATACAAGCTTGTCGTTCACATCGACAAAACAAATCTCGTAGCCGGCATCATGCAGAAGCGCTCCGATAAAGCCTCTTCCGATATTGCCTGCTCCAAAGTGAACGGCCTTCATGATTCCATCCCCGATTCAAAAATAGCGATTAGCTCTTCTTCCGAAGAAGCGTTCAATATACGCTGCATGTCATCTTCCTCGGATACGAGCATGGCTACGCTTGTCAAAATATCCAGGTGATCGTCGCCGACCGCGGCCAAGCCGATAACTAATTGTGCCGGCTCCTCGCCGCCGAAATCCACGCCTGACGGCACAATAATGACAGCCATGCCCGTTGATTTAATTAGCGCCTTCGATTCATTCGTGCCGTGAGGCATGGCCAGGCCTCCGCCGATATAAGTGGACAGCGACTCCTCGCGTTCGATCATTTTATCGATATATTCAGCAGGCGCATGACCTGCGTCAACGAGCATTTGCCCGACAAGGCGGATCGCCTCGTATTTGTCTTTGACGCTAACGTTCAGCTTTACTTTGTTTGTAGATAGAATAGTCATTATGATTCTCTCCAATCCAATTTTGTTTTTATATAATGCTCCAGCTTTTTGGAGATAAACAGCTTAATGCTTGCCGCATTGCCATGCACCAGTACGGTCAACAGCTCGGGGAGAAGAAGCATGGCGCTTATCTCGCTCAGCAGCTCCAAGCTGTACGTGTCGAGCTTCAGCGGGCCGAGCATCATGAGCGCCTGCGAAGCCTGAGCCGCATCAGCTTCTTCCCCGCTCAGCTGCAACGGTGTATCGAATCTATACAAAGCGAGCAAAGGCGCTTCGACCCATTCGCTTCGCGTATGAAGCAAAGCGAGCTCGGTATCGGGAATGACCAAGCTTCCTTGTCGTTCCCTAGCGATCAGCTGCTCGCTGATTTTCGTTAAATGCGTGTCGATAGACGTCTCGCCGATTAAGGAAAGCATAGCCGGAAGCTGCTGCTCCAAATGCGCTTGGCCTTGCTCCAGTGTCAGGTCATGCACGCGGAAGCCGTCAAGCAGCCGCAGCACGATACCGGAATATAGCTGCAGCAGAAGCAAACGATCCATAGGCGAATGACCGGACGCATCGGTCTCGGCGGCAGCGGCAGAGCTGATCTTCTTTAATGTGGTTCCCTCAATATACGAGCGAAGCTTGTTGGTTTCTTCGGGCGTGAGCATCGGACTTAGCTTGATGTAACGATCCGGCTCCAGCGGCAAATCAACCGTTGAAATAATAAGATCATAGCGGCTGGGCGGGAGCCTTCTCGCTTCGAACCATGAATAATGGCCGATGAGCTCGATTTGCGGAAGCTCCTTGGCGATTTTTACAGCTAGAAGCTTGGAGGAGCCGATACCGCTCGTGCAGACGAGGACAGCTCTTACTTTTCTGGGAAAAGGCTTCAATCTCTCCAAGGAAGCGCCAAAATGCATGACGATATAGCCGATCTCCTCGTCTGGCACTTTAATCTTCTGATAAATCTCTTGCACGGCGCTCCGCACGATGGAAAACAGCGCGCTGTAATCCTTCTTGATGGGAGCGAGCATTGGATTGCGGATAGCAATGCCGTCTTTGATTCTCTGAAAAGCCGGCTTTATATGCTGAATGAGGCCTTCCTCCAAGGAACGGTCATGGGTTAGCGACATTTGCAGCTGCGCCTCTACGCGGAGGATGAGCAGCTTCACTCCCTCGATCGTCGGCATGTCGTCATGGTGGATCAACAGGCTGCTTTCCGGGAAAGCTTCTTGATCAAGCAAATGGGAAAGGTAAGCTTGTTCCTGTATCGGAAGCTGTATATTAAGAATATCCAACAGGCCTTGCAGCAAAGGGATAACCTCGCTCTTATTGGTGCGGTCCGCTGGAATTACGCAGCCGTGCCCGATCCGAGTTAACGCAACGGACAGCTTGATCAGCAACCTGGTGTAATCCGATTCGGATAGCGTATTCGACCAATCATCGCTCAGCTCCCATAACGCCTGCTCTAGCTTCTTAAAGTTTTCTTTGCCGATCATATCCAGCAATTGCGCGGTAATCGGATTCGAAACCGCCAAGTCGGCGAACTGCCCGAATAACTCGGAATCGTCAAGATGGTTTATCGCGAGCAAGCTGACCGCATGGCGCTTCGCTTCCTCGGGCCCGACAATTTCAACGCCGTAGCCTCTGCGCCTTACTAGCGTTAGGCCTTGTTTGACGATGGACTCTTCCAGCTCATCGAGATCATGGCTGATGGTCGGCATCGTCACGCGCAGCTCATGGGCGAGCGAGAACAGCTTTACAGGCTCATCGTGCTCCAGCAGACTGCAAAAAATAAGGATTTTACGTTCCTCGGCCGAATATTCCAGCGAGTCTGACCGGTCAAACGATTGCTTGAAACGCTCGAGCGCATCGTTGCTAGCTTCGACCCGAATGCCAAGGCCCGCAATTTTATGAAGTAGAATACCGTTAGCCGCAAGAAGAGGCTCCATATCGCTAAGCTCGCGATGGATCGTTCTCGTACTTGCGCCGACGATAGATGCGATATCCGCTGCGGTTATTTCATGCTTCTGCTCAAGCAGCAGCTCAATAATCCGACGTTGCCTAGTTGAGGCTTTGATAGGCTATCCTCCTTAACAGAAGAATGGACTTAACGCCGACAGATATCTGTCAGCGTTGAGTATGGTTTAAATAGATCATTAAGTTTAGCCGGTACGTATATTAACTTAGTCTTTGTACGAGCAAGTCATACTCCGGGCTTTTGAGAAAATTATCAATTGAGATATGCTCGGCGTTCGGCGCCTTTTGACGTGCGCGGTCGGTGAGCGTTTTGTGCGTGATAATGATGTCGGCATCGTTTGGGATATCATTGATTGCCGTGTTGATGACGGTAATCGGCAGCTTGGCTGCGTTTATTTTTTTGCGCAGGATAGAGGCGCCCATTGCGCTGGAGCCCATGCCGGCATCGCAAGAAAATACGATTTTGTTTACCTGTTCTTTAGAAAGCTGATTCTGCTGCGCGATAGGCGCGGCGGCATTTCCTTTGGATTCCGCCTTCATTTGCTGAACCTTTTGCGATGCGAGCTCAAGCTCGTCGCCATCGCCCTCACTCTGCTTGCTGGTTTTCAGCAGAACGGCAGAAACGAGGAAGGAAACAACCGTTGCGACCAATACGCCGCTAAGCATAGCCAGCACTCCGCCTTTTGGCGTCATGGAGAAGTAGGCGATGATGCTGCCAGGCGAAGGCGCGGCGACAAGGCCGGCTCCGAAGAGCGAGAAGGTGAAGGTACCGGACACACCGCCTGCGATTGCCGCCAGAATGAGACGCGGGTTCATCAAGATATAAGGGAAATAAATTTCATGAATACCGCCGAAGAAATGAATTACCGCGGCGCCAGGCGCCGAATGCTTAACCATGCCTTTGCCGAACAGCCAGTAAGCGAGCAAAATGCCGAGCCCGGGACCGGGATTGGATTCCAGCATATAAATGATGGATTTACCGGTTTGCGTCGCTTGATCCAGCGCGAGCGGCCCAAGTATGCCGTGGTTAATGGCATTATTCAGGAACAATACCTTAGCAGGCTCGATCAAAACGTTAACCAGCGGCAGCAGGCCTGTGTCGATCAGCCATTCCACGCCGGATGAGAGCACTTTGCTCAACGCTTCAACAATGGGGCCGATACCTTTGAATGCGATAATTGCCAGTCCGCCGCCGATGATGCCGGAGGAGAAATTGTTGATCAGCATTTCAAAGCCTGCCGGAATTTTACCTTCAATCGATTGATCGAATTTCTTGAGCACCCATGCGGCTGCCGGACCAACGATCATCGCGCCGAGGAACATCGGGATATCCGCTCCCGCTATGACGCCCAGCGTGACGATTGCGCCAATGACGCCGCCGCGAACGCCGTGAATCATTTGTCCGCCGGTATAGCCGATGAGTATAGGGAGCAAATAGGTGATCATCGGTCCGACTAGCGTTGCCAGACTCTCATTCGGAATCCAGCCTGTCGGAATAAATAGGGCCGTTATGAGTCCCCAAGCAATAAAAGCACCAATATTCGGCATGACCATGCCGCTTAAAAAACGACCAAATCGTTGAATGGAAACTTTAACACCGCCGGAGACCGGTTTTTCAGATGCCAGTTTACTCATGCTTCAACCTCCAATTGTAATAATGTTTGCGTTTCTAACCTGAATTAATCGTAATGTATAGCGCTTTCATGATCAATCATTTGAAAAGCAGGTCGCGTCATGATCGCTGTTGACATCATTTTTCTTTTCCTATTGCTGATTTACAGGGATGCTGTATAATCTCTATTGTTTCTTCTAAATTGGCAAAGGGGAATGCGATATGCAAGATCAAACCATCATTCGCTTTGAGCATGTCACAAAGCACTATGATTCAAATGCTGCCGCTGTATTGAAAGCAGTCAGCTTTACGATAGAACGAGGCAAATTTTATACGCTGCTCGGCCCTTCCGGCTGCGGCAAAACGACCATTCTTCGGCTGATCGCCGGCTTTACCGAGCCGTCCGAGGGCAAGATTTATTTTAACGGCAAGGTTATTAACCGCGTGCCGGCGAATGAGCGTCAGGTGAATACCGTATTTCAGGACTACGCGCTGTTTCCTCATCTGAACGTATTCGAGAACGTGGCTTTCGGGCTGCGCATCAAAAAAATGAAAAATGCCGATGTGACCGCCAAGGTGAAGGAAGCGCTCCGCTTCGTCAACCTGGACGGCTACGAATCGCGCGAAATTTCCGAGATGTCAGGCGGCCAGCGGCAGCGCGTGGCGATCGCCCGAGCAATTGTAAACGAGCCGGAAATTATTTTGCTGGATGAGCCGCTATCCGCGCTTGACCTGAAGCTTCGCACGGAAATGCAGTATGAGCTGCGCGAGCTGCAGCGCCGCTTGGGGATCACCTTTATTTTCGTCACGCATGACCAAGAGGAAGCGCTCGCGATGTCTGACGAAATTTTTGTAATTAATGAAGGAAAGATTCAGCAGACCGGAACGCCGACGGATATCTATGATGAGCCGATCAACCGGTTTGTTGCCGATTTTATCGGGGAGTCCAACATTGTCCCGGCCCGAATGGCGCGCGACTTCGAAGTGGAGTTTGCGGGCCGTTCGTTCACCTGCGTGGACCAAGGACTAAGCCTGAATGAAGCGGTTGATATCGTCATTCGGCCCGAGGATCTGGAAATTACCTCTCCCGAGAATGGTAAGCTGCAGGTGTGCGTGGATTCGCAGCTGTTCCGCGGCGTTCATTACGAAATCTGCTGTTATGATGAAGCGGGCAATGAATGGCTCGTCCATTCCACTCGCAAAGCCGCGGTTGGGGAACAGATTGGCCTGACGTTCGAATCGGAAGCGATTCACGTCATGCGGCTTGGCGAGACTGAAGAGGAATTCGATAAACGCCTCGAAGCGTACAGTGAGGCCGCGGATGTCAAATAAATCACGCCCCTTCTATCTCGTTCCTTATATGGCTTGGATTGTGCTGTTTGTCGTTGCTCCGATTGTCTTAGTCGCGTATTATTCGTTTTTCGACGTTGAGGGCAACTTTACGTTTGGCAATTACGCGAAGTTTTTTACGCCGGTCTATATGCGCATGACGCTCAGCTCGTTCTGGTATGCGTTTCTCATTACGGCTATTTCTTTGCTGACGGCTTACCCCGCGGCTTATGTATTAACGAGGACGAAGCATAAGCAGCTGTGGCTGCTGCTTATTATTTTGCCAAGCTGGATCAATCTGCTGCTCAAGGCGTACGCATTCATCGGCTTATTCGGTACATACGGCTTTGCCAATTCGTTGCTTGAAGCTATCGGCGTGGGCAAGCAGCAGATCTTGTTCACGGACTTTAGCTTTGTTTTCGTGTCGGTTTATATCTTTATCCCGTTCATGATATTGCCGATCTTCAATGCGCTGGAGGAAATGAATCCGACGCTCGTATACGCGGCGCGGGATCTTGGCGCATCGGCATGGACGACCTTCCGCCGCGTCATCTTCCCGCTTACGATCAGCGGGGTGAAGTCCGGCTGCATGGCCGTATTTATACCCGCGCTGTCCTTATTCATGATTACGCGGCTTATTGCCGGCAACCGCGTTATCACGCTCGGAACCGCAATTGAGCAGCATTTTCTCGTGACGCAGGACTGGGGCATGGGAGCGACGATCGCCGTGTTCCTCATCTTAGCTATGGCAGCCATGATGCTGCTCAATGGCAACCGAAAGCGAGGTGCGGCCCGTGCGCGGAAAAAATAAATGGTCGAACATCTATTTGATGCTTGTATTTGCAGTACTTTATGCGCCGATTTTCTATTTAATGTTCTATTCGTTCAACAGCGGCGGGGCGATGCGCAGCTTTGAGAGCTTCACGCTCGATTACTACAAGGAAGTTTTTGCTGATACGCGCCTGCTTATCATCGTGCTGAATACCTTCGTCATCGCGCTATTGTCAGCTGCGATCTCGACGATCATAGGCGTCATAGGGGCGATAGCGATCCATCATGTCAGGGGCAATCGTCCGAAGCAGACGCTGCTCACGCTCAACAACGTGCTGATCGTCAGTCCCGATGTCATCATCGGCGCTTCGTTCCTGATCCTGTTTACGATGATCGGCATTAAGCTGGGCTTCGTGTCCGTGCTGTTATCGCATATTGCGTTCAGTGTGCCGATCGTCGTCATCATGGTGCTGCCTAAGCTTCAGGAAATGAGCTCAACCCTTGTCGACGCGGCGCGGGATCTAGGCGCCAGCTCTTGGCAGGTGCTCTCGCGGGTCGTGCTGCCGTTCATCAAGCCAGGCATCTTCGCGGGCTTTTTTATGGCGCTGACCTATTCGCTTGATGATTTTGCGGTGACGTTCTTTGTGACCGGCAACGGATTCTCGACGCTGTCGGTTGAGATTTATTCTAGGGCTCGCCAGGGCGTGTCGCTATCGATCAATGCCTTGTCGACGCTGATTTTCCTATTTACGATCGTTCTCGTCGTCGGCTACTACTTTATTAATCAGCGGAACGCGAAACCGTCTGTGAAGGAGGGGCGCGGATGAAGCAGCTTGTGCGCATGTTTGTTGTTGTATTTGCCGTTTCGCTTGGACTCCTGTACTTGACGGCTTATTTGAATGAAAGCGAGGGCTACAGCGGCGACCATACCCTTACGATTTACAATTGGGGCGATTACGTCGATCCCGAGCTGCTGGAGCGTTTTGAAGAGGAAACGGGCATTAAGGTCATTTACCAAACCTTCGATTCCAATGAGGCGATGATGACCAAGATCGAGCAGGGCGGTACTACATTCGACGTGAGCGTTCCTTCTGAATATGCAATCAGCAAAATGAAAGAGGAAGGCCTGCTGCTGGAACTCGATCACGCCAAGCTTCCGAATCTAAAATATATCGATCAACGCTTCATGAATCTTTCGTTTGATCCCGACAATGCATACTCGATTCCCTATTTCTGGGGGACGGTCGGAATTGTATATAACCCGGAGCTGGCAGGAGACCTCGACTTCTCCAGCTGGAATGACCTATGGGATGAGAAGCTGCGCAATCAAATTCTGCTGCTCGACGGTGCGCGTGAGGTGATGGGCATGGGGCTGAACCGCTTAGGCTATTCGCTCAATGATACGAATGAGACGCATCTGCAGGAAGCGAAAGCGAAGCTGAAGGAATTGACGCCCAACGTCAAAGCGATTGTCGGCGATGAGATTAAGATGCTGCTTGCAAACGAGGAGGCGGCAGTGGGGCTTGTCTGGTCGGGGGATGCCTCGGAGATAATGGATGAGAACGATAAGCTCGATTATGTCGTACCGGAGGAAGGCTCGAACCTGTGGTTCGATAATATGGTCATACCGAAGACGGCTCGAAACATCGAGGGTGCCCATCAGTTTATAAATTTTATGCTCGACCCCGAGGTAGCTGCTCAGAACGCGGAATATGTGGGCTATTCGACGCCAAACAAAGCTGCGCTGGCCTTGCTGCCCGAGGAAATTTCCGGCGACGAACGTTTTTATCCGAATGAGGAGCTGACGGGAAAGTTAGAGGTGTATGACAATCTCGGCAAAAAGATGCTGGCCCATTACAACGAGCTGTTCCTTGAGTTTAAAATGCATAAGAAATGAGCCAAAAACGGTGCATTATTCTGCGATTCCCCATGCTATGATGAATGAAGCTTTTACGTATAAGAACAATTGCGAATAGATGGGGCGAAAAGAATGAATAACAAGTGGTTGAATTACGGCGGACTGATTCTAATCGCTGTCGTGTGGGGAGCAAACTTCGGTATTTCTCGACTGGCAATGGAGTCGTTTAATCCGATCGTGTTCTCGTTTCTGAGATTTGGCTTGGCCGTTCCTTTTTTCTTTCTGATCCTTAAGCTAACCGAGGGCAGTGTGGCCATTCCATGGCGCATCGTGCCGAGGCTGGCGTTAATCGGGCTTATCGGCATTACGCTGCTCGAAATTACGGTCATGTACTCGATCAAGTACACGACTTTAGCAAATGCTTCGCTCTTAAACGTGGCGCCGTGGCCGATTTTTGCCGCATTGTTCGCACCGCTGTTTATGAAGGAAACGATTACGATGCGGCTCATCGTTGGCGGCGGGATATCGATCGTCGGCGTTTGCTTCGTCATTTTAGGCGGGGATGAAGGCTTCAGTCTCTCCTCCGAAAATATGCTCGGCAACGCCATGGCGTTTGGCGTCAGTATTATCGGTCCTTTATTCAATCTTAGCTCGATGTCGCTAATGAAAAAATATTCGGCGCTACGCGTGAGCACGTGGACGATTGCATTCGGCTCGTTGTTCATGCTTCCACTTACTTTCGGTTCATGGGGACAGACGAATTGGTCCGGGCTGAATGCCGGCCATTATTTATCCATTGGTTACAACGTGTTGATCTGCACCGTGCTGGCCTTTGTTCTCTGGAATGCCTGCATGTTCAAGGTGGGAGCTACGCGGTCTAATTTCTTCCGTTATGCGGTTCCGGCCGCCGCGGTTGTTGCAGGCTATTTGATGTTCGATGAGAAAATCGCGCTGCTGCAAATGTGCGGCGCAGGCTGCATGGCTGCGGGGTTGATCTGGATCAGCATCGAGCGCAAGAAACGAACGGAGCCCGTCATGCCTTCCTCGAAACCGGGCGGGCAAATGATTTAACAGGAAGCGCGGACCATCAGAGGCGTATTTCTCTTGCGTGAATGAATGACTAAGCTTGAATATAGGGTATGCCAGGAAGGTGAATTTAGCTTCCATGGCATACTCTTTTTTTGTGGAATGGTTAGGAAAGAGTTCAAAGAGAAAGATGTAAGCGGTTGACGGAAATCGTCTGAATTTTTTTTCTGAAATGATCGAAGCGTTTGCAAGAATCGCTGAAAATCCAGCTATACCAACGGTTTTTACTTCTTTTCATAAAACGGCGGACAACCTGCTTAACGGCCTTTTGGGCGGGTACCCTCCTTGACGCCTTCTTTTGAAACATGTTACGGTTTTGTTAGGAAATCTAACATATTAATATTAGGAGGAGATGTATAAATGATTAAAGCGATAGTTTTTGATTTTGACGGAACGATTATCGACACGGAAACGGCATGGTACCATGCCTTTCGCGAAGCGTATTCGGAGCATGGCGTTGAGCTCACGCTGGAACAGTATTCGGGCTGTATCGGAACGAGTTTACACACCTTTAATCCCTATGAATATTTAATGACGGATTTGAAGCTGCCGATAGACAAGGATGCCTTCCGGGATTCGGTACATCTCCAGCACACGGCCCTTATGCAGAGTGAACAGGTCCGAACCGGCATCTTGGATTATTTGAATGAAGCGCAGGACTCAGGCATGAAGATTGGCCTCGCTTCAAGCTCGCCGCGCGCATGGATCGATAAATATTTGGAGCAGCTTGAAATTGCGCATTATTTCGAGACCATCCGAACGGCGGATGATGTGGCGAGGGTTAAGCCTGATCCGGAGCTGTATAGGCAGACGCTTGCTGCTCTTGGCGTAGAGGCGGGCGAAGCGGTTGCGATCGAGGATTCGCCTAACGGGGCGCGGGCGGCGCTGGCTGCAGGAATGTCATGCATAATCGTTCCGAATACGATTACGAAGTCGCTGCCTTTTGACAAGTCGGAGCGTTACTACCATGCGGAATGTTTGTCGCATATTGATTTTCAAACGATGGCAGCAGGTGCGCTTTAAAGTCCGCAAGCAAGTCTGCGGCGATAATGAAACACCGACGGATGGTAGTGCAACAAAATAAGTCAGAATATTCAGACTTTAAATACATGCGACACCAACCAAGCGAAGGGGGTTCGGACCATGAAGGCTGTGCATTTTGGCGCTGGAAATATCGGGAGAGGTTTTATCGGTCTGCTACTGTCCCATGCAGGCTACGAGGTTACTTTTGTAGCCCGGAATGAACGAAAGATTCATTTGCTGCAGCAGAAGAAACAATATTCGGTCATGCTCGCGAACGAGGCGCGAGACACCGAAGTGGTGCGCAACGTTACGGCGATCAGCGGCAAAAACAGAGCAGCGGTGGCAGCAGCAGTAGCGACGTCCGATATCGTAACGACGGCGGTTGGCGTAACGGCGCTGAAGCATATTGCGGAATCCATCGCTGCCGGCATCGAGCTACGGCTTCGGGAGAGGAACCATAAACCGCTGCATATCATTGCTTGCGAGAATGCCATTTCGGGCAGCTCGCTTCTCAAGCGGCGAGTGTATGAGCATTTGCCAGCAGAGCTGCATGGGGAAGCTGATGGCTGTATTGCTTTTCCGAATACGGCCGTTGACCGCATCGTTCCCGTTCAAGAGCATGATGATCCGCTTAAGGTGACGGTTGAGCCTTACTTTGAATGGATTGTAGACCGTTCGGCCATGATGGAGGGCTACTTGGAGATTGAGGGCGTTAAATATGTGGATGCGCTTGAACCTTACATTGAGCGTAAACTATTTACCGTTAATACGGGGCATTGCACGGCGGCCTATCACGGCTACCTCGAAGGTTATGAAACCATTCAAGAGGCGATGGATGATCCGAAGATACGTTCCGAGTTATCGCAAGTACTGAACGAAACCGGAAGCATTCTTACTTCCAAGTATCATTGGGATGAGAAAAAGCATGACCGTTATGTTCAGAAAATGATGAAAAGATTCACAAATCCTCGCTTATCGGACAGTGTAATCCGCGTCGGGCGCTCGCCGATGCGCAAGCTGTCCTTGAATGACCGGCTCGTCAGGCCAGCTTTGCAGGCGCGGGAGCTCGGCATTCCTGTTCCGCATCTGACATCCGCAATTGCTGCTGCGCTCCTATTCGATTACGAGAAGGATGAAGAAGCGGTGACGCTGCAAGCGGCCATAGCGCAGTCGGGGATCCACGATGTCATTTCCTTGCATATGGGAATCTCGCCTAAGCACGCATTCCACCAAGAGATCGCAGACAGCTACGGCGCGCTTAAAGAAGCTTACACGGCAATAAAATAAAAGAGGAGTGCTGGGGCATTGATAAGATTTATACTTGTGCATGCAGCCGTGCATACTAATAGAAAGGAGTGATGGAGGCCTGGCTTCTGTTACTCCTTTCTTTTTATGTGCTTTAAGCTTGGAGAAAATTACATATATTTCTAGATGATGTTAGATGTTATTGTTACTCCCACTCAATGAAACTTAACATGACAATGGATAAAAGTGTAGATTTTTTGCACTATTTAACGAAATTTTTCTTTTAAAATAGTATTGAAAAAGGTAGAATCAAAAAAGCGGCTTTTCCTGGATTGGGAGTCGGACTCTACGAAAAAAGGACTGAACCTGATATGACAGTGAGTTTAGTGGAAGAAACATTGAATCCGTACCAAATCGCACAGCAGCAAATTGATGCGGCAGCCGCCCATCTTCAGCTGCCCGAGCATGTTACGCAAATTTTGAAGCAGCCGAAGCGTGTGCTGTCGGTTAGTTTTCCCGTTCGCATGGACGACGGATCGATCCGCGTATTCGAAGGGTATCGCTCCCAGCATAATGATGCGATTGGACCGACAAAGGGCGGTATTCGTTTTCATCCGGATGTAACGCTTGATGAGGTTAAAGCGCTCTCCATGTGGATGAGCTTCAAGTGCGGCGTTGTCGGTCTGCCATACGGCGGCGGCAAGGGCGGCGTAATTTGTGATCCGCGTCTTTTGAGCAAAAATGAACTGGAGCGCGTAAGCCGCGCATTTATGGAAGCGATCGCTGATTTTATAGGTCCGGATAAAGATATTCCTGCGCCGGATGTCTACACGACGCCGCAAATTATGGGCTGGATGATGGATACATACAGCAGGCTGAAAGGCGTGAACTCGCCAGGTGTCATTACCGGCAAACCGCTTATTCTTGGCGGCTCGAAGGGACGTAACGAGGCGACGGCGCAAGGCTGCGTTTATACGATTTTGGCTGCGCTGGGCGATATGCATATTCCTGTTCAGAACGCGACTGCAGCCATTCAAGGTTTCGGCAACGCGGGCCGTATCGCCGCGCGTTTGCTGAGCGAGGCAGGCTGCAAAATCGTAGCGGTTAGCGACTCCAGAGGCGGTATTTACGACCCGAACGGCATTGATATCGAGAAGATTTCTATGCTCAAAGACACATCGTCAATCCGCGAGTATGGCGAAGCTTATGTCATCTCGAACGAAGCGCTGCTTGAGCTGGATGTTGATATTTTGGTGCCGGCTGCGCTGGAGAATGTCATTACAGCAGCGAATGCGGACCGTATCAAAGCAAAAATCGTAGCGGAAGCTGCTAATGGTCCAACAACGCCGGAAGCGGACCGCGTACTAGCAAGCAAAGGTATTACGGTTATTCCGGACGTGCTTGCGAATGCGGGCGGCGTGACGGTTTCATATTTTGAATGGGTACAGAACTTGATGAACTACTACTGGAGCGAAGCTGAAGTGCTGGAGAAGCTGGAAACGAACATGATTCAGTCCTATGTGGCCGTTCGCGACCTTGCTAAAGAGCATCATACTGATCTTCGTACGGCAGCTTATATGATTTCGATTAAACGGATCGCAGCGGCAATGGAAGCGAGAGGCTGGATCTAAGCACGATATAAAAAAAAGAAGAGGTGGCGGCATCATGACAGAACAGATTCGCATTGGTATTGTGGGTTACGGCAATTTGGGGCGCGGCGTAGAGCTGGCAATCAATCAAAGCCCGGATATGAAATTGGATGCAATATTCACGCGGAGAGACCCAGCGTCCATTCCTTCGGCAGTTCAAGCGTACTCCATTGAGGATGCAGAGCGCTTCGTCAATGAGATTGACGTTATGATTCTTTGCGGCGGATCGGCTACCGATCTTCCGGAGCAAGGGCCTGCTTTTGCTCGCTTGTTCCATACGGTTGACAGCTTCGATACGCACGCGCGCATTCCGGAATATTTTGAGCAGGTGGATGCAGCAGCAAAGGCAAGCGGAAAATTGAGCGTAATATCAACAGGCTGGGATCCGGGCTTGTTTTCTTTGAATCGTCTGCTTGCAGAAGCCATTCTGCCTGAAGGCAAGGAATACACGTTCTGGGGCAAAGGCGTGAGCCAAGGGCATTCGGATGCGATTCGCCGAGTGAATGGCGTAAAGCACGGCGTACAGTACACCATTCCAAGCGAGGATGCGGTTAATCGCGTGCGCAGCGGCGAGAACCCGGAACTGACGACGCGTGAGAAGCACATTCGCGATTGCTACATCGTAGCGGAGGCGGGTGCTGATCAAGAAGCGATTGCTGAGGAAATTCGCAGCATGCCAAACTATTTCGCTGATTATAATACGACGGTTCATTTTATTGACGAGGCGACAATGAAGGCAGAACACTCCGCAATGCCTCACGGCGGCACGGTGCTCCGCAGCGGTACGACTGGCGAGAACAGCACGCAAATTATCGAATTCGGACTGAAGCTAGACAGCAATCCAGAATTCACGGCGAGCGTTCTAGTGGCTTACGCTAGAGCTGCATTCAAGCTGGCTCGCAAAGGACAAACAGGCGCAAAAACCGTTTTCGATATCCCCTTTGGCGAACTATCTCCGAAATCTGCGGCAGAGCTTCGCAAGGAGCTTTTGTAAAAGAGAAACCTAAATAAAAACTCTGAATAAATCTTAATTTTTACATTTTTTTACTTACACATTGGATAATCATAGGATATACTAATCTCTGTCGTAATAACTGTCGAATTGCATCGAGAAGTGCTGAAAGATCTATATTCTTGTGGTAGAATAGTTACAAACCTGCCTATCAGGTGGCTTTGATCAAATTCTACATAGGAAGTGAGATCAGCATGATAGACATCCATACACATATATTACCCGGATTGGATGATGGTGCAGCGAGTTGGAATGATACTTTGGACATGGCCCGGGCAGCCGCTTCAGAGGGAATCACAACCATAATTGCAACTCCGCACCACGCCAATGGGACCTATACAAACACAGCACAAGACGTAGCCGAGCACACCCAAACGATTAACGAAAGGTTAATCGCTGCGGGTGTGCCTGTTACTGTACGGACTGGACAGGAAATACGCGTCCATGATGATTTGCTGGATGCCTGGTATAGGAATGAACTGCTCTCATTAGCCGGATCTAGTTATGTATTGATAGAGATGCCGTCCTCTCGTATACCGAAGGCGATGATAGAGCTCATTCATGAGCTTAATATCCTAGGCCTAAAGGCCGTGATTGCTCATCCCGAAAGGAATGCGGAGATTGTCCAGCACCCGGAGCGATTAGCTGAGCTTATAGAAGCAGGGGCTTTCGCACAGGTTACAACCCATTCGTTGTTAGGCGGATTTGGCAAACGTATCGAACAATCTGCTTGGTCGCTGTTAAAAGCTGGCCATATCCACATCGTTTCTTCCGATGCCCATCATATTGTCCGCCGCGGTTTTCGACTTCGCGAAGCCTATGATGCTATTGAGAGGCGGATGGGAGAACAGTGGGTTAACTATTTACAGTTAAACGCTAAATCCATAGTAGAAGACCAAGCTTTACATACTCAGCCCGCAGTCTCAACATCTTCCAAGGGCGTATTGCGCCGTTTGGCTTCCTATTTTTACAAAAAATAGTGTGTCCTTGAATGGCTGGAAAATGAAGAGAATACATATTGATTTTCCCTTATAGGCGTTATTAGTCAGTCATCTATTAGATGACTGCCGCTATTTTAATATATTAGGAGTGAGAGAAAGTGACATTAAGAAAGAAACTAGCAGTATCTACGATTGCAGCAAGCGTAGCCCTAACGGCTTTTGCTGGCATTCCGCTTAGTAATAAAGGCCTAGCGGAAAAGCTTGGATTAAGCGGGGTAGCTTATGCATCATCCCTTGAAGGTTCCCAGCTTGCGACAGATGTAGAAAAATTGTATGACGCACTTGTTGCGACAGGCGGTCTTCCTAAAGTTGAAGCGCTGCAGGACGCTTTGGATGCACTGGCTATTCATGTGAAAGGCGATATCGTAGCGCCGATCGTTGACAAGTTCCAGCCTAACACTGCAGAGGAAGCGCAATTAGAAAATCTTTTCTATGATGCTGTTTCATTGTCTTACAATCCTTCGGTTGCTGGACTTGAAGCGCTGCGTGTAGAGCACGGAGCATTGCTTCAATCCTTTGCTACAGAAGCCGGGGTTACTGATCTTACCGTAGATGACATCGCGCTTTATTTCTTTGATATTCAAGAAGAGCTTGTTGCGCAGGTAGGCGCGAAGGATTTGGCGGGCTTGCTTGATATCATGACGAATTCAAGCAGTGTTCAACAATTGCTGAGAGATGTGCTGGCAGCTTTGCCAGAGAGTGAGTACAATGTCGAGAAAATTTTCCTGTATTACGGTGTAAGCACGAATGATGTGCTTTCCGTGTTGACTGAAGCAAGAACGGCAGTTAACAATGATAGCACGTTTACGGCTGCAGCAGGCGCTTTGTTTACGGCTTATAAATCACTGAACACAACAGGCGGCGGAGTAGGCGGTGGTGGCGTTATTGTTACACCAACTGCACCACTACCGGAAACAACGGACAAATTGCTAAATGATTTGAAAACAGCGCTCGATAAAGCGACTGAAGCTGAGAAAGCTGCTCTTATTACGAAATTCGTTACAGATGCGACTGCAGAGATTACTAAATTGGCGACAATTAGTGCAGCTTCTAATGTTAGCAATGTAAACGGAAAAGCTGTTCTTCAACTAGATGAAAGCAATCTATTGTCCACTATTGCTGGTATTGACGCTGTTGCAGCGAAAGTAAAAGAATTGGCTCCAGGTTCAGCTGTTGAGAAGACTGCTTTGAAATTTGATCTAGGAGCTGTAACGCTAAAAGATGTTGTCTTGAATCTTCCTGATGCAGTTGTGAAAGCAGCAGCAGCTGGGAATGTATCAGGCGCAACATTTGTTATCGGCGGATTTGAAGTAACTGTTCCAGTTGGCGGATCGTTCTCATCTGCGATCTCACTTGCTATTAACAAAACAGACGCGAGTGCAGAAGTAGTTGGCACATTGAAATCTGTGTCGGAAGTTTATGACTTCAACCTGACAGTTGGCGGAGTTGCAAAAACGACATTTGACCAACCAATCGTCATTAGCATACCGCTTGGCGATACAACAGGCCTGAATAAAGAGCTTCTTTCCGTAGCGAAAATCGTTGACGGCAAGCTAGTATTCCATGGCGGACGGGTATCCGGCAATTCGATTATCGAATCACGTGATTCATTCTCCTCTTATGTCGTTGTAGAGAACAAAGTATCCTTCACTGATATTGCTAAGGTTGAAGCTTGGGCTGGCCGCGAAATCCAAGTGGTAGCTGCTAAAGGCGCAATCGAAGGCAAATCAGAAGGTAAATTTGTTCCACAGGATAAAGTAACACGCGCTGAGTTTGCAAAAATGCTTATCCGTGCTCTGGATCTGGAAAATGGTTCAGCAACAGAAGCGTTTGCAGATGTGGATGCAGCTGACTGGTTTGCACCATATGTTGCTGCGGCAGCACAGCTTAAAATCATCAACGGCCGTTCGGCATCGAAGTTCGACCCTAATGCAACCATTACTCGTGCTGAGATGGCGACGATGATTGCTCGCGCTTTGAAGGTTTCCAAAGGTGCAGTAGATGTAACGGATGTTGATGCAGCTCTGAAGGGCTTTGCGGATGCAAGCAAAATTAATGCTACGTTGAAAGACGGTGTGGCATTTGCTGCTACTCACAAAATCGTAATCGGTAATGCAGGTAAATTCTTACCGAAAAACAACGCTACTCGCGCTGAAGCGGCTGTTATTATTTACCGTGCGCTAAATTTCGACAAATAAGTTTCAATATAGTAAAAATCTTCCTCTCATGTAGATGGGAGGAAGATTTTTTTCGAAAAAATCATAGGATATTGTGGAATTATAGATTATTATGGGATGATAGGTAGTTCTTATGAATCATAATAATTCTTTCAGACTATATCCGGTGGAGGAAAATGGAGTGTCTAACGAACTGGATTTGCGACAGTACATGGCGATCATTAAGAAAAGATTAGCACTTATTATTTTGTTTGTTTTTATATGCACAGCTGCAGCAGCCTTAGTCAGCTTGTTCTTTAAAGACCCGGTATATGAAGCTTCGACTAAAATTATTGTAAACCAAACGCCCTCACAAATGTCTACGGGTCAGCTTGATCTTAATCAAATTAACTCGAATATCAAAATGATCGATACGTATAAGGAGATCATAAAAACACCGGCTATTTTGGATAAGGTAGCGTTGCAATATCCGGAACTTGGTCTCACTTCAATCGAACTTGCGCGTAAAATTCAAGTCAGTTCCGTAAACAATACGCAGGTTATGACGCTCATTGTGCAAGACGAGAATTATAAGCAAGCGGCACAAGTCGTAAATGCCGTATCTAATGTTTTTCGAGAAGAAATCCAACATATTTTCCAGGTCGAGAATGTATCGATTCTCAATGAAGCGGTTGTAAATGCACAGCCAAGCCCCGTTGCGCCAAATATTCCGCTGAATATTGCAATAGCTTTTGTCGTTTCTCTAATGATCGCAGTAGGCATCACATTCTTGCTTGAGTATATGGATGACACGATTAAGACAGAAGCAGACGTACTGGAATTTTTGGGTCAGCCTACACTTGCTATGATCTCGAGAATGAATCCGGAGGATGCGAATTCTAGCCAAACTAGCAAAGCCAATCAAACCTACAAGGCAGGTGAATTAGAGCGTGTCTCTATCGAGAAATAAGCGTCAGATTATTACGCTAACGAATCCCCGTTCCCCCATTTCAGAATCCTATCGTGCGCTTCGAACCAACATTGAGTTTTCTTCTATCGATGAGAAGCTTCAGGTGTTAATGGTATCCTCGGCAGGCCCAGGCGAAGGAAAGTCGACAACCATTACCAATCTAGCTGTTACATTCGCTCAATCGGAGAAAAAGGTGGTTCTTATTGATGCTGACCTTCGTAAGCCTACTGCCCATCATACTTTTTCTATTTCCAACCGATGGGGTTTATCGTCCGTTATTTCGCAGCAATCCTCACTAGAGGAAGTGATCCAAGTAACCGATATTCCCAGCCTAGATGTTATTACATCAGGTGCCATTCCACCTAATCCGGCTGAGATGATGGGTTCGAAGAGAATGACTGCAATTATTGATCAGCTAAGAGGAATGTATGACATTATTTTGATCGATACGCCGCCGCTGCTTGCTGTTACAGATGCACAAATTGTGGCGACGAAAAGTGATGGCGTCATTCTGGTTGTTGATCAGGGCAAAGTGAAAAGAGATATTGCTGGTAAGGCAGTGAAGAACTTAGAGGGTGTAAATGCTCGTATTCTAGGTGTCGTGTTGAACAATGTAAAGCGTAAAGCCAATGAAGAGGCTTATTACTATTATTACGGTATACAAGATAAATAAAGAGACTCAATTCGTAGAAGAAAGCTATCCTGGAGGGATGAGTAAGGTGAGCAAGCTTAGCAATAGAAATAGAATGCTAATCATACTGGTAATTGATATTTGTATTATATGGGTCGCGATTTCAATATCCTATTTATTTCGTTTTAATGGAAAGATTCCTCCCTTCTACGAATCTCAGATGCTTTTATTTGCTTTTTTAACAACAATAATATGCGGTAGTAGCTTGGCGTTCTTTCGAATGTACAGACGAATGTGGCAATATGCCAGTATTGGGGAAATCATTGAGCTGGCTAAAGCAATTATTATCGGTTTAATCTTATCCTATTTAGCTACCAACTTGCTTTATGAAGAACGAGTACCCATTTCGATAACGTCTCGAACACTGGAGTTAATGTTGTTATTTATGGGAGGCTCGCGATTCCTGTGGCGATTAATCCGAGTAAACAGAACGAATAAGAAAGATTTGGTAAATAACGTGCTTGTCGTAGGCGCAGGTGACTGCGGAGCATTAATCGCTAAAGAAATCATGACTAGCAATAGCTTCGCTGGAAATCGCATTATAGGTTTTGTTGATGATGATTTACATAAACGTAATATGCAGGTTTATGGCTTACCGGTTCTTGGAAACCGGATGCATATTGAAGAGATTGTTCATAAATACCAAATCCATGACATTATTATCGCAATGCCGTCTACAAAACGGGCGCATGTATCCGATATTATCAATATTTGCAAGCTCACTGGCGCAAAGGTCAAGATTATTCCTTCGATTAATGACTTTATTAAAGGTCGTTTGGCTGTGAAATCGCTAAGAAATGTGGAAGTTGAAGACTTGCTAGGGCGTGAGCCTGTAATGACTGACCTCGAGGGAATTGCCAATTATGTATCCGATAAAGTCGTGCTCGTAACTGGTGCAGGGGGTTCTATCGGGTCCGAGTTGTGCAGACAAATCTCTTCATTTAACCCTGCAAGGTTGCTGCTTTTGGGGCATGGAGAGAACAGTATTTACACGATTGAAATGGAGCTTAAAAGTAAATATCCGGATGTTCAGCTGGAAACCGTCATTGCTGACATTCAGGATCGTAATCGAATGGATGATGTATTCCGTAAGTTTAGACCGCAGGTCGTCTTCCATGCAGCAGCCCATAAGCATGTCCCATTAATGGAGCGTAATCCATCAGAAGCTGTAAAAAACAATGTATTCGGAACTAGAAATGTAGCAGACTGTGCGGACAAGTATAAAGCAGAACGATTCGTTATGATCTCCTCCGATAAGGCGGTTAATCCTTCTAGCATTATGGGGGCTACGAAGAGAATTGCAGAGATGTACATACAAAGTATTAATACAACAAGTACAACACAATTTGTAGCAGTTCGATTCGGAAATGTACTAGGTAGCCGTGGTAGTGTCATTCCAAGATTCAAAGAACAGATTGCTGCAGGTGGACCAGTCACTGTAACCCATCCAGATATGGTTAGGTATTTCATGACAATTCCTGAGGCCGTTCAGTTGGTTATTCAAGCGGGCTCTTTCGCCAAAGGCGGAGAAATATTTGTATTGGATATGGGCAAGCCTGTCAAAATTATGGATTTGGCACAGGATTTGATCCGGTTATCTGGTTATGAGCCGAATGTAGATATTGAAATTAACTTTAGCGGTATGCGTGAGGGCGAGAAACTTTTCGAAGAGCTGTTAACGGATGAAGAGGCAGTATCGTCTACCCAGCATGAGCGCATCTATATCGGTAAGCCAGCGCAGATTAACCAAGCAGAGCTTGAGCTTCAATTTAAACGTTTTGAGAAGGTTCTAGGCGAAAGCCAAAGCTCGGTAAAGGATGTAATTGAGCATCTAGTTCCTTTTTATTCACACGTATCCTAATAGTCCGCTCACGAGAATGGAGGCAATGCGATATGCGTAAGAAAAAATTGAAGAAAATATTGATTTGGTCATTATCTGTTGTAGTGATATTAGGCATCGGAGGATTGTTTGCAGCTAACTATGCTGTAGATAAGTTCATTTCCACATTGGCAGCAGATTTAGAGAGCAATCTCGTTGTTGATGATACCAGTGCTAACCCAAATAATAATAGTTCTATAGAAGATAACAATTCCTCAGAAAGTAACGCTGAAGAGAATAAGGAATTAACAAGCAATTCGAATTCCGGAGCAGAACAAACGGAGCAAGAAACTGACAAAGTTAATCAATCAGATAATAAAAATGAGAGTAGAGTATCGGCTGATAATAAACAAAGTGTAAAGTCAAATGAATCTTACAGCGCTGAAGTTTCTGTAGATAAAGCGAAAGAAGTACAAGAAAAAATAACCGTCTCAGAGAAAGCCAAAGTCTCAACCGTGCTGCTTGAGGAGCTTAGTTTATCAGATATTAAGCAAATTCAAGAATTGGCAAGCGGAGGGCTAGATCTTGAAGAGAAGAAGCAAGCACGCAGCATTATTCTAGAGAAGCTATCTCCAGAACAGTATGACGAATTGATTCAAGTAGCTAAGAAATATGGTATGAGCCAAGGGAAATCATATGATGAGGTAATCAAAGAGAAATAAAAAGTTAATAGTTATTAAGTAAAGGACATAAAACCATTTTTTAACTAAAATTTTAGACAATTAGGAGGTTATCTTTTGAAAGTACGTAAAGCAATTATTCCGGCAGCGGGTTTAGGAACGCGTTTTCTTCCTGCCACGAAGGCTATGCCTAAGGAAATGCTTCCAATCGTAGATAAACCGACTATTCAATATATCGTCGAAGAAGCGGTTGCATCGGGAATCGAGGATATCATTATCGTGACTGGTAAAGGGAAACGGGCTATCGAAGACCACTTTGACAACTCATTCGAGTTGGAGCAGAACTTGTTAGAGAAAGGGAAGCTAGAGCTTCTCAGTGAAGTGCAGAAGTCGTCCAATATGGTGGACATTCACTATATTAGACAAAAGGAAGCTAGAGGGCTCGGCCATGCGATCTGGTGTGCTCGCAAGTTTATCGGCAAAGAGCCATTCGCTGTGTTATTAGGTGATGATATTGTACAGGCGGAAAAGCCGTGCTTGAAACAAATGATTGAGCAGTATGATCGTTACAAATCATCTATTATCGGTGTACAGACTGTACCGATGGATGAGGTATCTCGTTATGGTATCGTTGACGGCAAAGCCGTCAAAGACCGACTTTATAGCGTATCGAACTTAGTTGAGAAGCCTAAGCGTGAAGTAGCACCATCGAATATCGCAATAATGGGCCGATATATCCTTAGCCCTAGTATATTCGACATCTTAGAGAACCAATCACCAGGGGCAGGTGGAGAAATTCAGCTAACTGATGCGATTGCCGAGTTGAACCGCTTCGAAGCTGTATATGCATATATTTTTGAAGGTATTAGACACGATGTTGGGGAAAAAATGGGTTTTATCAAAACCACAATCGAATTTGCATTACAACGTGAAGATTTGAGACACAGTTTATTAGAGTATCTTTCGAAAGTTATGGAACAAGAATTAAAAATAAAATAGTTTTACCGCAAATATAATTCAGGGACTACAGAGGGAGTAGTACACTTTGATGGATTGGTGAGAGAGTCTCTGAAAGTTCGTAAAGGTATGTCGCAATCAGTAATGGAAGATGTACAACAAAATTCAAATAAGCAATAGTCAACAAATAATACAAGGAGTGTTATGAAATGTATATGAGAATTAAAAGAATAATTGATATCCTTCTTTCTTTAATCGGACTTATTGTTTTATTTCCAATATTTTTGATTCTTATAATTGCGATTAAATTAGATTCACAAGGTCCAGTAATGTTCAAACAAAAACGTGTTGGAATTCATAAGACACATTTTAATATATTAAAGTTTCGAACAATGAGAATAGATACTCCGAAACACACACCAACACATATGCTGGAGAATCCTGAGCAATACATAACAAAAGTCGGAAAATTATTAAGGAAAACTAGTCTAGACGAGTTGCCACAGATTTGGAATATCTTTGTTGGAAAGATGAGTATTATTGGTCCAAGACCAGCGCTGTGGAATCAGTATGATCTAATAGAAGAAAGAGATAAATATGGTGCGAATGCTGTACCACCTGGACTTACGGGTTGGGCGCAGATTAATGGTAGGGATGAGCTTCCAATTAAGGTGAAGGCAAAGTTGGATGGGGAGTATGTTGAAAAAATGAGCTTTTGGGTAGATGTTAAGTGTTTCTTTGGGACCATCGTAAGTGTTGTAAAAAGTGATGGGGTTGTTGAAGGTGGGGCTAGAGAGTTGACGCATAAAGAGGCTATATTTGACCTTGGTTTGAAAAAGTAGGCAGATATGAAGCCTCAGTGACACTCGTTAGTCTAGTGTTCTACACCGCAGCCTATCATGAATGACGGTTCATAATTGTTGGATGAATGCGTACTTCGGTGTTTATAGATAAACTTGTAGTTTTTTATTTTAGATTCTTCGTGATGTAGACCGCCGTTTTTTTAAGAATTCATTTCTTCATTCTTACATTACCCCATTTGAATCTCTCGCCGTTTTATTAAAGAGGTATATATCGTATCCATCTATTTGTATCGGGATCAGCAACCACATAGGAGCCATTCAGTAAATAGAAGGGAGTAAACATACTTGATAGATGAATCGTTATTAAGTCAAAAAGAGATGGAAATTCTGGCTAACAAAAAGGACTATTTACCTGTAGTAAGTGTAATTATTGCAACTTATGATAGGTATTCTTGTCTAGAAAACGCCCTAATGTCCCTAGTTTCTCAAACATATAAGAATATTGAGATTATTATTGTTGATGATAATGGGGGGCATGAGCAGAATGAAAAAGTAGAAAGTATTGTTAAAACGGTAAGAAAACGTTTTGGTTGTAAAATGTTGTATTTGAAAAATGAAATTAATAAAGGGTCTGCGGAAACAAGAAATATTGGCATAAGAGCAGCAAGTGGAGAATATATTACTTTTCTTGATGATGACGATGTTTATTTGCCTAATAAAGTTGAGAATCAGGTTAAGCATATGTTAGAAGAAGGATCAGTTTATAGTATAACGGATTTAATGTTATACAATGAAGACGATAAGCTAATTGAGTACAGAAAAAGGATGTATATTAAAAGCTTTGATTCTAATTATTTATTAAAATACCATCTTATGTATCATATGACTGGCACTGATACTATGATGTTTAAAAGTGATTATCTTATTAATATTGGATGTTTTGATCAAATAGATGTGGGAGATGAGTTTTACTTAATGCTAAAAGCAATTTTTAATGGGGGGAAATTTAGCTATTTACCCATATGTGATGTTAGAGCTTATATTCATTCAGAAACGGAGGGATTATCAAGCGGTGATAGTAAGATTAGAGGAGAGAATGAATTGTTTCAGTACAAAAAACAATTTTTTAATATTCTGAATTACTCGGAAAAACGATACATTATAATGCGACATTACGCAGTTTTATCATATGCAGAATATAGAAGAAAAAGATTCAATAAATTCATCTCATATGCATTATTATCATTTTTTGCAAGTCCAATAAATTGTGTAAAAGAGTTCGTAAAAATTGTTATAAATCGTTAACTTATTAATCAAACTGCAACCCTTTATATTATATTACTATATATAACTAATATTTAATTTTGGAATTTGTACACTATAATTGAACTGTAATATTAATTTTATTTTTTGCGAAACGCGGTAGTTATGATTACCGGGATAGCGCTGGAGAAACTAATATTAAAGATTAATGATAAAGGCTCATTACTAATGAAATAAATGATAAATTATCGAGGAGTATGGGATGAATGATGAATATATTGCATATAGCTTCAATTGATAATAATAAAGCCAATGGTGTATCAATTGTTGTTCCAGAACATGTGAATAATCAAGGTAAATTAGCAAGAGTAGCATTATTAAATTGTTCTGACGTAATGCATGATATTCAAGAAGAAAATATTCATTACGAAATATATAATAAGAAACATTATGCAGATGGAAATATAAATAATATGCCAGAACCTTTTAATAACCCTGACATTGTTGTTTTTCATGGGATATATTTTTATTACTTTATTAAAGTTGCGAGATATTTAACAAAGCAAAACATCCCTTATGTAATTGCGCCTCATGGTAGCCTAACATCATTTGCACAACAAAAAAAATATGTGAAGAAGTTGTTTGGGAATTTTCTATATTTTAATAAGTTTGTAAAAAATTCAAGTGCATTACAATATCTCACATTGAATGAACAGCAGATGTCTTCTGCTTTTAATAATAAATTCTTTATTAGCGGGAATGGTGTGTATATTAAAGATATTGGTGTATCTACAATTGAAAGGGGAAATAAGGAAGGGTTTGAATTAACTTTCATTGGAAGGTTAGATCCATTTCATAAAGGACTGGATATATTGATAGAAGCTTGCAATAAAATTTCAACAGAGATGAGAAGATGCAAAATACACTTGTCGATATTTGGTCCGGACCAACAAGATGGAAGAAAAACCATTAAAAAAATGGTTCAAGATCTGGGTTTAGGAGATATTATTAGTATTGGAGAAGCTTTATATGGTATTGAAAAACAAAAACAGTTAAAGAACACGGATATTTTTATACTTACATCACGTTTTGAAGGGCAACCACTTGCAGCTATGGAAGCTTTAGCTATGGGATTACCAGTCCTATTAACTCCAGGAACTAATATAGCAGGTGATGTAACAAAATATAAATGTGGCTGGAAGGCAGAATTTTCAGCTGAAAGCGTAGCAGAGCAAATAATTGAAGCATACAATTCCAAGGGTGAAATGAGCATATATTCTGAAAATGCATTGAAAATGGTGAAAAGCAATTATGCGTGGGATTATATTGCTGAAAAAAATATTATGGAATTTGAAAATGTATTAACTAAAAAAGTCTATAGGGAAAAGGGTTTTGGAAGGTGCTAATTTATATCATTTTGTTGTTAATATTATTTATGGCTGCAATTATTTTCTTATTCAATAAGAAGACTAAAAATAGATTTATTTTCTTGCTTTTTGCATTTGTACCAACTTTTTTAATATCGGCTTTCAGGTCATATAATGTTGGTGCAGATACATTAGCTTATGTTGTTTTGTTTGATGAACTTAAAAGAATGAGTATACAAGAAATATTGAATTGGAATATATATTTTGAAACGGGATATTTGATATTTAATCATATTATTCAATACTTCACAATGAACAATCAAGCAATACTAATTGTTACAAGTTTGATAATTATAAGCTCTGTTTTTTTGCTTATATATAAATATTCAGTATCATTATTCTTTAGTGTATATCTATTTATTACTCTAGCTTTTTATTATAATTCAATGAATATAATTAGACAATATATTGCAATAGCAATTCTGACTTATAGTCTATCCCTTGTTAAAAAAAGAAAACTAGTACCATTTATTATTGTAGTTTTTCTTGCGTCATTGTTTCATTCAAGTGCATTAATTTTCAGTATAGTATATTTATTTCCATTAATTAAATTTAGTAATAGAATAGTATTAATTGCAATTTTTACTTCTGGTATATGTACATTATTTCTATCACCATTAATGGAATGGGTCTTAATGAAGGTTCCTCAATATCAAATGCATATGAGTTATATGGATAGTAATGAAGTAGCAAGCCTTTTTAAAACCCTTATATTGTTATCTATTCTTTTAATAGGTTTAGCAGTCAAGTATCATGAAAGTCAAAATTCATTATTGGAAATAAAACGTAGTACGGATCTACGGGATACTATAAAAGAAAAAACACTAAATACAAAAAAAGTTGTGATCAAGAATAGTGATGAAAATATATTATCTTTAATAATGTTATTTGCCGTGTTATTTTCACTTTTATCAATTAGAATGAGCATTTTAAGTAGAGTGTCTGAATATTTTGCGATCTATTCAGTTTTATACTTACCGAATGCTATAAATAAAATTAAGAGTAAAGACATTAGAACAAGCATTATTATTTTAGTTGTTTTTTTCACATTATTATACAATGCGATTATATTTATTTATAGACCTGAATGGTATCAAGTTACACCATATAGTCTATTTAAGTAGAATTATGGCGAGCGTTATGCTATAGACGTAACTAATAAAAAATCCCGCTAATGGGGCTAGGGAGTTAATAAATATGAAATTTTCTTTAATAATGTGTACTATCAATAGAGTTAATGAGGTACAAAGGTTTTTTCAATCTATATCTAAACAGACATATAATGATTTTGAATTAATAGTTGTTGATCAGAATAAAGATGATAGATTAAAAGGATTAATAGATACTTATAAAAATTTAATAAACTTGAAATATATAAAATCCGTAGAACAAGGTTTGTCGAAGAATCGGAATATCGGTCTAAAGTATGTGACTGGAGATATTATAGCGTATCCTGATGATGATTGTGTTTATCCTAGACATACATTAGAAAGGATACATGAGATATTTATTGACAAAAATGTAGATTCAATAACCATACAATTTACAGAATTAGTTAATGATGGTCAAAATCAAATCGAATTAAACGATTTTGACTCCTCAATTATTAGAAACGCTAAACCTATAAATAAGTATAATTGCCTACGAAGAACATGTTCAATCACAATATTTATTAATAAAAATGTTCATGAGTTTATTGGGGGTTTTAATGAAAACATTGGATTAGGAGGGACGTTAATTCAAGCTGGTGAAGATCATGATTATGCATTTAATATTCTAAAGAATGGATATCATATGGTATATCTTCCCCAAATAGCAGTCTTACATCCTGTTCCTAAAATAAACTTACTTCATAAGGAGCAATACGATAAAAATAAAAATAGAATAGAGCTGACAGGAAAGGTAAATATGTTTATGGCGAATACTCATAAGCTAGGTATAGACTTTAAATTTTATAGATTATTTGATAGATTAGCAGGATTTGTCTATCGCGCTATGAAACTAGATGTAAAAAGATGTAAATTAATTTATTGGGATATAAGATCCATGGTAAAATATTGGGGACTAAATTGAATTTTAAACGTAAAGATTCATCATTTGTTGCGATTTCACTCAATAAATACGCTATTGTTTTTTTACATTAATATCAACATATCTACATAGACTTATGGAACTTTTAGTGTTGCTGGGAAGAAATTAAATATTGTTTATATACTAATTTATCATTAAGAAATAGGTGGTGTTTATATTGAGGCTTTTTTTCGTCGGTGATTTTAGGAATAATAATGGGCCTGCTAGTGTAAATAAATCTTTAAAAATATATATGCCAGAAAATACGTTATATTCTGAAGAAGTAACAAAATTGAAAAAAATAATAGAACTCGTTATAAAAACTTTAAAGGCTGATTTGGTTTTGTTCTCTGGTTTAACAAGAATAAATATTATCGGTTTTGTCATTGCCAAAATACTAGGGAAAAAATCGGCGTATCTAATGCATGGAAGTAATGATTTTGAAGGTAAAATAAATAATCTAAGCAATAAGAAGGATGTGGAAATTGAAAAAAAAGTGCTAAGTTTAACACCAAAAATAATATGCGTATCTGAATATTTTATGAATTGGATGATAGAAACATATCCTCAATATAAAAGTAAATTAACATTTGTGAATAATGGAGTAGATTGGGACATGGTGTCTTTAGTTAAATCGATAAAGATAAAGAGAGAACGCAATTGTATATTATCAGTTGGTGGAGGTATGCCAAGAAAAAATATTTTGTCAATTTGCCGGGCTATTGATTATCTAAATAAAGAAAAGGAGAAAAATTTAAAACTTATAGTAATAGGTAAAAACGCTAAAGATACTGAAGCCATAAAATCCTATTCTTTTGTACAATATATTGAGGAAGTAAATAAAGACGAAATGATATTTCATTATAAAAAAGCCCAACTTTTTATACAAAACAGTATTTTTGATACTTTTGGATTAGCTCCAGTCGAGGCTCTTTTGTGCGGTTGTGACCTGCTTATATCAAAGAATGTTGGTTCAAAATCAATAATCTCTGATATTCAAAATAATGACACTATACACGATACACATAGTATATCGGAATTATCTGCTAAAATTGATATGATATTAAAAAAAAGTAATAATAATCGCTTAATAAATAGTATAGATAAAAAAGAAACGACAATTCAAAGTGCAGTAAATAAGTTGTTAGCAATATATGATGTTTAACTATTATAAATTTAATAGAACAAAAACAGGTAAGGAATATAAGGTGAGATTATGTTAACAATTTTTACTCCTACCAAAAATAGAGGATACATTATTCATAAATGCTATGAAAGCTTATGCCGTCAGTCAAATAATGATTTCATTTGGCTTGTTGTTGATGATGGTTCAAATGATAATACTGAGGAAGTAATAAACTCTTTTATTTCTGAAAGAAAAATAGAGATTGTATTTTTGAGACAAAAAAATGGCGGTAAGCACGTTGCACACAATACAGGTGTTTTAAATTGTAAAACTGATATTTTTGTTTGTGTAGACTCGGATGATTATCTATCTGATAATGCAGTTCAGGTGATCTATGATAATTGGAAAGAGGTCGCTGAAGATGATAGTTTGGCAGGAATTTTAGCCTTAAAAGGGGAAATACTTAATAAATCATCGAGGTCTTGCTTGCCAAAAAATATTGAAAGAACTTCAATTATGGATTTATATGAAAAATATAATTTTATAGGTGAAACAATTTTAGTTTTTAAAACAAGTATATTGAAACAATATTTATTTCCTGTCTTCGAAGGAGAAAAATTTGTAACCGAGGCGGTAGTATATGATCAAATAAGTCGGAAGTATAAAATGAAGTTACTAAACAAAATTCTCTACTTATATGAATATTTAGATGACGGATATTCGAAGAATATATTGTCATTTTATAGGGAAAATCCAAAAGGTTATATGTTTTTCTATAAACAAAGAATTGAGTTGGCAAAGGGATTCAAAGAAAATTATAATGCTGTTTCTAGATATATTGCTGCCTTTTTAACAATAAAAGATATAACTTCCTTTAGGAATTGTGAATATAAATTTCTGGGAATAATTTGTATTCCAAATGGAGTTTGGATTTATTTAAAACCTATAATAAAAAAACAACTTATTAAATATAAGTTGATGAAAGATATTAAAAGTTGATCTAGGTTGAGTGATTAAGCATAATTGCCCTACTTTAAGAGAGTAAATAAAACTATAAAATATTTGAAAGTGTAATCAAGATCAAAAATTATTAAAAATGAGGGTGCAGATATTTTTAATTGATTTGATAAGGTAAAACCCTCGAGTCTAGATATTAAATAAATGTTTTGACAGTCTAATTGGGTTGATTGTTTGCAGTCAATAGCTAAGAGTTTTGAGCTCTCAGTGGTTCGATCGTCCAACGGTTTCAACACCCGCACTTGGGCAGAGCGAACGCTATGTGGATTACCATAACGAAGATGAGAAGACTTGACTATCTTAACGTCAATGCTCATTTATGGGATCCATTTGGCTTTCCCGTGCAAAGACTCTTAAGAAAAGTGATTTAACTTTAGTTCTTGGATCAAACTATCACTATCTTATTCCGTCCGACGTGAGGTGCCCGAGGTGCCATATCTTAGTAAAGCACAAATCAGTTCAAGTCCATGGTATGGGTTAGCAAAACCCGGTGGGGTCAAGCACAACACGCTGCAGGAGGTGCATACTGAGCGCGCCCTCTGAGCCCGTCAAATGCGAATGTATGCAAACAAGAGCATTGTTGTCGGCGCGTTTTCAACACTAGGGACGTAACTGCTTGTGACAGGCGGATATCAATTTGAACCTTACTTGCGCCTAGGTGAAGGTGGCACTCACAAGCATGTGTACCTCGTTGAGTTACTTACTGTACGCTACCTTCTATCCCACGCTTGATCGGACTATCGTGATTTGACTGCTTTTGATACGCTATCCAGTTACATGGCATGGCGTACCTGAGTCAGTCTACTTCGCCAACGGCAAACAATTCCGAACGAAAAGCATGACGTGCAGCTGTCTACAACTTGGTATTGTGCTACGCTAAGCCTACGCCACGGAATCTAAGGTGATGCTTGCGCACATTAACCACGTCGTGGATAGCTGCATCAATGAAGTACTGCTTGAAAAACTATTTATGCTGGTACGCCTCCATACCTTGTTCCAAGTATAGCTCACCGAATGCTATCAAATAAAACCGCACTCGTCTCTAGGTGATCAGAGGAGCCAACAAATTGTGTATCAGATTGATGTGAAAGCGTTGTGCTTCGTTGATAAAGCTAGCCTTATGCCTTTGTATCATAGCAAATTGCGAAACTTGGTTGGTGAATAAAGCGGGACACACAATCTTATTTTATTTTTGGTGCAATGGACAACAATCAGAACTTGATGATCACATGGTCTAACGGGTAATCACTGAGGAATTAACTTAATTCTCCTTTTTACACAAGGAGAGGCTCTCCATCGCTTGTGGGCAGCAGTCAGTCAATCCAAGGTCATCAAAAAGGGACTGGTACAAATTATTTGAAACTACACTGTAGATACTTGAATAAGTTGGTGAACTTGGGAAATTCAGTGATTTAAAAGGAGTATTTTATGAAAAGAAAAATATTAATGTTAAGTAAAATGCCGCTTGTCCGTAATGCATCAATATTGGTTACCGGAACTGCTGCAGCACAATTGGTTACCTTTTCATTATCGCCGTTTATTACTCGAATATATGGTCCAGGGGCTTTCGGTGTATTAGCTGTATTTATGGCTATAGTAGGAATTATTACTCCTATTGCTGCATTGACTTACCCGATCTCCATTGTACTCCCTAAAAGTAATAGCGAAGCTAGAGGATTAGTTAGACTTTCTTTGTATATTACAATTTGTATAACGCTACTTGTAAGTGTCATTTTATTAGTCTTTAATCAATTTATTGTTCGTTTTTTTCAAATAGAAGATATTGCATCGTTTTTGTATTTAATTCCTATAGTTATTTTGTGTTCAGGTTTTTTGCAAGTAGTAGAGCAATGGCTTATCCGAACAAAGCAATTCAAAATTACTGCGAAAGTTACTTTTTTACAAAATATTATTATGCAAAGTAGTAAAATAGGTATTGGATTTTTTTATCCAGTGGCTGGAGTATTAATTATTTTTACTGCATTAGGTGAAGGGATTAAGGCCCTTATGATGTTCTTCTTAATTAGGAAAACAGAAGATAAACATTCGAATAATATAGCTGAAGATCAAATACCCATTAAGGAACTTTCTAAAAAATACAAAGACTTTCCACTGTATAGGGCTCCAGAGGTTTTAATAGACGCAATCTCATCAAGTTTACCCTTAATATTGTTAGCAAGTTACTTTGGGCCCAATTCAGCGGGGTATTATTCAATTGGAGGAGCTGTACTCAATATACCATCAGCACTAATTGGTAAATCTATTGGAGATGTATTATATCCTAAGATATCAGATACGGCAAACAATGATGAAAATCTAACAAATCTGATCAAAAAAGCAACTTTAGTGCTTGGGTCTATGGGAATTATCCCATTTGGAGTCTTGATTGTTTTTGGCCCTTGGCTTTTCAGTTTGGTATTTGGGGCAGAATGGGTAACTGCCGGGGAATATGCAAGATGGATGGCTCTATGGATTTTTTGTATGTTTATTAATTTACCTAGTGTTAAGGCATTACCTGTTCTTTCGGCACAGTCATTTCACTTAAAATTTACCATTGCATCATTACTCACACGGATTGTAGCTTTAACTATTGGTTTCTATGTGTTTTCAGACGATTCGATAGCTATTGCTCTCTTTGGAATCACAGGTGCAATACTTAATATAAGTTTAATTTTACTAACACTAAAAAAAAGTAGGAACTTTGATAGCTTACGGATGAATAATTAAAGCCTCTTCATTTTTTCGGGTATTAACAAAAATTCATCGTCACTTTTTTTGATTTAATAAAAAGGAAAACACTTTCAGGAGAAGTATAACTGTTTCCTAAAACAGAAGCGGAATTTGCAGATTTTTTTTGGTCAAAACAAGACTGTAGAATACGATGAACCTGTAAACGACACAACAATTCCAAGTGGCTAAGGATGGATGTTTTGGTCACTAAATGATAGCGGCACTAAAAAAATGCAGACTTTAGAAGGATTGCTAGCCTTTAAGTTCAATACCGAACGTTCTCCATTTCTGATATAGAGCTGTTCAGTAACTAACGTGTCCACCTAAGCGTTTTGTATAGTGAAATTCTCGTTATGTTGTATAATATGTGCGAATAAAGGCAAAGAAGGCGAATTATGAACAACACAATAACGGGGCTCAGAGGCTTGTTGGCATTAATTGTAGTTCTGTTTCACATCTATGGAAGCTCAGTCACAGAGAAGTGGATTAATCCACTTAACGTTTCTTTCATGGACAACATCGGACATGCCTCAGTATCGGTTTTCTTTGTCATCAGTGGCTATCTGATCATTCAGACAATCAAAAGGAAATCTGGAATGCGACACTTTTGGAATGACCGCTTTCTTAGAATATTACCAGTGTTTCTGTGCATTCATTTTCTTGTTTTTATTATAGGCCCTTTGATAAATTATAAATTTTTTGATGGATTGACGGAGGGAGAATACTTTCTGTATTTTTTCGCAAATATGTTGATGATGCCAGGGATTTTTGATTTTCCAATGGCACAAGTTGTAGCTTGGTCACTTAGTTATGAAATGGCATTTTACATTGTTGCTAGCAGTCTATACTTCTCAGTTAAGAATTATAAAAAACTGTATGCAAGCTTGTCGATCTTTCTGGGTATATCCATTATATGGGTTAAACCGTTGACGTTATTCTTCTTGGTAGGTGTTGCTGTATATATCCTTGAGATGAAATTCCCACAGGTAACGAGAAAGAAAGTTATAGTTTACCTGGGGTTGCCTAGCTTTTTAGTTTTCTTCTGGCTGTATGGGGAAAAGCTAAACATCGGCATCTTGTTGTTGCTTACATTCTTCTTCTTTGTCACGATCGTGAAGCAAACCGGCATGTTATCGAAATTGCTTGGAACGAAAACAATGATACATTTAGGACAAATTAGTTATAGTTTGTATTTATGGCACACCTTTGTGATGTTTCCTTTAAAAATGATTATGCACCAATTCAACTTGCCATTTGTCTTCTTCTTCGTATCTTCAATTATTCTCTCAATAATTGTGGCGCATATATCGTATAGAGTGATAGAAGTTGGCATCACAAATCTGATTAAACAAAGACTTACCAAAAAGAAACAAGGATTACTAGAAGCATAATGTACCTTCCCCCCTTATTACGTTTACAAGCTTTTATAACATCGATTTATTAGATAGAGAAAGTCTTGAAGCAGTTTTTATGGAAAATAAGATTGATGCTGTTATTCATTTTGCCGGATTTAAGGCAGTTGGTGAATCAGTTGAATTGCCCCTCAGTTATTATCAGAATAATATCACGGGGACTATTATTCTATGTCAGGTTATGCAGAAATATAGTGTAAAGAAAATGGTCTTCAGCTCTTCGGCTACCGTATATTCTCCTACTACATCTGGGGCGATTTCAGAGGACTCACCTTTTGGGGCCACAAATCCATATGGACGCACAAAATTGATGATTGAAGAAATTCTGCGAGACTTATATGTTTCAGATAATAGCTGGAGTATATCACTCTTACGTTATTTCAACCCAGTGGGCTCACATATCAGTGGTCGAATTGGTGAGGATCCGAACGGCATACCAAATAATTTAACACCTTATATTACACAGGTAGCTGTCCGAAAGCTGAATCAACTTCGTATTTTTGGTGATGACTATCCAACGGCAGATGGCACAGGGGTTAGAGATTATATTCATGTAGCTGATCTAGCCATAGGGCATTTGAAAGCTATAGATAAAGTAATGGTAGGAACGGGTGTTGAAGCCTATAACCTAGGTACAGGTAAAGGATATAGTGTATTAGAGATGGTTCATGCATTTGAACGAGCATCCGGCAGGAGCATACCCTATATTATTGCGGATAGAAGACCTGGTGACGTTGCTATATGCTATGCGGATACCTCTAAGGCAAAAAGAGAACTAGGTTGGGTTGCAGAAAGAGGTATCGAAGAAATGTGTGCTGATGCTTGGCGTTGGCAGTTAAATAATCCAAACGGATATGAAGATGTTGAAGATAAAGTTATAATAGGACAAGGAAGTTAAGTATTGTTTGATACCTTCAACAATCACTATACACCCTCTACATATTTTGTTAATATACCCTTAACAAATCAACCACATAAACCGTACGATAAAGGCAAAACCATTGAAAAGTGGTGACGCAAAGCTAAAGGGGCTTATCTGATGAAGACTGCCAGCCAGCTACCGAATATCGTGCCTCCCGTCGAGGTTTATGTGGAAAAATGGAGGTTCTGTCTATGTTCAAGCGCACTCTGCTCGTACGTGAATGGCATCAGCTTTGTATAGGGTTTCACGAAAAGCTTTGGGAAGGCTGCTTGGATGAAGAGAAGCGTATGGAGATTTATTTGAAAATGGTTTATCACCAAAATAAATTAACGAGTGTCGCGCGCTTATAAGCTATAAGTGGAGTACAGCTTATAGATATTAATTGTATATTCTCAAGCTGATGCCGGTCACGATCAAGCGTCAGCTTATTTTTTTGAAAATATAAGTAAGGAGAATCATAGAGGTCATTGCTTATGCATTAGCCTTATGAAACCAAAACAATGAAAAAAACAAACAAAATTCGATTTATTATTGCCGGCGCCGTTGTGGTTATCGGAATTATTATTTATGGAAGCATGAGCCTGTATTCAAAGTTAAATCAAGTAGATGAGTTAAATGGTCGATTAGAAGAAGCGGCGGAGGTTGATAATGCAGAAGAAACACCAACGAGTACGAATCAGCCCAGCGAACAGCCGAATCAAACATCTGATACAGAGCAGACGCCAGCACCCGAGTCAGTGCTAGTTCCATCAGCTCAGCCGGAGGATGTCATCCGGCCTAGCCCGACCGCAACTTTGACACCAGAACCTGCGTCTAATAACGTAGACAAGGGTCAGAAGTCAGGGGAGGAAATTACTACTGTGGATGAAAAGGCACAGAAGAAAAAAGAGATTGATGCTTCCGTTAATGCTCAGTTGCAGCAGTTGAAGTCCTCTTGTCAGGCAAGCAGCAGCAGCTTAGTGAAGCAAATTGCGAATGAGCTAAGCGATGATAAAGAAGCGACACTTGCGACGATCCAGAGTAAGTACCTGGATAAGGTTTTTTCTGCGGAGGCAGCTTGTGATGTGAAGTTTAATCAATTGATTAGCAATGCTCAGAGCGAATATAAGGCAGCGGATCTAAGCAATCAAGCCATGCCCGATTGGAGCTCGCAATATGAGAACGCAAAAGCTCAGGTAAGAGTTGACGCACTTACTGTTATCGCAAATTCTATTAACTAGCACGCTCTATTAGACTTAGGAGGACTTATGAAAAAGTCACGCATATTATCTATTTTTCTAGCGGTTATGATGCTATCATCAGTACTTGCAACAGCTGCATCGGCTGCGTCAACGACTATTAAGATTAAAACACAGCCGATCAAGCTCACCTTTGACGGACAAGCACTAAAGCTGCCTGATGGTCAATATTCGTTTATTTATGAAGGCCGTACCTATGTTCCGATTCGCTATATCTCTTATGCGCTGCAAAAGTCAGTAAATTGGGATGGCGCGAAGGCATCGGTCTCCGAGCCGACGGAAAAAGAGCTTGCTGTGCTGAAGAAGCAGCTGCAAACGGCTGCTGCGGGCAGCCAAAAGCCTCAAGTGAGCGTGGAAATTTCCATTCAGCCCATTAAAGCGTCTCTTGTTTTTGACGGGAAGGCAGCAGCTTTGCCAGCTGGCCAATCCATTTTTGGTTATAAAGGCTCCATTTATGTGCCGATCCGTTTCTTGTCGGAGTCGGTAGGAACACAAATCGGATATGATCCGGTTACGAAAATGGTTAACGGTGAGTCCGCTGCTTATCGGGCGGAGCAGGGCGGCGTCGTTGTTTTGC
This sequence comes from Pristimantibacillus sp. PTI5, assembly GCF_048572955.1. Taxonomy (GTDB): domain Bacteria; phylum Bacillota; class Bacilli; order Paenibacillales; family Paenibacillaceae; genus Pristimantibacillus. Next base: position 3,551,906 of record NZ_CP183886.1, read on the forward strand.
CGGGAACGGGTGGCGGAACAGGTAATACGGGAGGTACTGGAGGCGCGGTTAAACAAACCTATGAGCAAATTACTGCAAATGCAGAAGCCAAGCTTGCCGCGCTGAAGGCAAGCTGTCAGGCTACTCTAATGGATATCGGTTTGCAATACCTTGCAGCAAGTGCCGCAGACCAACCGAAGATTAAGGAAAAAGGTCTACAAGAGGTGAACAACTGCTCCGCAAAGTTTGAGGTTATTATGTCAGAAACATCGACTTCGCTGACGACTAACGGCTACAAAACGGATATTATTGCTGAGTATCGTGCAGCTTTCAATGCAGAGCTTGAAGCTGGAAGAGCTATTGCGGAGAGCTTATAATAACAATGGGTTGAATGCTCATCATATCTATAACTAAGCTAGTCAAAAATGTAAAAAGGGACAGCGGAGAAGTCATTGACTTCTCTGCTGTCCCTTTTATTCGTGCTATTGTCCGGTATAAATGCGGTAAATGAGTGCTGCTGCTTCTGCTTTGGTCGTTGTTTGCTTCGGCTTATAGTTGCCATCCTCATATCCTGTAATAAGCTTCTGCTGCTTAAGAAGCGCAACGCCTTCCTTTGCCCATTCGGCAATGGATGAACCATCCTTGAAGCCTTTAAGCTGTTCAATGGTTGTGCTTGTTAGTTTCTTGCTGTTGTAGGCTGTTAGTGCTCTCGACAGGAGCGCAGCAATTTCCTGACGCGTAATTTCAGCCTTTGGTTCAAAGGCTTTCGCCGATTTCCCTTGGATTAAACCTTGTGCATAAGCAACTGCGATTTCATCGTAATACTCGCTGTCCTTCGCTACATCCTTGAACGGCAGGCTGAGACCAGCGCCGTCTAATCCGTAAGAACGGACAAGCCATGCTGCGAATTGTTCGCGTGTAACTTTCTTGCTTGGACCGAAGGCAGCGGTCGGATCAAGTACACCTTTGTTTAGCAGCGTATTGACGGCTGTTGCCGCCCAGTGTGCTGCTGGGATATCGTTGAAGGATTGGCTCGACTTCATGACCGTGTATTTACTGAAATGTCCGCGGTTTACATTGACGGTCTTCGTTACCGGATCATAAAGTCCGCCTACAGGCTCCCAAGTCAACGTTTTTTCATTCAATAGGTAAACGGTAAGGCTTGCCAAATCAGCTTCCGAGTATTTGGACGTATCGATATTGGATACATCAAAGGTTACCGGCATCGGCTTATTGAACGCTTCTACCTTCTTGCCGCCTACGGATGCTTGGAATTCCATAACGGGTATGTTAGCCAATTGCGCTGCCGAAGCTGGTGCAGTAACCGTAAGGTTATGAACAACTTCAGCTGCGAGTGAGATGGTCTGACCGCTTGTAATGCTGCCGAAAGTATCCGGCTCAACAGTGAAGCCGACATTGCCCATAGTAAGTTTCAAGCCCGCTAGACCGCTCTCCTTTACGGCTTGATAGATCTCGGAAGGTAAATCCGCCGCAAGTTTCGTGACGTTCTCGCTTTGTTTTGGAATATTAATTGTTATGACAGGTTTAATGCTTGCCGCTTTGTCTGCTCCGACTGCTCCTGATAGATCCTTCATCGTATCATCCAAAGCTTTCTTCGTCGTTTCCAACTGCAGTCCGATTTGCTTCGTATCAAGGGTAGTCGTTAGCGCATTGCCTTCTACCTTGATATCCTTGCTATCGAGTGTTACGGTTGCTGCTTTCTCAACCGCTTTCTTGCTGAGCTCAACGAGCGAATTCTTGAGCGCATCAATCTGAACTGCATCCACGCTGCCTAGATTTTGTAAAACGGAAGCTGTGTCCTTGATAATTGATTTGGCAAGCTCAATTGCCTTTGGCCCATTCTCGACCTGTTCAAATGCGTATTTGGTGTTGTTCACCATTTCTGTGATGGATGAGGCTACCTTAGCTTTCTCATCTGCTGATTGCATGGATTCTAGCAGCTTGGATGCTGAAGCAAGCGTAGCCGATATGTTCTGTACCGACTTCTCAGCTTCTTTGCTGTCCTTAACGTCTTTCACTGCGCCTAGAAGGCTGTTAATGAGGTCTGACGCTTTGTCTGCTTTTTCTTTATCAGGCTTGCTAGGATCTAGCAGATCCTGAAGCCCTTTGTCGACACTTGCGGGCGTTGGACTTGGAGCAGGGATTATTCCTGATCCAGAGCCCGGCGGTGTACCCGGTGTTGGCGGTGTTTCTGGATCTGTACCTGGATTTGTAACCTCTTCTCCAAGCGTGCTTACTTTAATCGTCTTGTCTATCGTATAGGTCTTGCCTTCAATTGTGACAGATGCCGTAACGGTATATTCACCATCTTCTTCGACATATACCCACTCAGGAAGGTAAGGGGAATCTGTACTATCTTGAATGACTGTGCCGCTGTCGTTTTTAACGATTAGCTTGGAAGCTTCAGGCGCAACATTCTTTGACCCAATGCTCCAGCTATAGTTAAATATGACGAGCTCCGGAATGCTGTACTGATGAATCTCATCGCCGTTCTCATTAACTAATCCTAGCCTGATCCATCTTTGATCTGCTGGGACTGTTATGTTACCCGATTGGTCTAGTCCAAATATGTCGAGACCTTTCAGGCTAGATGCTGTGATATCCGTTTGCGTACCTGCCTTCAGCTCATCCTTCGTAAAGTGTACGTCATATTGATATTCCTTCGAGCCATCAAAGCTGTTTATCGAGATGGCTACGTTGCCCGGCGTCAAACTGACGAAGTTATCGTTATAATGAACATAGCCTCTCAGCTTGGTTTGCTTATCTGAAATATAGGCAACGGAGTTAATGGTGGCGTCGCCAAGTACCTTTACTCGAGCGAGGGAACTTGAATCGCTTGGAATATCAAGGGTATTCACATCCTGGTTCAGCTCAACATTTTCCAAATAAATAATGTTCCCGTCTAACGTTCTGGCTACAATGTTATAAGTGCCCTTCGTTGCATAAAAAAGGTTCTGATCTCCCTCGTTGTCGTCAATGAGATAAGGCACATATTCGGCTCCGGAAAGATCCTTGCGTGCGATGGTTACTTCGTCCATTCGTTTGGTTAAATTGACGGTGGATACCTGCTGCAGTGGCTGCCTTGCATCCAACACTACATTGTAATCTTTGCCCGGCTCCGTCTTTAGGGTGCCCAGCATATAATAGCCGAATGGTGAGCCGCTATTGGTACTGTACATGTTCACGCTGCGGATGAAATCGATGTTCACTACCGAAGGAGAAGGAACGATCATGTAGCTTACGGTTTCATCATCGTATATCGAATCCTGCTGCTTATGAATCGTGTCACCGGCTTGAATGGTAGCATGTACATAAGCATTCTTCATCGGTACACCGCCAGCTGTGTTAAGCTTGTCGCTTGTTTCAGGCTTATCGAGCCCAGATACACGAATAATGGCTTGGTTTTCTGGGTTAATGGCCATAAGATCAATGGTTTTGTCCAAATAACCGGCTTTGCTGAATGTAAGTTCGTTATGTCCACCAGCATACAGCTCTGAGAGGGTGATGAGTCCGCCTGCATCTGATTTGTTTTTCAATGTCTCTCCGTATAGAGCGACGGATACCCCTTCAACTGGAGAGCCCACTTTGCCTGATACATGTTCACGCACGGTGATGGACAGGTTATTGATTTCAGTACCCGTGAGATAAGGCTTGTTGACCATATCAATGAGAACACCGTTCTGATTACGAATTTCCAGATCAAATTCATGCTTTGGTAAAACCGTAAAGGTTGTGCTGTTTCGCTCTATCCAATCATTTTGATTGTCTTTTAGCATTATTTTAATCGTATAAGTGCCCGTTTCCGTAGGACGGAATTCGTTGGTGTAGACTTGATTTAACTTTCCGTCCTGCTTGGAGCTGTACCAATTCAAGTAGTTATTCTCAAGATAAGTCTCATCATTTTTCAAAATGATTGTCTTCATCTCGCTCATACGGTCAATGGTTTGACCATTGTCGTCCTTTAATAGCGCTTCAAGCTTAAAGGTTTCACCCAGAATAAGCTCGGAGCGCAGCTCTTTGCCGGTTTGCTTTTCTACGCCTGCAGTCACATCGACAGTAATGTTCATGCCGGCCTTGAATGAATAGATATCAGCCGTCGGGATGAAGTCGGAAGTGAGTATAGCCTCATCGCCGTTGCTGTTAATGGCAGCGTTCAGCTTATAGACTTGTTTGTTCTTCTCTACATATAATTGCTTGTTGGCTGCAAGTTTGATCAGCAGCTCATGATAGTTGTATCTATCATTCAAATAGGCAACACGTAAGGAGGCTTCGCCTGCCGTGTTTTTGTAATCGGCAGCGACGTTCAGCGCTGAGAATGCATTTGAACTGAGGTTATCGGAAAACACATGAATAGCTTGATTTGTCTGTAGTACATTTTTCACGACAGTCTTATCGCCGTTAGGGAGAACAAGCACAGCCATAAATTGATAAGCTTTTCCCTTTGCGACGTAGAGTGTATCTACATTAGATAGGGGTTCGTAATTTTGACGGTAGACTTGCTTGAAGCCGCTGTTATCAATGAGGCTAAGCGATTCAACGCTAACAGGCTGATTGTCCCATTTATAATCGAAGGATTGTTTGCTGTATGCGGCAGCATTGAGAACGATCGTTTTGCGCTGATCGCCTGCTGCTGGCATGAATTCATCATTGCTTAAGCTATACAAATAAGTATCGTTACCGGATGGCGGCTTGATATTAATCTGGTGGTCGCCAAATTTTCCATCCGTAATGTAAACCGTAACGCTCTGAGTTGAAAATTGCTCGCGATAGCCTTGGCTGTTATTAAACGAGCTTTGGTAGCTTGTTCCTGTAAACAGTTTACTGTCCTTGTCCAAAAAGCGGAGTTCGGCTACCTTGGAATTCGGGTAACGGTTATCCAGGACATCTTGTACATAAACGGTCCCAACCGTATAAGAGTCTGTGTTCAGATCCACCCGCAAGAAGAGAACAGGATCGAGATTGTTAATAGGGATACCTCCCTGGCCTACCAGTACAATCTGTCCATTTGCATCCGTCGTCAGATTAGCGCCGCTGCCGTAACGCTGATAGGCTATGTTAACTGCCTTGCCTGCAACAGGTTTACCATATTCATTAAGTACAGTTACGATAACCTTTTCGTCATCCGAACGGATGGTATCATTGACGGCGACAGAGGAATCGGATGTGCCTTTGGCCGTACGCTCAACCTTAAAGCTGTAGCTGGAGGGCAAAATATTCACTGTCTGCTCCCAATTAAGAGGCTTTACGTCACTATGGAAAGCAGCCTTAAGCGTATAAGCTGAGCCAGGCTTCAGGCCTGTAAAGGCTAGCCCGGTGAATGGGATGGAGTACGTCGAGCCGGAAACGGTGATTTCGTTCTCCGGTATTGGCATTGTAATGGCCGGAGCTACTTCCGAATTCGAAGCGTCCACTAACGTAAACTCGATCGACTTACCCCCGATCATGTAAGCGATGTCCTCTTGTGCGACATCGATTGTGCTTTTTAGTACGACATTCTTGGATCCGTCCTGCTGCGCAGCTGTTGAGATGACGTCTACGGAGCTTGCTGCCATAGCGGTAAAAGCATTGCCTAACGCTAGAAGCATGGTCATCAACAGCAATAAGCTGCGTTTGAACATCTTGTTTTTCATGTTTTTTAGCCTCTCCTTACCTCAAATTGTTGGGGAATGTAAAAAAAATACTTATTTGCTTGTGAAACCCCTACTATAGTACCAAATTTTGCATTACACTATCATTACAACTTATCCTAAAATCATACAATAGTGACAATGCAGGGGGTCTATGGGCATATTTAATTTGTTATATCACATCGATCGTTGTACTTTTAACCCGGATGCGGAAGCCGTTGTGCTCTTGCATGGACTAGGTCTGAATGCTCAAACCTGGGAACCGCTCGTTGCTTTACTTACCGAACGGTACCATGTGGTGCGTTATGATTTGCGCGGGCATGGTCAATGCCCACATGATGGCTCTGAATTAACTTGGGAGCTGCTTTGCGAAGACCTCGACATCCTTTTTAATGAATGCGGCTTAGCGGAAGCGCATGTAGTTGGGCATGGACTTGGTGGCAATCTAGCTGCCAGGTATGGAGTAAGTCGTCCGGAGCGAATCAAGACGTTCGTGCTCATATCGACGTTCGGGTTTTATCTTCCAGAGGTCTTTGAGCGCTCTGTTCGCATACGCCGAGGCTACGCTGGCAACGGGGAATTGGAGGTGCTGGCCGAGCACATGGCTAGCCAAGTAACCTGTCTGCCTCAGAGCAGGGAAGAAGCGTTATGGATAAAGGAGGCCTACTTACGATGCGACAAGAAAGTTTACTTTCAGTTATTAGAACTCTTTACAGCCTTCAATCCCTTGAATGACCTATCTGCGATTAATAAGCCATGCTTGGTTATGGCAGGAGATAAAGATACATTCTACCCGTCATATATGTCAAAGATCACGGCGCAGTTTATTCAGAATGCTCTTTCGGTGACGGTGCCAGACGCGGCAAATATGCTGTTTATTGATAATCCTGTCTATACCGCTCAAAAGATATTTGGTTTCCTATCCAATCCTTTGAGCGTCAGCGATATGGCCTGTGTTGGCAATCCGCAGCTAGGGATTATGAGCAGCGACGTCATTGAGGCGTTCGGCAATATATATATGAAATCCACAAGCAAAGAAGTGCTGCTTCGAGTCGAACTAATGGGTTCATTCCAGATTTTCGTAAATGGGAAGAAAATGCAGAGCGGCTGGCAGCAGAGAAATGCGAAGAGGTTACTTGTGTATTTGGTGTTTCATCCAAATGCCGCTCGCGAACAAATTTGCGATGCATTATGGCCAGTGGCTGAGGCAAGCAAAGCCAGCAATCTGCTGAGGGTTAGCCTCAATCATTTGAAAGCTCTATTCGAGTCGGCAGGAGTGAGTCCTATTATAGCAGATCGCAAGCATGTCAAATTGAATGCGGAAGTAGAATGCGATATGCTGGATTGGATTCGTTTGCTTCATGAGGCTCGTTCGGAAGAGAACCCATTAAAGAAAATGAATCTTGTCAAAGAATTGCTGAACTATCCAGTAGAGCAGCTGCTTTCCGGCTTGTACGATAACTGGGTGCTGCAGGAACGGAGCCGGCTGGAATACATACTGTTGGAGCTTGTTGAATCGTTGACGGACAGCTACAAGAAAGAAGGCGACCATGCAGCGGCTTGCCAAATCATGAAAAGGCTGCAAAATATATTTGGCGAGGAAATGCCTGCGGATGTTGAAGCTCATGCATTTTCTAAGGAAGAGGCGGCGTTTCATTAGTAGAACATAAAAACAAAAAGGCCCATGAAGGAATTCAAGTAATGGTAATGAATTGTAAAAAAATCTTGTCATTTAGCTAGTAACCCCCTACCACAGAACTAAAATATCCATTACACTATCAATACAAACTATCCGTATTCATATAGTAGTGACAATTTAGAGGGGCTTTGGTCGTATTTAATTTGTTCTAACCATTCGATAGATGTACTTCGAACCTATTTGCTGAATTCGTAGTACTCATACATAGATTAGGTCTGAATGCTCAACCTGGGAACCGCTTGTCTTATTGCTAATCGAACGATATCAAGTATTGCGATATGATTTGCTCGGACACGTTAAAAGCTTGAATGATGGTACTGAAATAACGTGAGAGCTGCTTTGCAAAGCCCTCGTCGCTCTGTATTACGAATGTGGTATTGAGAAAGCGCATATGATGGGTCATGGCTTTAACGAGGCCTTTAACTTAAATAACGAGAATAATGGGCTACCTTAGAGAGGAGGAAATAATCATTAATAGAGATATTTTCCATCAAAAAATCAAGCTAGAGCAGACGATAGAGTTGTTGCGGCAGGAAATGGTTGATAAGCTATTAATGAGCCAATCCTACCAAACTGATGAGGTGTTAGGGGCCAGTCAAGCGCTGGATCGAATTCTTAATTGCTATGACTGCGTGCGGTATGAAAAAGAATGCGGAAACGAAGCGAATTGTGCATATACGGCCTATGTTGAAAGCTCCGAGCTTTACCAGCGCTAAAATCAACTATTTAAAAACACGCTTCCGTTTATTATTTTTGAATTTATACCAAAAGTGACCATGCTCATCCTTGAATATTCGTATGCCGAGTATCTTTAATGGAGTAGATAGCTCGGTAAACATTAAATAGCTGGACATAGATATCGCCTCGTTTCGCTTCTTTTTTTGCTATAATACCAAACATTACGATTATTGACTACAGTAAATTGGGACTTTTATACTATTTTTATTTGGAGTGGCTGACTCGCTTAGGCGTACAACCACTCTTTGGTTTTTCTGCGCATAGCCTCTTTTCGCAAACTTTGTTTACGCGTTTTTTTTAAAGTATGATAGAGAGATAGAAACGCGCTATGCAGGAGGTGCAAGATGTTTGAATAAATCAAAAAGCTGGCTGCCAGCTATGTTTTGGGGAATCGTATTAGCCGGATGGCTAAGCTTGTTGTTCATGTTCTCGTCGCAGTCGTATGATGAGCAGAGCATTCAGCCTTTTTTGCGAACCCATTTTAATTATTACCAGCTTAAGGGCTGGCTGCCGGACATGACAATTACATACCGTACGACTGTCATACATTCGCAAGAGGATCCATATCGCTTTATCGAGTTTCTGTTTCGTAAGGGCGCTCATTTGTTTGTATATGCGACATTTGCGGCGATGCTGTTTATGTTTCTGCGTGCGCTAACCCGGGGACGCTGGTTTCTTTCTATAGTGATTACGCTCTTGGTCGCGATCGCTGTGCCGGCTATGGACGAGTGGAACCAGCTGGGCTCGGATGAAAGAACGGGAAACGCGACGGATGTTGTGCTTGATTTTGCAGGGGGCTGCGCGGGCTTGCTTGTCTGTTTGTGTTTATTAGGCGTAATTAAGCTCCTGAGAAGAAACAGGCGATCCGCTCGGCGGTAATATTTTACAATATCTAAATGAATTGGTTACATGCTCTTAATACTCCTTCTGTATGATTTAGCTTGGCCACGCATCACAGCGGTGATATGAGGTACATGCTCGATTTCAGGGGGAAATAAAGTGAGCTTCAAACGTAAAAATACACGCAAATCGTTCCAAGCCCTTATAGCCGGATTGCTTATGATCTCTTGTATCGCTCCGTACAAGGCGGTATCCGCGGAGGAAACGGAGGCAGCGGCCTTTGAAATGAAGAAAATTGCGGGTTACGCCAGCGGTGCGGCTTTTGATTCGGGCGGAACCGAAATCGTTGCGTACGACTGGACAGGCCAACGCGCTTATTCGACCAACTCAGCCGAGAAGGCTATCGATATTATTGATTTATCCAAAATAGGCACAGAAGAAAATATTCAACGTTTGGACCGTGTAACGGTATCCGAGTTTAATATTGCGGGCTTTACGCCCGACGGCATTACGAGCGTCGCGGTGCATCCTTCCGGGCAATACATCGCTGCATCGGTTCCATCGGTGCCGCGTACGGACAACGGCAAAATCGTGTTCATGGATTTGAACGGAAACCCGCTTAGCTCGGTAACGGTAGGCGCGCTGCCGGATATGATTACATTCACGCCTGACGGGAAGCAGCTGCTGGTAGCCAACGAAGGAGAGCCGGCAACGGATTATTCGGTCGATCCGGAGGGTTCGGTGTCGATTGTAGACGTATCGGGCGCGATTAGCTCATTGACCGACGCGAACGTAACGACGGCTGGCTTCGGCGAAGTGACGATTCCAGCAGATGTGCGGGTATTCGATGGCTTGCCGGCAGCTTCGACTAAATTCCCGAGTGTAGCGCCGTCGACGCCTGCTCAGCATTTTGAACCGGAATTTATTACGGTTTCGTCGGACAGCAAACTGGCTTATGTTTCTCTGCAGGAGAACAATGCGCTCGGGGTGCTGGATCTGGCGACGAAGCAGGTTACGGAGATCCGCTCGTTCGGTTATAAGGATCATTCCTTGCCGGGCAATGGCATCGATGCTTCCGATAGAGACAGCGCTGACAGAAAATCGGGCATCATTGACATCAAGTCTGTACCTGTTCTCGGCATGTATATGCCTGACGGCATGGCGATGATGGAAAGCGGCGGCAAATCCTATATTTTGACCGCGAACGAGGGTGATATCCGCGAGTATGATGCCTATACCGAAGTGGAGCGCGTAAGCAAACGAAGCAGCAAGATTGCGCTCGATGCGCAGTTTTATAAGGGCTATGCCGATCAAGCGCAGCTGGATACCACGCTGACAGACGGTACGTTCTCGGATGACGGCAAGCTCGGCCGCCTAAATGTAACGACCGCAAGCGGTTGGAATACGGAAACGTCCAAATATGACCGCCTGTTCGCTTTTGGCGCGCGCTCCTTCTCCATATGGGATGCGGCGACCGGCGCGCAGGTATTTGACAGCGGAGACGACTTCGAGCAGGTGACAGCAGGTCTGAACCCTGACTATTTTAACGTGTCGAACAGCAACAATACAAAGGACAACCGCAGTGACGATAAGGGTCCGGAGCCCGAGTACGTAGAGGTTGGCAAAATTGGCAACCAGACCTTCGCGTTCATCGGACTTGAACGCACCAGCGGTATCATGGTTTACGATATTACGAATCCAGCGGATGTTAAGTATGTTTCGTTCATCACTAGCCGCGATTTCACGGCTGGAGCTGCGGCGGAGCCGGAAGGGGATGTTGCGCCGGAGGGCTTGAAATTCGTGCCTGCTGCCAAGAGTCCGACAGGCAAGCCGCTGCTGCTTGCTGCGCATGAAGTATCGGGTACGATTGCGGTTTATGAAATTACGAGTCCGGCAGAGCCGGTCGTAACGCCTTCTCCGACACCTACGCCAGCGCCGACTTCCCCTCCGACGGGACCGGTCACGACGCCTTCTCCGACGCCTACGGCTGCGGCGGCGACAGAGCCAAGAGAGGTTGCGGTAACGGCTGATCAATTCGCGAAGCAATTAAGCGGTTTAGCAGCAGGCTCGGATGAGCTGAAGCTGGATGCGGGCAAGCTGGACGCTGCAGGCGTTGCGGTTTTGCTGCCGGCATCCTTGAAGGAAGCAGCGAAGTCGCATCAAAAGCTGGTCCTTGTCGTGCAAGGCAGCACAGCAACCTATGAACTTCCACTTGCAGCTGTCAAATGGGATGAGCTTAGCCAATCGCTCGGCACGGAAGCTTTTACGCTGCGTCTGGAGATGAAGCCTGCCGTGAAAGCGGTTAGCGGCGCGATCGAACAGGCAGCAAACGAGCAAGGCGTGAAGCAGCTCGGGTCTGCGCTGGAGTTCTCGCTTATCGCAGAGAGCTCCGCTGGCAAGACGGTAAGCATCACATCCTTCGGCGGCACCTATGTGCAGCGGAGCATGACGGTATCGGGTACGGTAAACGCGGAGCAGGCAACGGCTGTCCGTTATGATGACGCAGCGGATCAGCTTGCCTTCGTGCCGTCGCTGTTTACGCAAGGAGCAGAAGGAACCACGCAAGCGGTGATTAAGCGTACGGGGAATAGCTCGTATGCAATCGTAAGCGGAAGCAAAACGTTCGGGGACGTGCAAACGCACTGGGCGAAGAGCGCGATCGAATCGCTCGCTTCCAAGCTTATCGTTAGCGGCGTGGATGCTGAGCGTTTCCTGCCTAACCAGTCGATTACGCGCGCTGAATTCACGGCATTGATTGTACGTTCGCTTGGAATTAACGAAGCGTCTGGGAGTGCGGCATTCTCCGATGTGAACAGCAACAAATGGTATGCCGGGGCAGTTGGCACAGCGGTTCAAGCGGGATTGGTAAGCGGCTACGAGGATGGCAGCTTCCGCCCAAGCGAGCGGATATCGCGTCAGGAAATCGCGGTTATCGTGATGAAGGCTGTAAGCTTCGCAGGCGTGAACGCTGCGGCGAGCGGCAATGATTCGCTGGCGGCCTTCGCGGATGCGTCCCAAATTGCGGATTGGGCGAAGCAAGCCGTATCTAGTGCGGCAGAGGCGAAAATCGTGGAAGGCTCAGAAGGAGGCCGATTCGCGCCTTCCGCATCCGCGACGCGGGCGGAAGCGGTAACGATGCTGCAAAGAATGCTGAAGCATGTGAAATTTATCAACTAAGTGGGGAGCTAAAGGGCTGTCGTTCAGCTGTGAAGACAGCGGAGCGACAGCCCTTTTTTTTGTGCGCGGGAGATGCGGTTACATTTTTGGCGTCAGGGGTGGATCGGGCTGTCCTTTCGTTTATACGGTGATTGGCGGGAGAGTGCGTCCGGTTTCAAGCAAGCTTTTTAAATTGCTCAGGATGGCCGGCCAGCCGTTGTTAAAGCCGTAAAATCCTTCTTTTTCATCACAGAAATCAGCAGGCAGCAAATGGTCCTGCTTGAGCGTGAGCTTCACAATAGAAGCCATGGGCTGCAGCTCAAAAGTTACGACCGGAGCGGTTTGGCGCAAGGTTTTATCCTCCAGCCAGCTGAAGGTGTAGGAAAGATAACGATAGGGCTCTATCTTCAGTACTTTTCCTTGATCTACCGCCGTCCCATTCCCATCTAAAAATGAAACATCCGAACCTTCCGTCCAGTCCGACCGGACCTCGCGCCCGAACCAATATTTTTTCGTTTGGCTGCCGTCCGTAAGAGCTTCCCACAGTTGCTCGGGAGTCGAAGCGATATAGATCACATAAACGAAAGTCGAGTCAGACATCGTATTCCTCCTCAGGAGTTAACTACCTTATGTAAGTACATGATTTTACAGACAGTTAAACGGATAATAAAGACCACATATTAAGCAATGTGGTCTTTATTATTTCCATGCAATAATTGGGATTTTCTTTTCTTAATACATCTATCGAGAATAATTGATATTAGTTCGAGTTGTTCGATACTAGCGACTTTTAAAAAATATCGTATGATTCTCCGAATATGTATATGTTGCAATCTTATTGTCTTCACGTAAGCCATCCTTTACAGTTAAACTAGTTCACGGCTATTATACTAGTTTCTCCGAGGGGAATCTGTCGCAACGTGTCGAAGGTATTATAAAGAAACAATTAAGCCTACGATATACGTAAAACAATTCGGGAGATACTATACAAAAATGAAAAACGGAGCGATGGCGAATATGTCGTCTGCTCCGTTTTGTGTTGCGCTTTTATATGGAGAGATCTCTCTATGACCCAGTTACGAACACGGAGTAGATTCAACTAAGTTCTTTTAAGAGGCCGTCTTGCTTTAGATCCAATTTTTATCCACATTTCTCCTTCATTATCGCGGTAAAAACGGATACTTATCAATTTCAACGGAGACCATACTTCTTTAAAATAATAATATGGCATTTAATCTACCTCCTCCGGTATATAAGACAAATTATAGGAGGTTAACTGAGCATAAGCTGTCATAAACTGTCGATGGTAATAAAAAATTTAACTTACTATATCATTTGCACGAAAAGCGTATTAATAAATAGAAGATACTACACTTAAGGGGGGCGCTTTTTCTATTCAGCTGCCTAAAATTTTTATCTTCCAAATATTTTTATTTTCGCCGAACTGCGGACAAAGCGGCCGTAATCCCTTATAATCGACTTTGGTATCATAAAGATTCGGTAAACATAGGAGGTAGCAATGTGCAGCGCTATGAACAACTAGATTCGCTTAGAGGACTGGCAGCACTTGCTGTGATGATTGGACACTTCTTAATGGTGTTTACGCCAATTGTGCAAAATACTTCGGGTCTCGGCATCCTGGATTATCCGCTGAACCTGTTGAAATATACGCCGCTGCATGCCGTTTGGGGCGGCCATGAAGCTGTCATTATGTTTTTTCTGCTGAGCGGCTTCGTGCTGTCATTGCCGTTTTTCAGCAACCGCCAACAAACCTACACCAAATATGTAATCAAGCGGATTTGCCGCATCTATATCCCGTTCCTAGTGGCTTTGATCATCGCCATTGTCATGAGGGAAGCGGTTTACGTATCGAAGCTGACGGACTTAACGAGCTACTATAACAACCTGTGGGTCATCCCGCCGGATGCGGCTTCCATTATCCATCATCTGCTCTTTGTTGGGAATTACAATTCGACGCGGTACGATCCCATTTTGTGGACGCTTGTCCATGAGATGCGTATTTCATTGTTATTCCCATTTATCATGTTTGTTATTGTAAAAGGCGGCTGGAAAATCGGGCTGCCGCTTGCGCTGGGCCTGTCTTACGGCTCCGAAATCCTGCTCGATCATTTCGAGACGCGCTTCATGACCAACTTTGTCGTCTCGCTGCATTACGCAGCTTTCTTTATCGTAGGCGCTTTGCTGGCCAAGTACCAGAACGAGCTGAAGACGGTATTCTCGCGATTAAACGGTTGGTGGGCCATGGTGATGCTCGTCCTTGCGCTTTGCTTCTATTCGTTTAAATGGATCGGCTACGGCGAGGACTTTCATGATCGCTTCATGCCGCATTGGGGCGATTGGATGACCGCGATCGGAGCTTCCATCTTCATTGTGGCAGCCGTCTCGTCCGTCCGGTTAGCGCGACAGCTGCAGCGTAAGCCGCTGCTGTTTCTCGGTAAAATATCGTACAGCCTCTATTTGTACCATATGATCGTTTTGCTGTCGCTCGTTCACTTGCTGAACGGTGCGCTGGATACGCCGTATATCGTTATGATTGCTTTTATTGCGTCCTTTGCAGCCGGAACGCTGAGCTATTATTTCGTTGAGCTGCCTTCGATTCGTTTAGGAAAACGCCTTACGGGCTGGGGCAAAAAGCCGGCAGGCGTCTCCGGCAGCCGCGGCGAAGGCGTTTCGTCGTCGATGTAGGCTGTGATTGGAGTGAAAACAAAGAACGTTTCTCATCATGAGAGACGTTCTTTGTTTTATCCATGGGAGAATCTCTGCCGGTACTTGCGCGGCGAAATGTTCTCGTACTTGGCGAAGCAGGAGGTGAAGTAGGCGGCATGGTTGAAGCCGACCTCTTCCCCGATGCGGGCGATCGGCAGGTCGGTTTGGAGCAGCAGTAGCTTGGCCCGTTCGATGCGGAAGCGCATGAGGTAGTCAAACGGCGCGCAGCCAAACTCCTTCTGCATGCATCTGGCGATGTAGACGGGATGAAAGTTAATGCTCTCGCCAAGCTCCTGGGCGGTGATGCTCTCGCGGTAATGCTCCCGCAAATACGAAGCGGCCTGCTCCGCGCATAAGGCGGAGGGAGTGGGTCCTTGCGCTTCCATCGAAGCGGACAGATGCTCAATGACCTCTTGGAATGCGAGCTGCTGCTTCCATCTGACGCTCGGGATATGATCGTTCATATTGAGCTGCACCAGCTGGCGCAGAAGGCTGTCCATTTTGGAGGGCTGCAGCAGCTTCGCGAACTGGGGCAGCTGCTTGGTAAAAGTTTGTGTCGTGTAAATGCTAGCCGAAAGCGCTCTCTCTTTGGCTCGCTCGGCGGGCATCTCCGTTTCCGGTTGATCGGACAGGCTCCATTTTCCGGTCGTCTGAAAATGAACCCAGTAATAAGCGGTTTGCTCTTGGCAGGCAAGCGTCGCGTAATGATAGGCATCAGGCCGCAAAATGAGGGCGTGGCCAGCGCTCACTTCAAAGTGCTGGTCTTCTTCTCCGATGTATAAGCAGCCGCGCGTCACGACCAGCAGGTCGAATACTTCGATATTGCGCCTGCTGGGATGCTTGCGTCCGGCCGGTGCGATGGTATAGCCGCCGATGATGTAATGCGGAAGAGGAGGAATGGTCATATATAGGATAGTCATGGGATTAAGCGCTCCTCTTTTATATTCGAAGTTGGAATCGTTATAGTTTCGGTTGTAAACGTGATACATCACGCTCAGTATAGCATCTATAATTTGAAATGACGATTGATGATTTTACAACGGATACGGCTTGCTTAAGGCAGCCGATGCAGGGGGATCGCATAATGGCTTCAACAAACAAAAAATTAACGCTGTGGATGCTGGCCTGGCCGATATTCATTGAGCTGTTTCTGCAGTTTTTGCTGGGAGCGGCCGATACGCTGATGGTAAGCCGGATTTCGGATGACGCGGTTGCGGTAGTAGGCTTCTCCAATCAGTTATTCCAAGCGCTTACGACTCTATTTATAACGGTGGCCAGCGGTGCGGGTATTCTCATTGCCCAAAAGATCGGCTCCCGCAATGGCGAGGATGCGCGCACAATCGCCATTATGGCTGTCAACGTGAGCGCCGTTATCGGTCTGGGGCTGAGCGTCCTGTTGTTTCTAATGCCCGGGGAGATCGCGGCGATGCTTCAGCTTCCGGAGCATTTGATTCCGCTGGCCAAAACCTATATCTCGATTGTCGGCGGAGGCATGGTATTGATTGCCTTGATGTCGGCGCTAAGCACGTCGATTCGGAATACGGGCAATACGAAGGGCCCGATGTATACGGCGATCGGAATGAACGTTGTGCATGTTTTTTTCAACTATGCATTCATCTTCGGGGCGTTCGGCTTTCCAAAATGGGGCCTGATGGGCGTTGCCGTCTCCACCGTGCTCTGCCGCTTGCTCGCAACCATCGTGCTGTTCATTATGTTCCTCGGCTCCTTCGAGCGGACCATTGGGCTGCGTGATCTTAACGTATTTAACCGCAAGCTGTTCGGAGACATTATCCGCATCGGCTGGCCGCTTGGCGTCAATATGTCCTGCTGGGTGTTTACGCAGCTGTTGATTTTCACCTTTTTGGCGATGCTGGGCTCGAATGAGCTGGCTGCGCGAACCTATATGAACACGCTCGAATCATTCTGCTTCATGCTCGGCTATTCGATCGCGTTAGCGGTCCAAATTCAGATTGCGCATCTGTATGGCGCAGGGCGGGTGAAGGAAGCGTACGGCCTTGCATTCCGGGCGATGTGGATCGGCTTGGCAGTGGTTACGGTCAATGCCTTCATCATCTTCCTGTTCGGCGAGCAGCTGCTCGGATTGTTCACCGAAAATAAGGAAATCGTGGCGCTGGGCGTATCGCTGCTCGGTATGAATTTGCTGCTGCAGCCAGGCAAAATGGTCAATATGGCGCTCGGCAATGCGCTTAATGCCGTCGGAGACACGCGTTTTACCATGTGGACGTCCGTATTCTCGATGTGGCTGATCGCGACGGGCTTGGCTTACTTTGTTGGTATCGAGCTGGGCTGGGGCTTGATTGGGATCTATGCTTGCATGATCTTGGACGAATATATTCGCGGCACGCTGTCGCTTATCCGCTGGAGAGGCAAGAAGTTTCTGCGCAAGGCGGAGTTTAACGAGGCAGCGGCCAAAATAACGGCAGAGAGCGGGTCCGGCGGAAGCATTCACAAACAAACCGCGCTGGATGCGTAAGAAAAGCGTATAATAAAAGAAGGAAAAAAACAGCGGCTTTGCAACTAAAGGCTGCTGTTTTCCATATTCACGGCAAGGGAGCGATATGCTGGTATGGCATCAATGGTGATCATGAACGAAAAAATACGCGCCTCCGAGGTTCGGCTTACGGGCCTGCGAGGCGAGGATCTAGGCATTGTTACACGGGAAGAAGCGCTCGAGAAAGCGCGCGAGCTGAAGGCGGATTTGGTGTGCACCTCGCTTATGAGCAGTCCCCCGCCATGCAAGCTGGTGGCCAAAGGACAGGCTAAGCAGCAGGCTAGTCAAGAGAAGCGCGGCGCGAAGGCCAAGGAGCAGCCAAGCAAAATCAAGGAGCTCCGCTTGACGCCCCATATCGAGGAGCATGATTATGATACGAAGCTTCGGCAGGCGGCGAAGCTTCTCGGCTCCGGCAGCGGCATTCAGCTCGTCGTCCGCATTCAGGGCAAGGAAGGCCCGAAAGCGAAGGAGCTGCTGGAGCGCATGCTGAAGGATTTGGCCGAGAGCGGCAAGAAGCAGTCGGGCATTCAAGTGAGCGGCAAGCAAGCAGCGGTGCAGGTATTGCCTTTATAGCTGTATTTTCGGAAGGAACGACAGCTCGGTTTGCAGGTTTGTGTAAATGGATACATGGCAGGCAGAAGCGGAGCGGGAAGATCATTTTGGAGAAACGGAGTGTTCGCTTTTGCAGCCGGATTCTTATTCTATAAGGCTAAGATAAGAAGGAATCCGGCTCGGGGCGCGATCCCCAGAATGATCTGCTCGCTCAGCTCAGCGGGCACTATGGCGAGAACCATGCTAAACATTCCAGTTCATTCCATAACGCTAACTAATTCATGAATGCGCTTTCTTAAGGGAATGGTCCAGCAGATCGTTTCGTATCTTTACATGATGAATGATGATTCTTCGCGGGGGTGGATGTCTATTGAAGAAGACGTTACATACGGGACCTATTAAGCTGCCAAAGCGGCCGGATCCGAAATTGTGGGTGAGCAAGGCGCCTTTTGGGCTTGGACGAATTAAGCCTCATCATATAAGGGACACGCTTAAGGTTGCGTGGGACAACCGGGACAATTTGCCTTACGCTTATCGGATTTTGACGCAGGGGGTGTGCGATGGCTGCGCGCTGGGCGTATCCGGTTTATATGATCAAACGCTGGACGGCCCGCATCTCTGTACGACGAGGCTTAACGTGCTTCGCCTGAATACGATGCCTGCCATGCGAGAGGCGGATCTCCACTCGGATATCGATGAGCTTCGCAAGCTGGATAGTACGCAGTTACGCAAGCTGGGACGGCTGCCGTATCCGCTTATTCGAAGCAAAGGGGAACGAAGCTTTCGCCGAATTTCTTGGGATGAAGCATTGGATCGCATTGCGGCCAAAGCACGGGCAATCGACCCGAAGCAGCTGGCCTTTTACTTAACCGCAAGGGGCATAACGAATGAATCCTATTATGTGGCGGCTAAGGCGGCAAGGCTGATCGGCACGAACAATATCGATAACGCCTCGCGCATTTGCCATTCCCCCTCCAAGACGGCCATGAAACGCTCGCTTGGCGTAGGGGCTTCCACCTGCAATTACAAGGATTGGATCGGCACGGATGTGCTTGTATTCTGGGGCAGCGTTGCCGCGAATAATCAGCCGGTATCGACCAAGTACATGTATGCGGCTAAGCGCAGGGGGACCAGAATCATTGTCATCAACCCCTATCGCGAGCCGGCGATGGAGGGCTATTGGATTCCGTCGATACCGGAATCGGCACTCTTTGGCACGAAGCTGGCCGACGATTTCTATCAGGTGAACATCGGCGGCGATATTGCCTTCATGCACGGCATAATGAAGAGCTGGTTTGAGATGGAGGAGGCGCGGCCGGGCTCGGCGATCGATCATGATTTTGTGAGCGAGCATACGAATGGCTTCATGGAGCTGAAGGCCCATGTCCTGCAGCAGGATTGGGAGCTGCTGGAGAAATCCTCGGGGCTGGGGAGAGAGAGGATGAGGGACTTCGCTTCATTGCTGGCGGCAGCGAAGTCCGGCGTATTCGTATGGAGCATGGGGCTGACGCAGCATCGCTTCGGGTCGGACAATATTTCACAAGTGGCAAACCTCGCGCTGCTTAGAGGTTTCTTGGGACGCGAGCATTGCGGACTAATGCCGATACGCGGCCACAGCGGCGTTCAGGGCTCAGGCGAAATGGGTGCCGACCCATTCAGCCTGCCTGGCGGCGAGTTCAAGGGCGAGGATATTCGCCGGATGGAGCGGCTGTGGGGCTTCAAGCTTCCTGATTGGCAGGGAGATATCGTCGGCGTCTCGCTGGAGAATGCCCTGCTGCCAGATCGGCATGAACGAAAGCTGAAGCTGTTTTATACGTCAGGCGGCAATTTTGTCGAGACCATGCCAGACCCGGATTTTGTGAAGCGCTGCTTGGAAGCGGTCGATTTGAGGGTTCATCAGGATATTGTGTTGAACAGCTCCACGCTGCTGGATGCGGAGGAGGCAGTCATTGTCCTGCCTGCCATGACGCGATACGAGCAGCCTGGCGGCGGCACTTCAACGTCGACGGAGCGGATGGTTTACTACTCGCCGCAAATCGATGGGCCGCGGATCGGGGAAGCCCGCGCCGAATGGCAGATCTATGCCGATTTGGCTGCGCGGATTCGTCCGGAGCTCAAAGGGGCGGTCGCATTCAAGGATGCCGATGCCGTTAGGCGGGAAATTGCTTTGGCATCGCCGCAATACGACGGGATTCGCCATCTGCGGAAGCAAGGCGATGTATTTCAGTGGGGCGGCGCTTGGCTGTGCGAGGAGGGCTATTGTCCGACGGAGGATGGCAGAGGAAAGCTTCTGCCGATTGCGCTGCCGGAGCTGCGCATACCGGAAGGACATTTTTATGCGACGACAAGGCGGGGCAAGCAGTTCAATTCGATGATTTATGGGGAGAAGGATGCTTTTAACGCTGCAGGCCGATATGACGTATTGATGAACAAGGCGGATATGGCTAAGCTTGCTATCGCTGAAGGGGATGCGATCGTCGTCTATAACCGAAGCGGGAGCTTCCATGGAAGGGCCAAGCAGGAGGATATGGCCCCTGGAAATATCGAGCTGTACTGGCCGGAAGGCAACGGTTTATTTGCGAAGGGCGTCTATGAGCCGCAAGCCGGCATCCCTGAGTATAATGCTTCGGTTATTGTGGAGCGGGCCGATACCTATCATGCTTTTAAAGATACGAAGTACATGGAGAAGCGGATCGTGGAGTTGGAGACCGAGCCGCCTGCTTAGGCTGTAGGGCCGGCATGCCGGGTGGAGAGTGTTTAGGCAGGACGTAAAGGAGGAGCAAACGGATGGAGCTTTCAAACACGACAAAGTGGCGGATACTCAAATACGACGGCCGCGCACCCTTGGAGAAGGATGATGATATCGCTGCCGAATTCCCGCTTACCCTGAAGCTTGACGGCGAAGAGTTTGCAACGCTGGTGTGCTCTCCTTCGAGCTTGGAGGAGCTTGTCATCGGCTTTCTTGCATCCGAGGGCGTAATTCGCGCGGCAGGACAAGTGAAATCGTTAATCATCCATAAGGATACGGGCTTTGCCTATGTTGAGCTTGAGCACAAGCAAACGTTGAACCATGACCATTACGCAAAGCGGTTTATCGGATCATGCTGCGGCAAGAGCCGGCAGTTTTATTTTCACAACGATATGCTGACGGCCAAAACGATCATGACCCGCACGAAAATATCCGCAGAGCAGTGTATCCGCTTCATGCAGAAGCTGCAGGAAAGCTCCTCGGAATTCCGCAGCACGGGCGGCGTCCACAACGCAGCGATCGGAACGCCTGCCGAGCTGCTCGCCGTAAGAACGGATATCGGACGCCATAACGCGCTCGATAAGCTGTTCGGCTATTGTCTGCTGCATCGGCTCCGCACCTCGGATAAGGTCATTGCCTTTAGCGGAAGGCTCTCCTCGGAAGCGGTGCTGAAGGCCGCCAAAATCGGCTGCGGGATCATGCTCAGCAAATCGGCGCCGACCGATCTCGCTCTGCGACTCGCCGAGGATCTTGGCATTACCTGCGTAGGTTTCATTCGGGGCGGGGAGATGAACGTCTATACGCATCCGGAGCGAATTGATTTTGGCAATGGATTGACAGTATGGTAGTGATTGTATATCATTTTATTGAAAATGATTATCACTACGAGAGAAGAAGGAGCTAACGATGCTTTTACGATTTTTTGCCTATTATAAGCCTTACAAAAAGCTGTTTCTGCTGGATTTCTGCTGTGCGGTTTTGCTGGCTGTGCTTGAGCTTTGCTTCCCTCTAGCGGTTAGTTACGTAATAGATACCCTGCTGCCGGACGAGAATTGGGGGCTCATTGTAACGGCCTGCGCGATCTTGCTGGTCGTCTATATTATCAACACGCTGTTGCAATATGTGGTTACCTACTGGGGGCATATGCTCGGAATTAATATCGAGACAGACATGCGGAAAAAGCTGTTCGATCATGTGCAGAAGCTCTCGTTCCGTTTCTTCGATAATACCAAGACCGGCCATCTGATCTCGCGGCTTACGAATGATTTGTTCGAGATTGGCGAGGTTGCCCATCACGGGCCCGAGGATATGTTTATTGCGGCAATGACGCTGGTTGGGGCATTCGGCATCATGGCGTATATTAATTTGGAGCTGGCTATTCTAACCTTCGTTATTGTTCCTATCATTATATGGCTTGTCTTGATGTTCAACGGTAAAATGACAAGGGCCGCAAACCGCCTATTCTCGGATATGGCTGATTTCAATGCGCGCGTGGAGGATACAGTCGGCGGTATTCGCGTCGTTCAAGCCTTTTCGAATGAAAGCCACGAGAAAAAGCTGTTTAAAGTAAACAACCTGCGTTTCCGTGAAGCCAAGCTTATTTCGTACAAAATAATCGGCTTAAACTCATCCATCACCTACATGCTCATGAGACTGGTTTCCGTGTTCGTGCTGATTGCAGGCACATGGTTTGTTATTAAGGGAGATTTGAAATACGGAGAGTTCATTAGCTTCGTTTTGCTGACGAACATTTTCTTTAAGCCTATCGAAAAAATAAATGCCGTCATCGAGAGCTATCCGAAAGGGATTGCCGGATTTAAGCGTTACGTGCAGCTGCTGGAGACGGCGCCAGACGTAGCGGATAAGCCGGACGCGGTCGAGGTGGACCGTTTAAGCGGCAATATTGAGTACCGTGACGTCACGTTTGGTTATGAAGGCGAAGCGAAGGTGCTGCAAAATATCGATCTATCGATTCGCGCTGGCGAGACGATTGCTTTCGTCGGGCCCTCAGGCGCCGGCAAAACGACGCTGTGCAGCTTGCTGCCGCGTTTCTACGAAATCGAAGGCGGCAGCATTTCCGTTGATGGCTACGATATTCGAGATTTGAAGCTGGATTCGCTGCGGAAGCAGATCGGAATCGTCCAGCAGGATGTGTTCCTGTTTGCGGGCACCATCCGTGAGAACATTGTCTACGGGAAGCTTGGCGCCTCGGACGAGGATATTTGGCAGGCGGCTCGGAGAGCGAAGCTGGAGGAGTTCATCCATGCTCAGCCGCAGGGGCTGGATACGGTCGTTGGGGAGCGCGGCGTAAAGCTGTCCGGCGGACAAAAACAGCGCTTAGCCATTGCGCGGATGTTCCTCAAGAACCCGCCGATCCTTATTCTCGACGAAGCGACGTCAGCGCTTGATACGGAGACGGAAGCAGCCATCCAGCAGTCGCTGGCAGAGCTGTCCGTAGGCCGGACCACGCTTGTTATCGCGCATCGACTGGCAACAATCAAAAACGCCGATCGAATTGTCGTCGTAACGGAGCAAGGAATTACCGAACAAGGCCGCCACGAGGAGCTCGTCACGGCGGGCGGCATTTACAGCCGCCTGCACCATGCCCAGTTTGGTAGCAGATAAGATAAGCAGCTGTGCGGATGTGGAAAATAGTAAAGGGCTGCCGAACCTGATGGTTCGGCAGCTTTTTTGTCTTTGGCTGCTCAATTTTACATTAAGTGAACTACTTATCTGCCTGAACTATAGTTAAATGCTAATAGGTTGCCGGAATGTCACCCCTGCATGGGGACGCCGTCTATATTCTGCTGCTACGCGTACCTCCCCCAATGAAAATGGAGACCTCACATCGATGGACGCATTGTTTCAAGCCGTCACTTTCGGGGTAAGTTCCATAAGTTGTGTCTCATTTTACATAAAAAAAGGAAGTGGCCCCTGGTCCTCGGAACCACTTCCTTTCTTAGTGACGAGCACCAGCCATAGCACAAGAGTCATTATACTATTTAAACTTCAACCTAGGAGGAATCTTACTTGCACGCGCACGAATGGGACTGGTCCTTCATTTGGCTTGTAACGGGCATCCTGACGGGACTTATGGTTGTTATCATGTTGCCTGTCTTCTATCTTTATTATCGAAACAATTCTCTAAACAAACAAGCCGCCAAGATTTTCATCCTTTTTCCTCTTGCATGGTTTGCTTTTGTTTTTTCGATTGGTGTGGTGTTGGAGGAGCTTGGGGTCCGGCACGACCATAAAGGAGCGGCTCTTCTAGAGGAACAATTCCGTGCTCACGAGGTGGCTGAACACTCTTATCAAAACCTCGTTTGGACGCTCAAAAGAGTTCCGCACGCCAGCTCAAAAAACGGCATCGACTATGACTTGTTTGTAGGGAATTTCAATAAAATGGCGTTTCAGGGTGATGTTGTGCTCACATTGTACGACAATGGAGAAACGGCGGAGACACATTTGGTGGAAGCCGTGACGCTCGCACCGGGGGATAAGCTTAATCTGCTGTCTTTTGAAACCCGGATCGGAAGGTTCACTTATGTCGTGCGATTTGACGGTCACTTTTTACCGAACGACGAAATGAAGCAGCAGATGTTAGCTAACTATAAAAAAGACGCTGCCGGCTCTTCACCAACAAGTGTCTATTTTAAGATCGATGATTCGGGAAATGATAAAATCCAAGCAAGCAGGAACGACGTGTATTTGGGCAATTACGGGGACAAAGCCTTAACCGGCGAGCTGCAGCTCCGTTTTTATTTCAATCAAAAGCTAGTACAGGAAGCATCCATCAAGGATATAGCCGTTGACCCATCACAAGTGAACTGGGTTGGCAAGGTCGATATTGTAACGCAAATCGACTATTATGAATATCGCATCGTGGAAGGAAAGCAGCCGTGATGGCTACCGCAAGCCGCGATACCAAAGTGAAACAGGCCACCGTGTTTGCGCGGCGGCCTGTTTATGTAGCGAGTCGCAATTATAGGTTGAACTCCTTTGATTATGACGCAACGGAATATTACCAATCTTACGAAGATTTATTTTTCTTGCTGAAGCACACTCCTTTGGTTGGCGGCAAAATTGAGAATGGGGAAACGGGGATGGACGCTTCTTTGAGCAAAAGTTTTTTTCTGAATGATTAAACAAAGATCAAGCGTATCCCTTATTGGTTAATCGAAAGAGAATATGTACGAGTCCGGGATATGTCGCCACACCAATTTTATGAACAGAACCTGATTAAACCGATCCCAATTAAAGAAGTTCGTGTATAACTTGAGAAACTAAGCCTGATTGAGTAAGGGTAAGCTTGTGTCCAAACTCAGGGGGTTAATCCTAAAGTACAACGTAAAAAGCGGCTGCCGGAATCGAATCGGCGGCCGCTTTTTTGGACGTGTTACTTCTGCCCCGCCTTAACCAGCCTGAGCAGTTGGCGAATATCGCTGGCCAGCTTATCGGGAGATAGGTTTTCGGCCAAAGCATCCTCACGAATTTTCTCGATCGCTTTCACTGCTCTCGTTCCCGTTACCGTAAGCACCTTTACATCCCCGCCCATGAAATTCTTGATCTGGCTTGCGGCCATCGATAGATTATCATGGCTTTCTTTATCTGTCCCATTCATGCCGCCAAGCCCATGATTCGGCGAGTAACCTTGACCTGAAAGTCCTTCGGTTTGATCCAGCAACTTCTTTTGCACCTCATCATATTGCGAACCGGAGGAGGTAAGCTTCTCTGTGGCGAGCACGACCGTATCATCGAAAACGAAAACGCGCACATCGGGGATGCCGATTCCGCTCAGCCGAGATTCCAGATGGGCAGAGAAGCCGTTCGCATGCAGTCCGGAGCTGCCGATCATGCTGTACACGGACGTGCCCATCCCATACGTGGTATTGCCGTGTTCATTGGTTGTATGAAACTTTGGCCCGGCTTCGTTCGGAATGACGGACGGGTCGTGAAGTTTGTGGGCTTCTTGTTGCGTTAAGGCCTTAGCTTGCGAGGCGGGCGGCGTTTCATTGGCACAGCCGGACAGAGCAAAAGCGGCAACGGAAAGCGTGAGCAGTTTGCTGATAGCAGTCATCGAAGAATCATCCTCCATAGTGTTGCATTTTGATGTTAGGATGACCATTTCCATGAAATGAATATTCATGGGTTGTTGGAAAATAATAAAGAGGAAAGAACGAACTTTCCAGGAGGTGCAAGTTTTGGATCGGAGTGATAAACAGAAAGAACCAAACAAAGGCACGGTCGACGGAAGCTCCCGCCGCAAGTTTCTTATTAATACGGGTTACGCTTTAGGCGGCATAGCCGTGGGAGGGGCGCTAGGTTCCTTACTCAAAAAGAAACCGTCCACAACGACGGCACCGAACAAAACGGATGAAGGAAAGACAGCTGAACCAAAAAACTATAACCGCGCGCTCATGTTTTTTACCCAAGCGCAGTTCCGGATTGTCGAGAGCGCGACGGAACGGATTTTTCCCGAGGATGAGAATGGTCCAGGTGCGAAATCGCTGGGTGTCGCCTATTTTATTGACCATCAGCTTGCCGGGGAATGGGGGTTCAATGGACGAGATTACATGACCCCGCCATTCTACACGGGGGAGAAGGAACAGGGCTATCAGGGCCGGCTAAAAAGAAGAGAAATATTCGAGATCGGCCTGCGCGAGCTGGAGAATTACAGCATGACGAAGTTTCAAAAGGGCTTCATCGATTTGACGGGTGAGCAGCAGGATGAACTGCTTAAGGGCTTCGAGTCGGACGAGGTGAAGCTGACTACGATTTCTGCGAGCAGCTTCTTCAAAATGCTGCGAACCAGTACGCTGGAAGGTGCTTACAGTGACCCGCTGTATGGGGGTAATTTGGATATGAACGGATGGAAGATGCGCAACTATCCGGGCAATCAGATGAGCTATATCACCATGATTGAAAAAGATTTTACGAAACTTGATCCGAGCAGCCTGCAAGACCATTTGGTTTCTCATTAGCGAATCGGGAGGATATTATGGCTAAAACATTACCGAAAACCGACGTTGTCATCGTAGGGGTCGGCTGGTCTGGGGGCATCATCGCTTCGGAGCTTACGAAAAGCGGCTTAAACGTGGTAGGGCTTGAACGAGGGAAAGAGCGGAAGACCGAGGATTATTTCATGGTGCATGACGAGCTGCGTTACGCGCTGCGTTACGAAATGATGCAGGATTTATCTAAGGAAACGATCACGTTCCGCAGCAATGAGAAAATCCGTGCGCTGCCGATGAGGCAGTACGGCTCGTTTCTGATCGGGGACGGACTCGGCGGAGCGGGCGTTCACTGGAACGGGCAGACCTACCGGTTTTTGCCGTATGATTTTGAGATTCGCAGCAAGACGATCGAGAAGTACGGGAAAAATAAAATCCCGGCTGGCATGACGATTCAGGATTGGGGAATTACGTACGATGAGATCGAGCCGTATTACGACAAATTCGAGAAAATGGCTGGCATTTCAGGCGAGGTAAATCCTCTGGGCGGCAAACGCAGCAGCCCTTTTCCGACCCCGCCAATGAAGAAGTCGCCGGCGATGCAGATGTTCGTAGATGCGGCTACTCGCCTGAAGCTCAATCCGTATATGCTGCCTTCGGCCAATCTATCGGAGAACTATACGAATCCTGATGGGATCGCCCGTGCCGCCTGCCAATATTGCGGATATTGCGAACGCTTTGGATGTGAATACGGGGCCAAGGCTGATCCAGTGGTGACTGTCATTCCGGTGGCTAACAAGACAGGAAAGTTTGAGATCCGTACCCATTCCAATGTCCGCCGGGTTCTACATAAGGGTGGCAAGGCGACCGGCGTTATGTATACGGACGTAACGACGGGGGAGGAGATCATTCAGCCTGCAGACATCGTCGTCGTGACGAGCTACGTGTTCAATAATGTCCGGCTGCTGCTGATGTCGGGAATCGGGAAACCTTATGATCCAGCGTCAGGGACAGGTGTCATCGGTCGGAACTACGCCTATCAGGTTATGAAAGGCAGCGCGGTTGGTTTCTTCGAAAACCAGCAGTTCAATAACTTCGCGGGTGCAGGAGCGCTCGGCGTTTCTCTTGATGATTATAACGGTGACAACTTTGACCACTCCGAGCTGAATTTTATTCACGGAGGCTCCATTGCGCTCACCCAGACTGGCGCCCGCCCGATTCAGAACAATCCGACGCCGTCGGGAACAGCCGCTTGGGGCTCGGAATTCAAGGCGAAGTCGGTGCATTATTCCAATCGTACGCTTGCGATAGGGGGACAAGGCTCATCGATGTCATTCAAGCATCATTTTCTTGATTTGGACTCGACCTATAAGGATGTCTACGGCGATCCGCTCTTGCGGATAACCTTTGATTTCGAAGATCAGGATCGCGAGCTGGCGAAGTTTCTAGCCGAGCGCTGCTCGAAGATTATGAATGAGATGGGCGCGGATAAGGTCGATTATTTAAAGGATCTAGGTCCTTATGAGATTATGACCTATCAGTCGACGCATAACACAGGCGGCGTCATCATGGGAGATAAACCAGACACGTCGGCAGTTAATACGTACAGTCAGATGTGGGATGCGGACAACGTGTTTGTCGTCGGTGCCAGCTCATTTCCGCAAAACGCCGGCTACAATCCGACGAATACGGTCGGAGCTTTGGCTTACCGCGCGGCGGAGGGCATTTTGAAGTATAGGGAAAAAGGCGGCCTGCTGGTTTGAAAGAGGCGGTGTGTCTGAAAACAAAAAAAGGCCGTTCCCGAAGAAATACGGGAACGGCCTTTTTTTATGTCCTACAGCAGCTTCTGCATGTCATCCTTTTTGTCTGCGGATGGGACGCTTTGTTCATCGTCCACAATGCCGCGCGTCGAGCTGCGGAATTCGCGCAGCGTATCGCCGAAAGCCCGGCCGAGCTGGGGAAGCTTAGCCGGCCCAAAAACGATGAGCGCGATAAGCAGAATAATGACTAACCCTGAAACACCGATGTTGTTTAACATAGGTCATTCTCCTTTTTGGTTCAAGTAGGTGAAGGAACGGCGGCCACTCGTTTAGCATACCTTCGGGTTACGAGCACGCTGATCTCGAAGAGCAGCAGCAGCGGCACGGTCACGGACAGGTGAGACACAAAGTCCGGCGGGGAGATGCAGGCCCCGACAACGGCCAGACCGACATAGGCATATTTGCGCGAGCCGTTCAGCCGTTCAGGAGTGAGCAGCCCGATTTTCGTCAGAAACAGGATGATAAGCGGCATTTCGAATGCGATGCCAAGAGGGAACACGACACTGAACAGAAAGGAAAAGTACCGATCAATCCCGTACGTCTCGACGGCGCCGACATTTTGGTTCATTTCCATCATGAATCCGAGCATCATCGGAAACACCAGAAAATAACTGAATGATACGCCGGCAAGAAAAAGAAGGAAGGATACGGGCACATAGGCTAGCGTTCCTTTTGCTTCCGTTTCCGTCAGACCTGGCCGCACAAACGCCCAAGTGTGGTAAAGCAGCACCGGCAGCGTGAAAAGAATGGCGAACAGGAAAGCGCAGCGCAAATAGATGAACAAGCCGTCCGTGAACGAGAAGACGTTCCATTCCACTGATTTGGCGGTCAGACCTGATTTGATATACCGTAAAATGCTTGGGGCAGCATACAGCCCTCCGCTCATAGCGACGAAGAAACAAGCGATCACGATAATTAGTCTTTTCCGCAGCTCGGTTAAGTGGTTGACCAGATCCCCTTGCATATCCACAAAATCACCCCGCTTTAAAGCTTATTTCGGTTAATCTGTCATGCATTTGTTTAGGATAACCAGTAAGCTTTCTGTTATGCGCAGTCTTCCCTCTTCTGAAAATCTTTGGCAAACGCTGCATAGATCATTCAATTAAGGGTAAAGTAACAACAAAACTCCCTATACTAGGAGGAAACATCATGATTTATAAAAACAAATGGGTTTTGCTGCTATCTGTCTTTGCGTTAATTTTTGCACTATCTGCCTGCGGCCGCGGTAATGATGCCAATAATGGAGCCAATACCGAAACACCGGCAGAGAACAATGGCAACGCTGCGGTTAATACGGCAGAAGCAGAGTCGCTTTACGGCAAAAACTGCGTGAGCTGTCATGCCGTTGACCTCTCAGGCGGGAATGGGCCTAACCTGCAGCATGTCGGTAAGGAAATGTCTTTTGAACAAATTAAAACGCAAATAAGCAATGGCGGGAATGGAATGCCTGGTTATAAAGGGCAGCTGACGGATGAGGAGATCGATCTTCTAGCGGCTTGGCTCGAAAGCCACAAATAAGGCAGGCGGCATGCGAGAAGTTCTGAATGAAAGTGATCGAAGCTAATGGAATAGAAGAAAGGAGCAGCCGCGGCTGCTCCTTTTTTTTCGTTGGCATAAGAAAAATAATAACCAATAACACAGCAATGAAGCCTAGTTCATGAGATATAATTGGAAAAAGATACAATAATATGATGGGGAGGGAAAATGGAATGTCAGAAAAGCCTTGCCTGGGGTGCCAGCTTGCCAATCATCATCTAGAGACGCATACCGTCTATGAAAATGAATGGGTCACCTGTTTTCTCGATATCGATCCGTTAAATGAAGGACATCTGCTCATCCTGCCGAAGCGGCATTTTCTTGATGTCGATGATTTGGACGAAAGAACAGCGAACGAAATCATGAAAGCCTCGGCCATGCTGGCAAGGCTGCTGAAAGCGGAATTCCAACCGGACGGAATCACGGTTATTCAGAACGGCGGGAAATTTAATGATTTGACGCATTATCATATGCATGTTTTTCCTCGTTACGTTGAAGACGGCTTTGCATGGGTGGAGCCTGCGGACTCCAGCTATGCGAAGAAGCGGCTGAGCGAGACGCAGGTGAGATTGGTGAATCAAACGAATGGGCTGCTTGGAGGCTAAAGGAGGCTCTAGGGGGTTCTATTGGTGAATGACGACTGTGCCTTGAAATTGCTCCGGAATCCGGTGAACGACGGGTCTGTTCTTCTCGGCTTCTGCAGCCAGAGCATGGATAGGAAGAACGATGAAAAGCAGCGCTGCAAGCATAAAAAGCAGATAACCTTTTTGTTTGACGGCAACGACCGAGCCTATTGTAAATACGAGCCCGGAGCTTACAAAGAGAACCATAAATAAGCCGATCTCGGGAGAGAAAAGATCACGCAGCCGCCATATGCCAAAGCCCATCATGAAGGGGACGGATGCAGCGGCGATGATGCTTAAACCGGCCAGCAGGACGATCCGCAGCAGGATAGCCGCTTTGCTCCAGCGGAACATAAGCGTATAGAAAGGCAAAATGATAAACAAATAAGGGGGGAGCGTCCAGGCGATAAGCTTGCTCGAATCGCTTCCAAGCCCTTGGTCATATACAAACGAAAGATAGCTGATATAAGCAAGGATGCCGGCAAAATAGCTGGCAGTGGCGACGACCGCATAAAATAGCACTCTCTTCATTTTCTTCGCACCTCTTTCTTTAGCTAGGCCACGCTATTGCCTTTTCATCATATCGCATGCAGGAAACAGGGCAGTAGTTCTATCTTTTGTAGTACCGGG
The DNA here is from genome assembly GCF_048572955.1 of Pristimantibacillus sp. PTI5. GTDB lineage: Bacteria > Bacillota > Bacilli > Paenibacillales > Paenibacillaceae > Pristimantibacillus. The sequence continues at coordinate 3,583,066 of NZ_CP183886.1, forward strand.
GCTTATCGGCGAGCTTAAATAAAAGGAAAAGATTGACTATTTAGCTTCGCGTATTGTATTGTGTATTTCATCTATTTATAGCTTAAAGCCATGAAAGAAAAGAGTATCCTGACGCAATTGTCAAAGCGAGCCAGCGACTGGTGAGAGGTCTGGCACGATTGTCCGGGTGAATGGTTTCTTTCGCTTCAATCCGAACGTTGGTTAACCATCCAGTAGGCGTTGACGGTGAGTCCCTCCGTTATCTAGGGGAATCGTGTTAGAAATTGACATGAAAGAGTGCGGCCATTGGCCGAATTCGGGTGGTATCGCGGAGCAAACACTTCGTCCCTTTTTTAGCGGACGGGTGTTTTTTTATTTATTAGAACAAAAACAGGGAGGAATGAACATGAAACGAGTATTATCCGGGATTAAGCCAAGCGGCGAGCTGAATATTGGAGGCTTTGGAGGAGCGCTGCAGCCATTTTTAACGATTCAACAGGAATATGAGTGCTTTTTCTTTGTGCCGGATCTTCATGCCGTAACCGTCAAGCAAGATCCGAAAGAGTTATATCAACGTTCAAAAGATATTGCTGCCTTTTATATTGCGGCGGGTATTGATCCTAAGAAATGTACCATTTTCATACAATCGCAGGTACCTGCGCATGCTGAGCTCGGATGGTTGATGGAAACGCAGACGCATTTCGGCGAGCTTGGAAGAATGACGCAGTATAAAGAAAAGTCGGAGGGCAAGGATTCGGTTAGCGCTGCATTGTTTACCTATCCCGCCTTGATGGCCGCAGATATTCTCCTTTACCAAGCGACCCATGTGCCTGTGGGTGACGATCAGAAGCAGCATCTAGAGCTGACCAGGGATTTAGCGCAACGTTTCAATAACCGTTATGGAAGTACCTTTGTCGTACCGGAGCCGATCATTCAAAGCTTGGGCTCCCGAATAATGGGACTGGATGACCCAAGTAAAAAAATGAGCAAAAGCAACCCGAACCGGAATAGCTGCGTGCATTTGCTCGATTCGCCGGATGAGATCAGAAAAAAATTCGCTAAAGCCGTAACCGATTCAGAGGGAAGCGTGCGTTTGGATTGGGAGACTAAGCCAGCGGTCAGCAATCTCATGGAGATTTATGCCGTGTTCTCCGGTGATTCTATTGCTGCCATTGAAAGACGGTATGAGGGGCAGGGCTACGGGAGCTTTAAGAAGGATTTAGCCGAGGCAGCAGCCGAGAGATTAATCCCGATCCAGGAGAGGTACAGGGAAATCGTTGATTCTGCGGAGCTTATCGCCATTTTGAAGGATGGAGCACTGAAAGCATCCGAGGCCGCTAACGCCACGCTGCTTCGGGCAAAGCAGGCCATGGGGTTTGTGACCTTCTGAAAAGAAAAATCGGGCTATTCTAACTGGTCGATAACCAGCAGCACAGCCCGAAAAAGGTATGCTTACATTTCCTTACGGCTGAAGTAGAGCAGTCCTGCCGCAAAAAATAATACAAAGCTGCCCATTATTGTAATAAGAATATTTTCTAATGGCAGCGCGAAGGCGCCGAACCCCTCGTTGCTGAAGCTGAGCATGGCCAGCATGGGCTGTGCCCAGGGGTAAAAGGGAGCGAACCGTTCCGAATTCAGGATCAGCATGTTCGGAATGGTCAGCATGACATTGATGACAAGCGGGGCAGCGAAGCTGCTCCAGCTCACGGATACAAGCAGCTGCAGCGCCGCAAGCGGCAGACAGGCGAGCCAGCCGCTGCCGATGCCGGTCAGCAGCATTTTCCAGGGCAGACCGCCATCAATGCCTTGGTAAATCGCGGCCAATAGAACCGCGCCAAGGAATAACAGCTGCGTGACGGCAAGCAGAATGGCGACCAGGCTGAATTTTGCCAAAAATAGTCCGCTTCTCGATACGGGAAGGGTCAACAGCTGCTTCCAGCCTCCGCCCGTATGCTCGTAACGGCAGATGAAGGCGGAGAGGATGCCTGTCAAAATAGGCAAAAACAGCATCGCATGGAACGCGGCCATCGCCGAGACAAGCAGGGCATATTGTGCGAACGTGCCTGCGGTTTCATACGAATCGAGTGAAACGAATACACCGATGGCAAGCGACAGCAGCGGACTTATCGGAAGGAGCAGCCAGATAAAGGACTTGGAAAGCTTTAAATGCTCGGAAGCGAGCAGCCGAAAATAAGCGCGCATTTCAATTCACATCCTTCCTGTTGAAATGAAGGGTGCCGATAAGGAAGATGACCGCGCCAGACAACAAGCCTGTCAGGACGAACAACTCCTGACGCGGACCGATATAGCCAAATAGAGGCCAATTTACGGGGAACCATTCGGACAGCTGAATCGAAAATACGGAAGTTATGGCAATCATAACGCCAAGCGTAATGGGAATCGCCTGGTTTTTGAACGTAAGGCACAGCCATATAAACAATGCGAGCGCCGGATAGGAAGCGAGATAGGGCAGAAAGCTCAGCCGCAAAATATCCCAGACAGGCATGTCGCTGCTGCCAAACCGTAATGATAAGCCCAGCAAGGCGGTGCCTATAGCCAGTACCGCGCAGGATAGAGCAAGCAAAAGGGCGCCGAGCATAAATTTGGCGCTGAATACGGCGCCCCTGGAAATCGGCAGCGCAAGCAGCTGCTTCCATGCATTAGTGTGATGCTCGACATTGGCGAGCAGCGACGAGACGAGGGTTATCCCGAGAAACAACGAGATCGGAACGAACATTAGAATGTCCGAGAGCAGCGTTTCCCAGAGCCTTCCCGCATATTTTTGCGTAAAATAATCATAACGGAGTCCGTAATTAAGCGCCTGCATGGCAATCAATCCGATCGGGCCAATAAAAATCAGAAACCACAGCCCTTTGCCGCGGATTTTCAAAAAATCGGCCGAGAGTGCTTTGAGCATCATGCCTGCTTTCCCTCCCCGACAATCTGGAGAAAAAGCTCCTCGAGCGACTTTCGTTTCTCCTCGACACGGTAAATGGCATGATCGCGCTCTACAAGGCTTTTGACGATACGTGCAACCGCATGATCGCCCGTATGCTCCAGCAGAAGGGCAGATCCGCTTTGCTCGGCTTCGATTCCTTGCTGGCGCAGCGCTGCCAGCGCTTGCTCCGGCTCGGATACGGTAAGCGACATGCTGCCCTGCGCTTGCTGGTGGAGGTTAGCAATCGTATCCTGAAATACGAGCTCTCCCTGCCTGATGATGCCGACGGTTCCGGCAGTCAGCTCGACCTCGCTCAGCAGATGGCTGGATATAAGAACGGTTATGCCATGCTGCTTGGGCATTTGCTTGATGAGCTCGCGTATTTCCAAAATACCGGACGGATCGAGTCCGTTGGTCGGCTCGTCGAGCAGCAGCAGCTCCGGATTGCCGAGCAAGGCGCTTGCGATGCCGAGCCGCTGCTTCATGCCGAGCGAGTAGCCTTTTACCGGTCGCCGGGCTTCTTTGGTTAAGCCGACGATCTCAAGGACCTCGGCAATTCTGGAGGCAGGCGCCCCGATTATGCGGCGAATGGCCTCGAGATTGTCAACGGCGGTTAAGTGTCCATAATACGACGGATATTCAACGAGCGAGCCGATTCGGCGCAAGATGGAGAGCCTTTCCTTGTTCAAAGGCTGTCCAAAAACATGCACGGATCCGTTAGAGGGCTTGATCAATCCGAGCAGCATGCGGATCGTCGTTGTTTTGCCGGCGCCGTTCGGACCGAGGAAGCCGTAAATATCGCCTTTTGCGATTTTTAAATGCAGATTGGAAACGGCATAACGTCCTTTGTAACGCTTGCTGAGTCCTTTTGTTTCAATAACCCATTCCTTCATGTTCATCACCTCAATAAGAAGATTAACGGATGAAGGTTAAACCCAGTGTTCCCCAAGTTTAAATTTGGTTTAAAAAATACGGATTTCATAAATACCCCATCGCCCGATTGCATAATTTACAACCGCTAGGCGCTGGCTCCTTTAACATCTAAGAAGATGAAGACGCTTGTTCCCGCAGAGCTGTTATCCATGAACCAGTCGAGTCTCATCTCATGCAGGAGATAATCAACGATGGCTAAACCAAGGCCGGCGCCTTTGCTTGCCGATTCCGCTTGGAGTCCGTTCCCGCGATCACGGATAACGAGGGCAGGACGATCCTGATACGGCTCCACCGTGATGCCGATATACTTGCCGCTTTGCGCATGCCTCGTCACGTTTTGAAATAAATTATCGAGCACGCGGCGAAACCCGGCCTTGTCTACATCCAGCACCAATGCTTCATCAGGGAGCTCGATTTCGGCGGAAATGCCCTCTTGCTCCCAGAGCGGATACCAAGAAGCGGCGCTTTCCCGTACAAGACGCAAAATATCCTGCCGCTCCAGCTTAAGCGGATATCTGCCGCTGGTCATCAGCGTGTAAGACAGCAAATTCTCAATCAGATTGTCTAAGGTGGTTACTTTCTGTTCCATTTGTTTGACGGCTGCCTGCGCGTTCGGGCTCAGCGGCTCCTTCCGCAGCGAATAGAGCTGGCTGTTCATCACCGTTAACGGCGTCCGCAGATCATGCGACAAGCTGGCGATGAGCCGTTTGCGGAGCTCCTCCTCTGCACGCTCGCGTTCCGTGCTCTCCCTTAGCTGATCAATCATGTGATTAAAGGCCGCCTCCAGCTGGCCGATTTCATCGCGTTTATGCACGATGATCGGCTGCGGCAGTCCGTTATCGCCAGGCAGCGACATGGCTGCCTGCAGACCGATCAGCCGCTTGCGAATATGCCGGAAGAAGAGGAAGGAGAGCAGAAAGAAAAAAACAATCATGATGAATAAAAACGAGATATAAAAAGGCGTTCCCGTTCCAACCGGCTGCTTCAGCTCAATAATGCTGCGAGGGATTTGCATCGCCATAAAGGCTGGACCTTCATGCTCCGCGCCAAGGAAGGAGACGATCGTGAAGGGATCGCTGTCGATGCTGTCCTTCATAAACTGCACCGCATCCGCCGGCGTCCAGCGGCTTGGGAGCCGTTCCTGCTCCGGGAGATGAAGCCTGGTCAAGCCGGCTGCATCCACCCAGAAGAAGGAGGCCTCGGGATATTTTTGCTTCAGCTCCTGAAGCTTGCTGTTGACTTGAACGGAGTCGGATTCCCGCAAATGAGCAGCCTGCTCATGCCACATGGCGGTCAATTCGCTGCCGCTGCCGTATTTCAAATAATCGGAATCCGCGCTCTGCGAGTTTTCTTGAATGATCATATATAGGACGGAAGCCAGAGGGAAAACGATCGGGATAAATAAAAAGGCGAATAAAATGAGGAGCAGGTAGCGGGACAACAGGGTTTGGCGGAACCGCATGCCGCCGAGGCGCTGCTTCTTCATGCGCGCACCCGATAACCGATGCCGCGAACCGTCTCGATGACTTCGGGAGCAGCCGGATTTCTTTCGATTTTTTCCCGTAAATACCGGATGTGGACCATCAAGGTTTTATCCCCTTCGATGAAAGCTTCTCCCCACACGGCCTCATAAATTTGTTCCTTCGTTAAAATTTGCCCCAAATGCCGAAGCAGATAGCTGAAAATGTGAAACTGCTTGCCCGTCAACGTAATTTCCTCGCCGGTATCGCGATTTTCGATTCGATTTTGCTGCTCATGCACGAGTAGATGCTTGATCGCCAGCGGCTCGGAGAAACGCGAACCGAAGCGGCGAAGGAGCACCTCGATTCGTGCCGTTAGCTCATCGGGATGAAATGGCTTCGTTATGTAATCGTCCGCGAATTGCAAGCCCTGCAGCTTATCGTCGATGGAGGTGCGTGCCGAGAGCATGAGAATCGGAATGTCGGGCATCGCTTTTTTCAGCCGCTGACCAACGGTAAAACCATCGAGACCCGGCAGCATGACATCGAGAATAACAAGCCTGCAGTCTGCCGCAGCTTCAAGGGCATGCTCGCCGGTTTTCAACCAATGGACCTCATAGCCCTGATCCTTCAAGTGCTCACAAACAAAGCTTCCGATCTCCTGGTCATCCTCGATATATAAAAGCGCAGCTGTCATTTGAAAGTTGTTCCTCCTTGATTTGAAATGGATTTCCCAGCTTTTATTATACAGAAGTGGAACATAAAGAATAATCCTGTCGCAAGGAATATAAGCAAAAAAAAGAAGGCCCAAGAGATACGCTCTCATTAGGCCTTCAATTCAACAGGCTGCTCAGCCGCTGCCCGATTGTTCCTTGGCCGGCAACGGCTCTCTTGCATTCTTCCGTTTTTCCCATCTGAAAATCCCGTTTAGGCCTTTGAATACCAGCTTCGATTCCTTCGTCAGAAGCGGCCCCAGTATGGCTAAAATGAGAACATATAAAGCCGCGAAGGGCTGCAGCAGCTCAAGCAAGCCGCCGGCTTTGCCGAGGTTCGCCATAATGATGGAGAATTCGCCGCGCGATACGATCGTAAGGCCGATATTTGCCGATGCCTTCGGCGAGAGGCCCGCGCTTTTGCCTGCGAGCATGCCGGCAACGAAATTGCCAAACAGCGTAACGCCAACCGCGCCGAGCGACAGCCATACCGCTCCGCCAAGGGCGAACGGATCAATCGTCAAGCCGAAGCTGAAGAAAAATAACGCGCCGAAGAAATCACGGAAGGGCAGGATCAGATGCTCAATCCGCTTCATATGAACCGTTTCTGCCAGCACTAAGCCGACTAAAAGAGCGCCGATCGCCTCGGCGACATGAATGGTTTCGGAGAAGCCGGCGACGAGAAACAGCATGCCGAACACGAGCAGCAGAAACAGCTCATTCGAGCGGATATTAAACAATTTATTCAGAAGCGGGGCAGCCTTCCTGCCTATGATCAAGAAGAGCAGCATGAAGCCGAGCGCATAGGAAGCGGACAACAGCACCCCGCCAAGCGTTGAAGAATCGCTGAGCACAAGCCCGGAGAGCACGGAAATATAGACCGCGAGGAAAATATCCTCGAACATGATGATTCCGAGAATCATCTCCGTCTCCGGGTTAGCCGTCCGTTTCAAATCGACAAGCACCTTCGCCACGATGGCGCTCGAGGAAATCGTAGTAATACCGGCAATGACCATCGTTTCTTCGATAGGGAAGTCATTGATCCAGCCAAATAATAAGCCAAGCGAAAAGTTGATGAGGATATATATCGTTCCGCCAATCGCAATAGAGCGCCCCGATTTCATTAACCGGCCCACAGAAAACTCCAGACCTAAATAGAACAGGAGGAACAGCACGCCGAGCCGCCCCATGAATTCGATTAGTTCTGCGCTATGGATAAACCTAAAGTCCAATATGCCTACATGCGGCGCATGAGGACCTACGGCCATGCCGATTAAGATGTAAAAAGGGATGACGGAAAACCGAATTTTTGCAGCTAACAGCCCGACTAAGGCAATGAGTATAACGGCAAGACCGATCTCCAGCACCATGTGATCCATCATTAACGGCTCCCGTTTTGCAGCATCAGCTTAAGAAGCTTTAGATGCTGCCGCTCACCTGCGACGATGAGTGTGGTATCCGCTTTGAAAATATAGTCGGGGCCTGGATTGATATGCTTCGCTTCCTTCTCGACCGCAGCGATGATCGTCGCTCCCGTCGTTTGGCGAATATCGGCTTCGCCGATCGTTCTGCCAATGCATGCGGCGTTCGGTTCGATCTTATACCATTCGATGGTTAAGTCATCAAGCGCGACTTCAATGGTTTCGAGCGCCTTCGGCTTATAAGTCATACCGCCCACAATGGCGGCAACCTGCCGGGCTTCTTCGTCTTCAAGCGTGACCATGGAAATGCTGTCATCCGGATCATCGTATTCGAAGTGGTACATTTCGCGGCGTCCGTCATCGTGAACGATGATGACAAACTTGTCGCCGCTTCTCGTCATAATTTGGTATTTACGGCCAATACCGGGCAAGTCGGATTCTCTAATGTTCATTGTGTGTGCCTCCTCAATTATTGGTTATCGATACACCGATTGAGAAGAGCAGCCCACAAAATGCGAGGTGAATTTAATAGGAGTCATAAGCAAATCACGCATTCGCTGAGGAACGGACGTACGAAGCGCGTATAGGGTTGCAGACTTTCTGTATAGAAGCAGGAGCGAATGCAAAAAAGAGACAAGCAGAACGTTTTCCGGCAAAATGGGTTTGGTCGTGCTGTTCGATTTGCCTGCGTTAACGGAGGCGGTATATTTCGATTTCGATGCCGCAGTGATGCGGCTGGCGCCGGCCGTTAACTCGAACGTATTGCCTGCTTGGTAAGCGAACAGCGCTGCGAGCAGCAGCGGAACGATAATGAGCAAGTTCATGAAATGCTTGCGGCTGATGCGTCCAAATTCATGTACTCCGTTGTTCATCTGTTCACCTCCCCTATGTTCGTTAATATAAGTATAACTTATAAATCGGAAAATACAAAGCGGATTCCATATATTAGCTGAGCCAACCTATCTTTTGCCGCCTATTCCCACCTGTTTAATGAATTGACGATCTGGCCCATGCGTTATAGAATGAGGAAACGAATTGAGAAGAGCATACGCATGCAAAAGAGAGAAAGAAGGTTGAATGGGATGGGAGTATCCGTAAAACAGCTGTCGCCGCTGGTAGAGTCGCTTGGCTTGAAGCAACACGTGGAAGGCGGATGGTACAAGGAGATTTGGAAGGCTGGCTTCGTCATACCGCAGGAGGTGCTCGGCGCTCCGTATTCAGGGGATCGCTTTGCGGCATCATCCATCTATTTTCTGCTGCATCCCGATGAGTTTTCGGATTGGCATACGGTCTATTCGGACGAGCTGTGGATGTGGCATTCCGGAAGTCCCTTGGTGCTGACGCTCGGGGGAACGGAAGGGGCACCGGAGACGAGAAAAGAAATTATCGTAGGCCCGGATGTGTTGGCAGGCCAACAGCCGCAGGCTTTGGTTCCGGCCAACGAATGGCAAATGGCGCGTCCGCTTGGCGATGAGCCGGTTCTTGTTTCTTGCGTGGTAGCGCCCGGCTTCCACTATGATGATTTTAAGCTTATCAAACGTTAAAACGCACTTATTGCTTCAAACCTAGTCGAAAAAAAGAGCCATTCGTGGAAGGTTTAACTTCCCGCGGATGGCTCTTATCGCATTTATGAGGCTTCTTCGTCCGTTTTGCCCTTCGCGCGCATCAAATCGATAAACAGCTGGGTAAGCTTCGGATCCCACTGCGTGCCTTTGCCTTCTTCGAGAATGGACAGCGCCCGTTCATCGGTCATCCCTTTGCGGTATGGCCGGTCGGAGGTCATGGCGTCAAAAGCATCGGCGATCGCGATCGCGCGCCCGAACAGCGGAATTTCGGTGCCGGCCAGTCCGTCCGGATAACCTTTCCCGTCATAGCGCTCATGATGCGAGCGAACGCCAGGCAGCAAATCGGCCATCGCGTCTGCCGGCTCAATTTGCTTCAAAATATTTTCGCCGAGCACGGGGTGCAGCTTGATTTGATCAAATTCCTCGTCAGTGAGGCGTCCTTCCTTGAGCAGCACGGCATCGCGCACGCCGATTTTTCCGATGTCATGCAGCAGCGCCGTTTTGTGGAGCAGCTCGATTTCGTCCGCGGACCAGCCGTCCAAACGGCCGATTTGGACAGAGTAGCGGGCTACCCTTGTAGAATGGCCGGCTGTATAGGCATCCCGCGCATCGAGCGCTGCCGCCAGCGTCATGAAATAGCTTTGCAGAAGCTGATTATTGCGCTGCTCGCGTTCCTTCAATCCATTAACCATATGATTGAATCCGGCGACCAGCTTGGAAAATTCATCGGAATAAATATCCGCCGCGCTCGTATCGAAATTTCCGGCTTGAACGCTGCTCATGCCGTTTTGAATGGTTTGTATAGGCTCCTCAATGCTGCGTGAGAGGAGTGAAGCTCCGAACAGAGAGTAAATAATGCCTATGATGAGTATGATGGCTGCCCATTGCCAGTACGCTAAACTGCCCTCTCCTTGGATGTTATCGAGCCTTATTTGCGAGACCAGGCCAAACAGCATCAATGGCAGCGTACCGATGAGAAAGGCACTGAGGCGGAATTTGGTGCGGATCGATACGAGAACTCTGCCGCTGAGTGTTATATCCTGTTTATACAATTCCTTATGTTGATTCCGAATATGCGTGACAATAGGCCGAATCGCCTTCATCGTTAAGAAAAACTCAATCATGGCATGCATGCTGGCAATCATAAAGGCGACGGCGGAAGCGATGCCGATATAAAAATAAGGAAGTTTTATAAAGCCCAGTTTAATGCAGACGAAGGCCATGCTGACAGCCGGAACCAGCAAGCCCAGAAAATGGGGGCCATAGGTGCGCCTAACGGATAAAACGGGAAATTTGTGGGTATGAAGATAAGCGGTCTTTAGCTGCTCGATCGTAGGCTGCTGCGCTTTAAAAATCGCTTGAATCGGCAAGAGATGCCGGTAAAAGACAAACAGCTCGCAGACGATCATAATAATAAGGGAAATGGCCATGATTGCGCCCAGCGCAAAGCGCTCGTTCGAGGGAACCGATAAGGTAGAAAACACAAGGGCGCCGCCAACGCCGACTACGGCAACCGTAGATCCGAAGAGATAATTGCGAAGGAGCTGCGCAAGGAAAGAGGTATAAACACGGCCTCCAGTTGGTTCGTGCTTCGTGGGAAAATGCATAGGATGAGACCTCGATTCCAAAATTTCTAGTACGCTGGTTCGTAGTACCTATAGTATAAATCGGCATTTTAAAATTGAATATTAGCTATAATGAATAATAAAATACGCGCAGCCATTGGCCGTACGAGAGGAAACTACTGTGAAGGAAACGCTTTGGACCAAACCGTTCGTTTTATTGATCTTATCTAATTTATTCTTGTTTTTATCGCTGGAAATGCTGCTGCCTACGCTGCCTATGTTTGCGGCAAACAAAGGCGGTACGGATGCTCAGATCGGTATGATTATCGGCTTATTTACTTTCTCGGCGGTATTGCTTCGGCCATTCGTCGGCATGGCGTCTGATAAATTCGGCAAAAAGCTGCTGCTCTTAGTTGGGGTTGCGATCTGTTTGATCGGGACGGCCAGCTATTACGCTGCGGTGACGATTACGATGATGCTGATGCTCCGCATCGTACACGGCGTAGGGTTTGGCATTTCGACAACGCTGTACGGCACGGTTGCTTCAGATATTATTCCCGCCTCCCGAAGAGGCGAGGGCATGGGCTTCTTCGGAACGGGCAACGCCGTCGCCATCTCTTTGGGGCCCTTTCTCGGCATTTGGTTAATGGAGGAGTTCGGATTCAACACTTTGTTTGTTGTCGGCGCTTGTATCCTGCTGCTGGCCATTGTCTTCACTTCGTTCGTCAAGGGAGATTCGCGAGCAGAGCGCGCAAAGATAAAAGCGGCGACGGCGGCGAATACGTCTCTCATGCTCAGGTTCGTGGAGCCGAAAGCGCTGATGCCGTCATTGCTAGGGCTGCTGGTCGGCTTGTCCCTTGGCGGGGTAATCAGCTTCATCACGCTGTTCGGCAAAGAGTCCGGCGTTCAAAACATCGGATTTTTCTTCTTGGTGCTGGCCCTCAGCGAGTTTCTGATCCGATTCGTGAGCGGGCGGATCTTCGATACAAAAGGGCGGTTTTGGGTGCTCTTTCCGGCGGCGGTAATGTGTATCGTGGGCTGCGTGATGCTCTATATGACGAAATCTACGGGGATGCTGCTGCTTTCGGCGGTATTTTACGGGGCAGGCTTTGGAGCCATTTTCCCTGGCCTGCAGGCTTGGGTGATCGACCGGGTGGAGCCGCAGCGCAGAGGGGTGGCGACAGCTACTTTCTATAATGCCTTCGATATCGGGATTGGAAGCGGCGCGATGCTGCTTGGACTGGTTGCGACATGGAGCAATTACGCAACCATGTATTTGGTATCCAGCGTGTTTTTTATTATCTATTTGGTCGTGTATTTCATATATGAGAGAAAACTGAAGCTGCAGCTTGGAGAAGCCGCGGCGAAATGAAGGATTTCCGCAACGGTTTTTTTTTTTGCTGCGGGGCCCATAATAAAGAAGCCGTCCGAAAGTCATAGACTTCCTGACGGCTTGTTCGGTTACTGGATTTACACGCGGAATGCCCCTACCGATGCTTTCACGAGTGCGATGAATTTAGGTCTTGCTTGCTCGGCTACGAGCACGACTTGCTCATGCGTAAGCGGCTCAAGCTCGTCGCCGATTGCCATATCGGTAATGCAAGTAATGCCGACTACGCGAATGCCCGTGTAATTAGCGGCCATGACTTCCGGAGCCGTTGACATCCCGACAGCATCCGCACCCCAGCCTGCCATCATCGACAACTCGGCCGGCGTGCAGTAAGCAGGACCCGAAATACTGACGTAAACGCCTTGCTGCAGCTTGATGTCCAGCTCTTCCGCTTTGCCTGCCACGATAGCGCGAAGCTCGCGGTTATAGGCCTGCGACATGTCTGGGAAGCGCGGGCCGAGCTCAGGGATGTTGGCTCCCAGGAGAGGGTTGCTGCCCGTGTTGTTAATATGGTCGGTGATAAGCATGAGATCGCCTGCGGCGAACGCGCGATTCATGCCGCCGGCGGCATTTGTTACGAGCAGCGTCTGTATGCCAAGCTGCTTCATGACATAGACAGGGAATACAACCTCTTTCATGGAGTAGCCTTCATAATAATGAAAACGTCCCTTCATGACGAGCACCGTTTTGCCTTCCAGCTGCCCGACCACGAGCTCGCCGGAATGGCCTTCTACCGTGGAAACCGGGAAATGGGGAATTTGCCCGTAAGGAATGACGATCGATTCGGTTACCTCATCGGCCATTACGCCAAGGCCGGAGCCAAGGATGAGGCCGATTTGCGGCTGGCTTTGCAACTGGTCGCGTATGTAAGCTGCAGCTTCATTTATTTTGCTAAGCATATTTTCCATGAGCGATGACCTCCTAAATTTTGTTCAAGCTCAAGCGGAACGAAAGGCCCTTTGGCCGTAGCTGAGCGAGGAGCATAACAATCATAGCGTATCGAACTTGCAAAAGTAAACCGGAGGCGGCGATGGCCGGGCCTTGTTGTTGTTTTGTACAAAGCTTCGTATAATGAAACGGAACCTGCTTGCTCGTTTATCCTATTGAAAAGGATGTAAACGATGCGCTTCGGCTGCGTCTTTACCGGAGCATAGGAATGCATGAACAATGAAGCGGAGGAATAAATGATGAGCGACGGTACAACTTACTCGCCAGCGGAAGTTGCGGCGATGATCGACCATACGATACTAAAGGCAGACGCAACAAAGGAAGAGGTTTTGCAAATTTGCCGCGAGGCAAAGCAATACCAATTCGCAACGGTTTGCGTGAATGCGGGATGGGTAGCGGCTGCTGCTGAAGAATTGAAAGGCTCCGGAGTCGGTATTACGACCGTCGTCGGCTTCCCGCTAGGGGCGACCACGACAGCTTCCAAAGCCGCTGAAGCGAAATTCGCCATCGAAGACGGAGCGACGGAAATCGATATGGTTCTGAACATCGGCTTGCTGAAATCAGGCGATTTGGACGGCGTGGAGCGTGATGTAGCAGGTGTTGCTGCGGCAGTAAAAGGACAAGCTGTGCTTAAAGTCATCCTTGAAACGGGACTTCTCACGGATGAGGAGAAGGTTACCGCATGCGAGATTTGCAAAAAGGCAGGCGCCGACTTCGTGAAGACGTCAACGGGCTTTGGCAAAGGAGGGGCTACGGTCGAGGATATCGCGCTGATGCGCCGTACCGTTGGCCCTGATATTGGAGTTAAGGCATCCGGCGGCGTACGCGACCGTGAAACGGCGCTGCAAATGTTCGCGGCGGGCGCAACGCGGATTGGCGCCAGCTCGGGAATCGCAATCGTGACAGGCGGTCAAGGGGAAGGCTACTAAGACCGACTGCAAGTGATAAGAGGGACTCAATCGATCGCCATGGCTAGAACACTGGCGAGCGGGGATTCCCTCTTTTTCATTCTATAAGCATGTTGACTTTGCGTTTGTAACTAGGGGGAATTAGCGCTCGCAGCTGATCGTAAGATTGGCTTGCAGCTCTTCGCCGGCATTCAGCATGACCAGCTCCTCTTTGCGGCCAAGCTCTCCCGTCATTGCCATCCACGGCTCGACGCAAACAAAAGGACGGTCCTTAACCGACCACAGCACCATATATTTGAAAATGTCGTCATACGTCAAGCGTACGCGGGCGCCTTGAACCGACGGGAAGGAAATTTCGCTTTTCTTCGCATCCAGCAAGCAGACGGATTCAACCAGCCCTTCCAAATCGATGACGCCGTCGAATGGCTTCTCGACATTGTCGTTATAATCGAAATAGCGGGTTGCATCGATCTCGTAGGCGATCTTCTTGTCCGAATCGATCGCGAAGTAAGGATGGAAGCCGGCATAAAACGGCATAGCCGCAGCTTCACTTCGATTGCGGTAGGTCTGACGCGTATGCAGCTGCCCATTTTGAAGCACGTAGGTAAACAGAAGCTCGAAGGCAAAAGGATAAGAGCGAAGCGTATCTTCATTGCTTTGCAGGCGAATGGTAATCGATGCTTCTCCGTCAGCATTCGTGCTTACAACATTCCACGCGGCATTGCGGGCGACGCCATGGTTAGCCATGCTGTAGGTTTGGCCGTTCCATTCATAGGCTTGCTCTTCAAGCTGTCCGCATATCGGGAACAAGATCGGGTTCCCGCCACGAATATTCGCGGTTTTGTGCTCAAAGGTTGCCTTGTCCAAATAAAAGAGCTCAAGCCCGTTCAACTGGCATCCGATCACAATGCCTCCCCGCTCCGGACAAACGATGACGCGGGACTGCGTGCTCGCCTCGGTTAATTCATACAACGTAAAGGTATCCTCATAACTGCGTACTGCATGGTTGCTCACTTAATTCCCTCCAATAATAGGTGAATGTCATATTGCCCCATCATATCATATTCCCAAAGCGCTTCACTGCACTTATTATCTACCGATTTACGCCTATCGAGTCATACTGCCCTCCCGGCTAATAGTCGGTCCATTAAACCTACGTTTCATGCAGGTTTCAAAATGGTCGAATCTAGTAAAACAATCATCTACTCCAAATTGCAAGAGTCGAATATGATATATTAACTTCAGAGAAACGCAGGTATTGCCAGTAGAGATTCTGAAACAGCCGAGCTAAAAAACGCACAAGCCAACATGCCAAGCCGAGCCATTCCTATGCAGCAGCCGATGCGAACCGAACGAACAAAGATCATAATCGCCTGCGCTGCTGAAGCCAAAGCCCCCTTAGCCCCTCCCTCCGGGTGACAGGGGGCTTTTTTTCTGTTGCCGAAAATAAAAAGGAACAGCGTAACGCAGGTTATAAATCGCCTGCGTCGCGCTGTCCCATTTCGTATTTGAGGGTTATTCTGCTGCCGGCGCTTCGGTAGCCGCTGGGTCTGCAGATGCTTCCGGAGTCAATGTATTCGTGATTTTCGCTTTTGCACGAATTTCAGTCATCCACGCTTCGGACAGCTCATTTGCTTCCGTAGCAACAAGCTGCTTCTTGATTTCTTCTTTCTTCTCTTCAAAGGTTGGAACAACAGCAGCTTTCTCAGCGATTTTCTTAATGATGTGGAAGCCGTGTTCGGATTGAACAACGCCGCTGATTTCATTTATCTTCAGCGCGAATGCAGCCGTTTCGAACTCGGCAACCATATCGCCTTTGCCGAAGAAGCCAAGATCGCCGCCTTTGTCTTTTGAACCCGTGTCGATGGATTTCTCTTTTGCGATCGCCGCGAAATCGCCGCCTTGCTTCAACTCGGCAAGAATAGCGTCCGCTTCTTCCTTGGTAGCAACCAAAATATGCGATGCTTGGATTTGTTCAGGCGTACCGAGCGTTTCCTTGTTCGCATCAAAGTATTGCTGAACCTCTTCGTCCGTTACATCCGTTTTCGGCTCCAGGATTTTGCGGATCGTCAGGTTGATTTTTGTATCCTTTTTCAAGCTCTCAAGCGTCATGTTGTATTGGGCAAGCGTTGCAGTAAACTCCTCTTCCGTGCCGAAGCTCTTCTTGATCAGATCGATCTCGGAATCGATGTCCGCATCGGTAACTTCAATGCTGGCTGCTTTGGCTTCCTGCGCGATAAGCTCTTGCGTGATGATGTTCTCAAGCGTAGCCGGTCCGCCAGCCGTAACGAGCTCGTCATAAAGTCTGTCCTGCGTTATGTCGACACCATTTACGGTTGCAACCGTTTCATTGCCGGCGCCCCCGAATGGCGGCTTAATTAATACGATAATCAGCAAAATCGCCAATACGGCCGATACGATCGCCCATATTTTGCCGCTTCCGCCTTTTGGTGATTGATGAACGCTCTCCGCGCTTAAAGCAGTGGCGCGAATTTCGTCGTTGGCTGCTTCTGCATGCTCTTTGTCCGATTCTTGCTGAAGCTCTTCTTCGATCGCTGCATCTTGCTCTGAAAGCTTGTCCTGCGGATTGCTTTCATCGAACGTGTAACGCTCTTCTTTCGCAGTCAATTCGTTTTCTGCGTCTTTGTTTGGCTGCGATTCCTTGTTATTCATTCCATAAACTCCCTTCGTTTTTCCCATCTTCAATTACTATAACAAAACAAACATGAAAAAACCTTAATCTAACATAAAAATATAATTTGTCGAATGCTTCTTATTCATTTCACTATAAACATCACTATTTATAAGGAGCGGGAGGGATGTTATGATAAGGATATATATAAATCCAACATTATCCTACATATTTCGAGATTACTTTTCGATGTCTCCTATCCTTTTACACCCCAAATTGGCGGTAGTATATTTGCTATTCATAACAAAGTAAGATCTGTAGGAGGAAGCCGTTTGCGTACAAATACGGGGGTATACACACGTCTGGCTGCAGCCATGCTTTTACCGCTTGCCGCTTATCTTTTGTTACGGGGCACGGAGCTGGATAAAAGCATAAAAGCGCCGTATGAGCATTTTTATATCGTCAGTCTCGTTTCTTTGTTCTCGCTTGCCCTGGCCATTGCAGTCGGTTTTGTCGCGATACAGCTTCGCAATATTAAGATTAGTTTTCTATCGCTATCTTATGTATCGCTCACGGCTATGTTTGTTTTTCACGGCCTATCGACTCCGGGTTTTATGATGCATCATTCCGATATTGCCGGAAGCGCCGCCCAACTGAGCGTTTTGCTGGCAGTTGTATGGCTGTGGCTGTCTGCCCTTTCCGTAGATCTGCCGTTGATTAAATGGTTTTCCGAGTGGCAGAGGCTATTGCTTCCGGTATGGACGCTCCTGCTGTTTGGATTTTGCGCCGTGCTGTGGTTTAATCCGGATGCGATTCTTTATTTCCAGCTGAAGGAACTGCCGATGAAATGGACCGCTACATTATTTATCTTGGGCTTGAACGGGTGGACGATATACCGTTATTTGATGACTTATTTATCTTCCCGCTTTCCGCTGCAGCTGGCAATCGTCTACAGCGCGGGATGGATGGTCGTCGCGCAGTTCATTATCGTGAGCGGCGAGACTTGGAATATAAGCTGGTGGCTGTATCATTTCCTGCTGCTCGCATCCGTAATCGTAATGGTTGTCGGAATCGTAAATCAATATGTCAGCTCCAAATCGATCACCTCGTCCGTTAAGCTGATGTTCCGCGCCAATCCGCGCGACTGGATCAACACCTACATGTCTTCCAGCGTGCGCGAATTGGTCATGACAACGGAAGCGCGTGATTCCTATACGGCCGGTCATAATTACCGGGTTGCCCTTTACGCGCTCAAGCTTGGCGAGGAGCTTTCCTTAACCTCCGCGGAGCTGAGAGCCATTGCGCAAGGGGGACTTGTCCATGACGTCGGCAAGCTGCGGATACCGGATACGATTTTGAACAAGCCGGGCAAGCTGACGCCGGAGGAACGTAAAATTATCGAGGTGCACCCCGTATCGGGATACGATCTGTGCAAGAGGCTGGGGTTCATGCCGGAGGAGCTTTCCGTTATCCGTTCCCATCACGAGAAATGGGATGGAAGCGGTTATCCGGACCAGCTGGCAGGGGAGCAGATCCCGCTGCTCGCGCGGGTGACGGCTGTAGCGGATGTTTACGATGCGCTGACCTCCTCGCGTTCGTACCGCAAGGCCATGACGCATAAAGCGGCAATGGAAATTATCCTTAAGGAAAGCGGGGTGCATTTTGACCCGCATTGCGTAGAGGCATGGGAACGGCTAGTTCGGGAGCAGCCGGTGTTCTTTGAGGAGACAGTACGGAACAGCCCGCATTTGAAGCTGGATAAGAAGTATAGCCGTTAGATTAATTTCCATTTTATGAGCGGCAGCTGTACAATAGACAGGGGAAACGCCCTTAGGATTGCAAGTATCGAATAAGCGTTTCTAAATAAAGGCTTGGGGGAAATCGATCATGACTTATTTAGCGGCTAATCATCGGTATGAGAGCATGAAGTACAATCGCGTAGGACGTAGCGGCTTGAAGCTGCCAGCTATCTCCCTGGGGCTATGGCATAATTTCGGCGGCATTGACCGCCTTGAGAATGGACGGGCCATGGTGCGCCGTGCGTTTGACTTAGGGATAACCCATTTCGATTTGGCCAATAACTACGGACCGCCTCCAGGCTCGGCGGAGGAAACCTTCGGCCAAATTTTAAAGCAGGACTTCGCGGCACACCGCGACGAGCTTATTATTTCTACCAAAGCAGGCTATCACATGTGGGAAGGCCCATATGGGGATTTTGGCTCGCGTAAGTATTTGATCTCCAGCCTCGACCAGAGCTTGAAGCGGATGAACCTGGACTACGTCGATATTTTTTATCACCACCGTCCGGATCCGGAAACGCCGCTTGAAGAAACCATGGGCGCGCTTGACCACATTGTGCGCAGCGGGAAGGCGCTGTATGTCGGCGTTTCGAATTACAGCGCGGAGCAAACGGCCCAAGCAGCTGCCATTTTGAAGAAGCTGGGCACGCCTTTCCTTATTCACCAGCCATCCTATTCCATGTTCAACCGTTGGATCGAGAATGGACTGCAGAATGTGCTTGAGGAGGAGGGTATCGGCTCTATCGTGTTTTCCCCGCTTGCTGGAGGCTTGCTGACCAACCGTTATTTGAACGGCGTTCCATCGGATTCGCGCGCGGGAGGACCGAGCGTATTTCTAAAGGCGGACCAAATTACCGACGGCAAGCTGGAAAAAATCAAGCAGCTGAATACGCTTGCCGCGGAACGCGGGCAATCGCTTGCCCAAATGTCCCTTGCATGGGTACTGCGGGGCGGACGCGTAACATCGGCGCTGATCGGCGCAAGCCGAGTGGAGCAAATTGATGACAATGTAGCTGCTTTGAGCCGCCTTGATTTCAGCAACGAGGAGCTTAGCCGCATCGAATCGATCCTCTCGGCAGAGTAGCAGCAAGCCTGTTTGTAACCTTAAAATAGAGAAACGCTAGAGCAGCTTTCCGCGGTCATGCGGCAAGCTGGCTCTAGCGTTTTTTTTGTTCCAACAATAGATAAAAGAGGTATAATAGTGTCAAAGTTCGACAGCTGCGGAAACGCACAGCGGAAGGGGAAAACGGCTTGAAAAAAATGTCGTTGCGGACAAAAGGCTTGATTCTAATTGTGCTCATTTCTTTGATCCCGCTGTTACTTGCCGGTGTGGGCAATTATTCCGTAGTCAAGGAAGCGATGCTCCAATCGGAGATTGAGAAGACGAGCAGCATGCTGGACAACCGCGCTAACGATCTGGCTTCGTGGCTGGCGATCCGGAAGGCGGAGGTTGTGGTGATGAGCCGTACGGAAGTTGTGCGGTTCGGAACGGACGAGGAGCGTCTGCATTATTTTGGGCGGGAGCTCGTACGCGGAGGTTTCACTTATCATGCCATCGGCTATATGGATAGCGAGACGGGCATTACGCTGCGGACGGATGGCCCGCAAAGGGACATGAGCGGGGAAGCTTTTTTCGAAGAGGCGTCTGCAGGAGAAGTTGTGATTACGGACCCCTTCATTCCTTCGTACTCTAGTTCGAAGCAATCGTTTATTCTAGTGCCCGTATATGGCGCAACGAATGAGCTGAAGGGAATTGTTTATGCCTCCATCGTATTCTCGGCGCTGCGTCCGTTTATTGAATTTGCGGGCGAGAACGCAGTCCTCCGCTTGTTTAATGATGCCGGCGGGATGATTTATTGCTCCGATTGCGGGGAAATGAGAGCAACAAGCTTAGTCGAGAAGCAATCTCCTTTGCGTCCCATTGCGAGTAAAATGCTGAATTCAAACGCGGGAGTAGCGAACTTGAAAATAGGAGAGATCCCTTCCTCAGTTTTTTATACAAAGGTTAGCGATACGCCTTGGCGCATTGCGCTGCAGGAGCCGACGTCGAAGTTTCAAGAAATGATTAAGCCGATCTTTTGGCGTATTTTTAGTACGATTGCAATTTCCGAGGCGATTATCGTCATCTTTTTCTTTCTCTATTTCGAGCGCATCGTTAAACGTCTTGAGCGGATTCTTTTGGTTACGGAGCAGGCTGCGGCAGGACTCTTTGAAGCGGAGCATCTCGAGGTTGAGCCGCATGACGAGATTGGGCAGCTCGGACATTCGGTAAACGGAATGATGGAGCATTTGCAGGAAATGTTCGACCGGCTTGAGGCGATCATCAATCAAAACCAATATGCCTTTATCGTGCTCGACGACCAATACAAGGTGTCTTATCTCAATAAAACAGCGGAAGAAATGCTGGGTTATAAGACGGAGGAGCTGGCTGGCGTGGCAACTCCGCTCTTGTTCATAGATTTGGATGAGATCCGTTTGGAAGCCGAGAAGCTGACGCTCAAGCTCGGAAGAGAGGTTCAGCCAGGACTAGAGGTATTCAAGGAACTGCGCGGCGAGAGCTTCTCGTATGAACGGGAATGGACCTTTATTCATAAAGACGGCACCCGCATACCGGCGCTGCACAGCTCCAACGGCTTGCGTGACCGAAATGGCCGTTTCTCGGGCGTCGTCGGCATGGTGCTGGATATTTCAGACCGCAAGCATGTGGAGAAGGCGCGGAATCGACTGCTTGACATTGTGGAGTCAGCGAAGGATTTAATCGCATCGGTGAGCTCGAAGGGCAAGCTCGTTTATATGAACCGCGCCGGCAGAGAGATGCTGGGCTTGCTGAACGCCTCGGGCAACGAGCATTCGGTGGAGCAGCATTCGGAGCCGGCTATGTATGCGGAGTTCGTGAAGGGTGCAGCCTTGGCCAGGGAGTTTGGGTATTGGGAAAGCGAAGCCGAGCTGCTGAAGACAAATGGCGAGCCGCTGCATGTGTCCATGGTTGTCGTAGCGCATAATGATGAAGATACGGGCGAATTTTTTTTCTCCTGCATCGCCCGCGATATATCTGAGCAAAAAATGGTGCAGGAGGAGCTCGTTCGCGCTACGCAGGAAGCGGAGGAGGCGAATCAGGCGAAAAGCCGGTTCCTGGCGCTGATGAGCCATGAGATCCGGACCCCGCTCAACGGCATAATCGGTTTAACGCAGCTGATGCGCAAAACAGGGCTTTCCGCATCGCAGAAAGATTACATGGACAAGATGCATACGTCCTCCGAGACGCTGCTGCGGCTTATTAATGATATATTGGATTTTTCCAAAATTGAGGCGGGCAAGGTCGATATCGAACGGCTGCCCTTTCAGCCGGAAGAGCTTCTGCACCGCATAACCGATCAATTAAGCGTATTTATGGGCGGCAAGGAGCAATTCGAATTCATTGTGGATACGCCGGAGTCGTTGCCGCAGACCCTTATCGGCGATGCGATGCGTCTGGAGCAGGTCCTATTGAATATCTGTATGAATGCAATCAAGTTTACGAACCGCGGAAGAGTAAGGCTGCAGCTTGAGCTGGCGGGGGAATCGGATGACGAGATCAGCCTGCGCTTCACGATCTCGGATACGGGTATCGGCATGAAACCTGAACAGGTAGATAAGCTGTTTAAGCCCTTTACCCAGGCGGATGGATCCACTACGAGAAAGTTC